>CAJTKI010000008.1 GCA_910576875.1 uncultured Christensenella sp.
AACCGAAGTCAGCCGCTGGCTCAAAAACAACGACTGAGCGCGATGTAACCCGATTGGGAACATGCAAAAGGGGCGCGGTAAAATCTGCCGCGCCCCTTTTGCGTATCTTCCGTCCGCGTCGGACAACTCCGCCTCGGTTGCGCAAACGAATGCGCGATCCTAGTAGATCGCAAATCCGCTATTTGCGCAAACAAAATCCGTTGGGCAACAACTCCGCAAGCGTTGCGACGTCCCGTCTGCCGTCCGCGTTGCGCACAAACACGCTCGGATTGCCGAACTCGGCAAGCACCTGCCGACAAATACCGCACGGATACGGCATATCCCGTCCGCTCGAAACGAGATATACCGCCTCGATCTCGCGCTGTCCCGCCGCAACCGCCGCCGCGACGGCGTTGCGCTCGGCGCACATCGTCGCGCCGTACGACGCGTTTTCGACATTGCAACCCGTATAATAAGCGCCGTCTTTGCACACGACGCACGCGCCGACCGAATAGCCGCTGTACGGCGCATAAGCATTGGCGCGCGCAAGCTCGGCTTGACGCTCGTAAAATTCTTTGTCTTCCATATACACAGCATACCACAACGCCGCGCTCCGCGCAAGCGCGAATATCGGACAAAGCGCGCCGCATCGCCGCATACCGCTATAAAAAATGAGACGGCGCATTGCCGTCTCGGATTGATTACGGATCGAGATCCGCAACTACGATTTTCGCGAATTCGCTTTCTCTGCAACCGCGTTCAGCCAAAACGATATATCGGCGCAACATCTCGTCCATTCTGTCGCCGGTCCCTGCCGCAATCCGCGCCGCCAAACGGATGACCGTAACCGAATAGCCGCATGCAGCACAGACTTCGACATACCGTCTTGCCAAAGTCTCGAAATCGTGATCCATATTCCACACCGCCTTTGTGCGCTTAGATTCCAATACCCGGCGCAGCAAGTAATCCAAGTTTTGTAACGACAATCGGCTAGGATTGCAGCGCGCATAAACAAAATTACCCAAACCGAAACGGAATGTCAAGCGCGCGAAACGCGCGTAAAAATTATAGATCCCTTAAAGCAATCGCACCGACCAAAACGCGGATATGAGCCGCAACGCGCGGGACAACTCGATCCTGACGAACACTTCCGCACCCAACAACAGATTGAAGTTCCACTTTTCGCCCCAAGCCCCGTTGTTCGGGTCAAACGTACAGACAAATATCGGTTGATACGGCGTGTTGACGATATGATCTTCGCAGACGAGCGACGCATCGGTGATGCGGATCTCATCGATCTCGCACGCGCTGAACGCTCCCTGCCGCACTTCGGCGATGCCGACGCCCAATCGCACCGATTCGCATTTTAGTCCATAAAACGCGTTTTTGCCGATATAGGCGGACGAAGCCGAATCGCCCGACACCGTCACGCGCGTCAGACGCGACGGAAATATCGAGTCTTTGATATCAACCAAATCGGATGCGCCGAACAGGTATGCCAAAAATCCGTCTTGCGCGTCGGCGCTCGAACCGATAAACGGCACTTGCACATCCGTCAAACCGCTGCATTCGAGCAGCGCGCACGGACCGATCGTCGTCACGCGAGCGGGGATAACGATGCTTTGCAATCGGGCGCACCGCGCAAACGCGTACGCGCCGATCCGCTTCAACGTCGTCGGCAACACCGCATCGGAAAACGTCGCGCGTTCAAACGCGCGATCCGCAATCGCCACGACGGGCAAACCTTTGTATATGTCGGGAATATAAACCGTATCCGTTACGGCATCGGACAATCCGTATACTTCGTATCCGTCCGCGCATGCGCGCAGTTGCAATTGCGGCGTCTGCAACGCGCCGCAGGTCGCGCACGCCCCGCGCTCGAAGCGATGTCCTTCGGGCGCAAGCGTCTCTGCTCCCGCAATGCGATCGCAACGCTCGCACCGAAAATATCGAAGACCCGCGTCCAGACAACTCGGCGACTCGATATATAGACGGTCGTCGTGTCCCAATGCGTCTGTACAATCGTCGATGCGGCTGTCCCCGCATACGATACAGACGTATTCCGCATATCCCGCGTCTTCGCAGGTCGGCGCATGCGTCGTGATCCGATAATCGTGCGCGCTCAACGCCAGTTGCTCCGTCTCGCGATGCCCGCAACGGACGCAACCGCGCTCGCGCGTGCCCTGCACCGCGCAAGTCGAGTCGTAAGTCGTCCAATCGCCGTATTCGTGTCCATGCGCGCACGGGTCGGATACGCAACCGCCGAGCAACCAGCAAATTGCGCATATCCAGCACGCCGTCCGTACGATTCGTCCGAACTTGCGTGCGCGTAACGTATTGAATTTTCTCATTTTATTTTATCTTTTGTAAGTATAATTTGACTTTGATTATACCCAATCGACCGATCGCGTGCAAGTCTTTTCTTACAAGATGCGAAAGTTTTTGCCAAACAGGCTACCTGTACACCATCGCTTCGAAAAAGCGACGCAAATCCTGTCTGTACGCCGAGCCGTTCGACAAATCCGCTGCCTGCGCCGCGACGGCAAAGGTTTATTTGCATCCCGCAACGATTCTAAGCGCGGCTTGTCCGCCATATATATAGGACAAGGCTCGGAGGTGCGCATGAATCTTATCTATTGTATCATGGTCGTGTCGTCGCTGATTCTCATCCTGATCGTATCGCCCGAGTCGGCATTTCCGATCATGCTGGGCGGCGCGAAAAACGCGATCCAACTGGCAATGACGCTCGCCGCGATCTATGCGATCTGGCTGAGCGTGCTCGACATCATGGAAAAGATCGGTCTGAATCGATTGCTCAATCGCATGTTCCGCCCGATCACGCGCAAACTGTTCCGCGGCGAATCGGACAAAGCGCTCGAATACATCAGCATGAACTTCTCCGCCAACTTGCTCGGCATGGGCGGCGCGGCGACGCCGCTGGGCATCAAAGCGATGGAACACATGCAAGACGGATCCGACCGCGCGACCGATCATATGATCTTGTTCATGATCATCAACTGCACGTCCATCCAACTGTTGCCCGCGACGATCATCGGACTGCGTTCCGCTGCCGGTTCCGCGTCCGCGTCGGATATCATACTGCCGTCCTTGCTCGCGACCGCGGTCACGACGGCGATCGGAATCGTATTGGCGAAACTGTGCGCGATCCCGTCCCGCAAGCGCGCCGCCGAACACCCCGCTTTGAACGCCCCGCTCAAAGGAGCCTCTCTGCAATGAGCGCATATATTTTACCGCTCTTCATCGTCGGCGTGATCGCGATCGGATTCGTACGCAAAGTATCGGTATTCGACAGCTTTGCGACGGGCGCGAAAGAAAGTCTCAAACTCATCTGGTCGATCTTCCCGTTCCTGTGCGCGATCTTGATCGCGGTGGAATTGTTTTCGATGAGCGGTCTGAACGTATGGATGTCCAAGGTCTGCGCGCCGGTGCTGCGCGTATTGGGCATCCCGGAAGAACTGTGCGAACTGCTCGTCATCCGTCCGCTGAGCGGCAACGGCAGCATCGCGCTGCTGGAAAACATCTACAAAACCTACGGCGCGGACAGCTATATCGCGCGGTGCGGATCGGTCATCGTCGGCGCAAGCGAAACGGTCTTCTATATCGCCAGCATTTATTTTTCTACCTGCAAGGTCAAAAAGCTGCGGTATGCGATTCCGGTATCGCTGTTCGCGTGTTATGCGGGCGCGATCGTCAGTTGCGCGATCTGTCGATTCCTATAATGCAACCGCCGAACATTTGCCAAAGCCGGCGATCGACTGCGCCCGATCAAAAAAAGGAAGGTTGCCCTTCCTTTTTTGATATTCGATTTATTCCCGCGTATTTCAATCAGGCTCTCCCTCAAGATGATCGTATATTACCGGATTTTTCACGATCTTGATCATATTTTAACATTTAGCATCCTGTTGGTCATGATATTTTCTAGTCAATGCAACTGCTTCATCTCCCGTGATATTTCCTCTACCAATCTCTTTTGAAAGTTCGAAAGCAAAATCGCTTACCTTTCCGTCCGATGCTTCACAGATCACTCTCGCCGCACGTGCCATACGGTCTATTTCTTCTTCACTCAAACGTTTTTCCATTTTTAATTCTCCCTTTTTGCATATTTGGCTGTTTATCAAATCGCCGATTTACTTATTTGCCGATCCTTATATTTGATATTGCTTGGCGATCGCCGATCTCAATATCTATTTCTTTCTCTTCTTTCCTTAAAACCTCGATTTGACGTTGCGCCGCATCCATCATCGAAGGTAACTTCTCTTCAAGATACTGTTTCCAGTCGAACGATAGGAACGATAACAATCTGCCAATCCTATCTTCTTTGAACTTTCACTGCGCTATCGTCCTCTCGGTCGCAAAATACTTTTCCCGAAAGTCCGCATCTTCCGTCCCGTATTTGTCTGCATTTCCCGTACGCAATACGACGGTCACTCGCATTTGCACGGCGCAAGCTGCGGATATCCGACGATCGGCGCGGGCAAATCGACTGCGTCGTCGGCGCATTTCTGTTCCACGTATTTTTGCACCGCGTCGTAGAATATGCGCGACGCTTTGCGACGGTACCACAGATGGAAGCAGTGATCGCCCGTCCCGCCGCCGCGATACAGCCAATACCGTTTGCCCAACGAACGGAGTTTGTCGGCAAGCAACTGCTCGTGTCCGCGGACGAATACGTCCCATCTGCCGTACGCGATCAATACGTCCTGCGGAAAATCCGCGTTTACCCAATCCACCGCATACAGCATATCGCGATACGGATAACGGTCGATGGATTTGGGTTTCAGCCCGATCATATCGCGCACCATCGGCAACGCGACCGGATTGCGTCGCATCGCGTCGAAGTCGTACGCGCCGCACGCGAGCGCCGCGCCGCAAAACGCGATGCCGCTCGGCTCCTGTCCCAGTCGCGCCCAAAACGCGGCATTGCCGCTGACCGCCGCCAACAGACAGGCAAGCTGCCCGCCCGCCGAATCTCCGGATATAAAGACGTGTCGCAGATCCAAACGGTATTCCTGCGCGTGTTCGTACACCCAGCGCAATGCGCGATTGAGATGTCCCAGCGCCTCGTGATAGCGATACTGTGGCGATAATCCGTAATTGGGCGTCACGACAAACAGCCCCATATCCGCATACAGCATACCCTGTCCGCGCCGCCAATGTTTGTCGCCGGTGACCCATCCGCCGCCGTGGATGTTGATCCATACGGGAAATTCGCCGTCGTGATCCGCATCGTAACACAGATCGAGCTTGCAACATTCCTCTTCGCCGTACGCGACGTCGCGAATCAGCGTAACGTTGCGCCGCGTTTGGACGCGGTTGGTAAAACCGTCCTTGAAACGATCGTCCAAATCGAATATGAATTTCTCCAACTTCGCCATACCCGATCTCCTTTTATGCCCGAACGGGCGCGTCCGCCGGCTCGCCCGCCAGATACGTGCGCAACACCGTCAAAGAATCGTCGAGCAGATTCAAATCCGCGACCGCGCCTAGCGCGATGTCGCCCCGATCGGTCAGTCCCAGCATCCGCGCCGGCACGAGCGTCGCCATCGACACGCATTCCGCCGCCGGATATCCCGCCGCATGCAGACGCTTCGCCATCGTCGAAACGGGCGTCACCGACCCCGCATACGTATTTTCGCTCGGCAGAACGGCAACGCCGTCTTCGACGCGGATCTGCTGTTTGGTCTCGCCCGCGCCGATATAATAATCGCCCGCCGGCATGCCCGCGACGCTCAGCGAATCGGATACCAGACAAATCCCCTGCCAGCCTTTGAGCTTGTAAATCATCCCGAACAGCGCGTCCGGCACATGACGGTTGTCGGCGATCACTTCGCAGACGATGCGCGCGTCCGTCAAGCCCACTTCGGTCAATCCCAGATGCTTACGCGGATTGTCACGACGCGACGGACGGGACGTACAGTTGTACATATGCGTGACCGACGACGCGCCCGCGTCGATGCAGGCGTAAATCTCGTCGTCGATGCTGCAATCGTGTCCGAGCGATACCTGCACGCCGCGCGCAACCGCCTCGCGGCAAAACTCCGCCGCGCCGACGCGGTCGGGCGCGAGCGTGACGCGCCGCACGAGATCGAGATTGTCCCATACGCAATCGGCATGCTCGCCGATCGGATCTACGAGCAGTCGGGGCGGATGCGCGCCCGCCGCTTTGGGCGAGAGAAACGGTCCTTCCAAATGCACGCCCAAAATACGCGCATAGCGACTGTCGTAACGACGGATATTGTCCACGGCGCGCGCGATGTCCGCCGCCGGCGCCGTCATCGTCGTCGGCACGAACGCCGTTACGCCCGCGGATAAATGGTACGCGGCAAGCGTGTCGATGCTCGCTTGCACGGGCTCCATGCAATCTTTTCCCCATCCCCCGTGCGTATGCGCGTCGATATATCCCGCCGCCAAAATATTGCCGCCGCCGTCGATCTCTCTGCCCGCCGCAGCGCCCCCGATCCGCGCGATAACGCCGTCTTCCACCGTGACGTTGCAAAGTTGCCGCACGACGCCGCCGCACAGCGGGCGCACGTTGCGAAAGGTAATTGTCATCGGAATTTTCCTCCGTCCGAAATGGTTTTTTCGCTTTTTATTATACGCTCCGCGGCGCGCGCTGTCAACGCCGATCGGCGGCGCGAAACGCAAGATATCGGACAATTGCCGCACAAAGTGTCCGAAAGGATTTTCAAACGGTTATTTTTTCGCTCCGTGTACAAAAAGCCGCGCCGCGCGCCGCGCTTATTTTGCAAAGATTGCGCAACGGATTATCGGAAAACCCTTTACAAACGATCCGACATCGTGTATGATAAAATATATCCGTATGAAAGGTATACGGATAAAATCTAGAGAGGTGAAAATTATGAAAGCAAATTCCAGAGCAATGAAACTTTGGGTGACCGCAATCGTTTGCGTGCTGATCGTATCCGTTCTGTGCGCATGCTTGATGGCTTGCGGCGGCGGAGACCGGAACGGCATCCCCGCATTTTCCGCTTCGATCAACGGATATCAACAATACGTCGATATTTCCGGTCGCGAAGACATGAAGGACGTCGTCCCCGTAAAGACGATGCTGGACGAGACCGGTCTGAGTCTCGACAACGAAGCAGACCGCATGCAGATCGCGACCAACATCTACAATATGGCGGTTCGCAACTACACGGTAGCGGGCAACGCGGCGTACATGGTCAATACTTCGGCGAAAGTCAAAGCAAAAGACGTCAAGAGCACCGGCATGATCGTATTCAGCTCGGAAGAACTCAACGTCGGTCTGACCAGCATTTACTCGTATATGCGCGGCACGAACGGTACGTTCAGCCAGACCGTATCCGGTATCACGCAGCTGGCTCTGGACGGCGCGATCGGTAAAATCGCCGACGCGATCAAAGGCAACTTCGGATACAACATCCAAAGCTTCAGCAACGACCAGCTCACCGCGTTCCGTCGCGGCAGCAACGGCGGCGCGGAATTCCCCGGCGAAAAAGGCGGCGCGGAAAACTACATCTACGGCGCATACTGCAGCACGTTCCCGGAAAAACCCGGCAAAATGTACACGGTAGAAGCGGCAGAGCCGAGCACGCCCTCCGAGACGGAAAAACCCGCGCATCAGTGGGATCCGTTGGAAGGCACGGACAGCGGTTCGTTCGAGAACGGCGGCACGGAATACACGACCGGCGCGTATTGCGCGGGCTGGGCGACGTACAACTTCGACGCTTCCTTCTTGGATTCGACGCAGACGACCGTTACCTATGACGCAAGCAAAAAGCTGTACACGATCAAGTTCGTGTATCTCAAAGAGAAAATCGACGAAGCTTGCAAATACGCAAAGGCTTCCCTGATCAGCGACACGAAAGAATACATCGAATTGAAGAATCCGACCTACACGAAGTGCGAAAACACGATCAACGTCTACGACAACGGTCTGATCGCCAGCTGGGAAAGAAGCGAATTCATGGCTTCCGACGAAGCGAAAGTCGTGCTCAGCCCGATGAACGCGAACTGCAAGAAGGGCGGCGAAACCGGTAACGATGCGTTGACGGTATTCTCCTACGATGCGGAAGTAGACGCGAACGCGTTGCAGCTGGCTGCGCTCTACTGGCCGGAACTGGGCACCGAAAAGGGCGTAAACGCTCCGAAGAACGGCGGCTACAAAGGCGCTCCGCTCGATTTCAGCAAATGCAAATTTGCGAATCTGGAAAGCTATAAGCCTGTCAAAAGATAAGTAAGGCAAGCTCGATACGCACGGCTGGCAACAGCCGTGCGCATTTGCTATTAAGGAACATATTATGAATTTGAAAGACATTGCCGCAGGATTTCGGTTCTTCGGCACGGTAGAATCCATCGAGCCGCACGGCAACGGACACATCAACGACACGTATCTCGTCGTATGCCGCGACGGCGAAGCCGTACATCAATACATCATGCAACGGCTCAATACGCGCATATTCCCCAATTATCAAGGATTGATGCGCAATATCGAAACGGTCACGGATTATCTGCGCGACATCATTCGCAGCCAAGGCGGCGACTGCCTGCGCGAATGCATGACGCCGATCCGCACGATCGACGGCGCGACCTATCAGATCGTCAATCGCGACTGCTGGCGCGCGTACTTATTTATCGACAATACCGTCGCATATCAAATTGCAGACGACAAAAATATCTTTGCCGACAGCGGCAGAGCGTTCGGACGTTTTATCGCGCGTTTGGACGGATTCGACGCGAGCGGTCTGTGCGAAGTCATCGAAAACTTCCACAACACCAAAGACCGTTATGCAAAATTTTGCGCGTCGCTCCAAGCAGACCCGTTGGGGCGCAGCGCGTCGGCGCAGGAAGAAATCGCGTTCGTCACCCAACGCAACGCGTATTGCGGCAAAATCGTGGACGCGCTCTCCCGCGGCGAAATTCCGCTCCGCGTCACGCACAACGACACCAAGCTCAACAACGTCCTGATCGACAAGACGAGCGGCAAGGCGATCTGCGTCATCGATCTGGATACGATCATGCCCGGCAGTCTGCTCTACGACTTCGGAGATTCGGTACGGTTCGGCTGTTCGACCGCTCTGGAAGACGAACAGGATCTGAGCAAAGTGGACTTCGACCTGTCGCTGTACGAAGCGTACTGCGAAGGATTTTTGGACGGCATCGGCGACAAAATCACGACTGCCGAACTCGATATGCTGCATATCGGATCGATCTTGATGACCTACGAATGCGGCATGCGCTTCCTGACGGACTATCTGGACGGCGATCTGTATTTCAAGACCGCATACCCCGAGCACAATCTCGTGCGCGCGAGAACGCAGTTTAAACTCGTCGGCCGCATGGAAGCGTGCAGCGAAAAAATGATCGAAATCGCACATAAATACTGTGTGCGCAAGAAATAATCGACTATAAGGAGATGCATCCATGAGCGTACTGGTTACCGGCGGAGCCGGATATATCGGCAGCCACACCGTAATCGACTTGACGGAAAACGGCTTTGAACCCGTCGTCGTAGACAATCTGTGCAACAGCAAGCGCGTCGCGCTCGACCGCGTCGAACAGATTACCGGCAAGAAGATCAAGTTTTACGAATACGACGTATGCGACATCGAACGTCTGCGCGAAATTTTCCGCAACGAAACGATCGACGCCGTCATTCATTTCGCAGGACTCAAAGCAGTCGGCGAATCCGTGCGCAAACCGCTCGAATATTATCGCAACAATCTGATCAGCACGCTCAATCTCGTGCAGGTCATGCGCGAATTCGGATGCCGCAATCTGGTATTCTCTTCTTCCGCAACCGTATACGGTCAGCCTAAGAGCGTGCCGATCCGCGAAGATTTCGCGCTCTCGACAACCAATCCGTACGGCGCGACCAAGCTGATGATCGAAGACATGCTGCGCGACATTTACAAGGCGGATCCGTCGCTGAATATCGCGCTGTTGCGCTACTTCAATCCGATCGGCGCGCATGCGAGCGGCTTGATCGGCGAAGATCCCAACGGCGTCCCCAACAATCTGATGCCGTATATCACGCAGGTCGCGATCGGCAAACTGCCTCGTCTCAACGTGTTCGGCGACGATTATCCGACCCACGACGGCACGGGCGTCCGCGACTATATCCATGTGCTTGATTTGGCGCACGGGCACATTCTCGCCCTCAACAAGCTGCGCACCGACTGCGGACTCGTCACATACAATCTCGGCACCGGACACGGATATAGCGTGTTTGACATGGTCAAGGCGTTCGAGCGCGTCAGCGGCAAAGCGATCCCGTATACCGTCGGTCCGCGCCGCGCGGGCGACATCGCGGAATGCTATGCCGATCCGTCGCTTGCATTGCGGGAAATCGGATTTTCCTGCCGCTACGGTTTGGACGACATGTGCCGCGACAGCTGGCGCTGGCAATCTTCCAATCCAAACGGATACGGAGACTGAATCGTAAATGAAACAGCGGTTGGATAAAGATTCCTTTTCGATGCGTTCGCTCAAAGAGTTGGCGCTGATGGTCATCGATTTGATCATCGTCGGCGTCTGCTTTATGGCGTCTGCGATTTTGGCGCAGGCATACGTGTTGCAGAGCGACGTGTCGCAACAGGTCATTACAGACGCGTTTATCGCGTTGCCCGTCGCGCTGGTCGTGTACGCGCTGGGACTGTGGCTGTTCCGCGTGCCCAAAGTCGTATGGCGGTATGCGCGCGGAAAGGATTTCCTGCGCATTTTGGGCGCATGTACCGCTGCGTTGATCGTATTCGTCATCATCGATCAGGCGTTTTTGCATAAGATCGCGCATCCGGATCTGGATTTCAACAAACAACCCTTTAAGGCGTATCCGGCGTACGCGTTTATGGGCTTTATGTCCACGTGCACGCTGATCATGTCCCGTCTGATCTACGAATTCACCTATTCGCGCTTGCGGGACAAGCAGTTGCCGCATCTGCGCAAACGCACGATGATCATCGGCGCGGGCTATACCGCAAGCACGATTCTGGAAGAACTGACGCGTTCCAACAGCATCTACGACCCGATTTGCCTGCTCGACGACGATCCCGAAAAACTGGGACGCATCATCGACGACGTCCCCGTCGTCGGCAATACCAAAGAGATCGAAAAGTACGTCGCAAAATACGCGATCAGCAACATCATCTTTGCGATCCCGTCCATCGACAACGATACGCGCAAGCGCATTCTCAACGACTGCAACGCAACCGCATGTCAGGTCAAAGTCCTGCCCTACATGAGCGAAATGATCAAGGACGTCAACATGACCAAGCAGATCCGCGACATCAACATCGCAGACTTGCTCGGTCGTCCGCAGATCATGTTCGGCGACGCGGGAATCGCCAGCTATATCTACGATAAAACCGTACTGATCACAGGCGGCGGCGGATCGATCGGATCGGAGCTGTGCCGTCAGATCGCCAAATACAAGCCGCGCCGCATCGTCATCCTCGACGTCTACGAAAACTGCGCGTACAACATCCAGCAGGAATTGCTGCGCAACTACGGTGCGGACTACAACGTGCGCGTCGAGATCGCGACGATGTGCGACTATGACAAAATGGAAGATCTGTTCCGCCAATATCATCCGCAGATCGTCTTCCATGCCGCCGCGCACAAACACGTTCCGCTGATGGAAACCAATCCGGAAGAAGCGGTCAAGAACAACGTCTTCGGCACGCTCAACATCGTCATGCTCGCGGACAAATACCGCGTGCGCAAGTTTATCATGGTCTCGACCGACAAAGCCGTCAACCCGACCAACGTCATGGGCGCGACCAAGCGGTGCTGCGAAGAGATCATTCAGATGATGGCACAGTCCGAGACGACCAAGACGGAGTTTGCCGCCGTGCGTTTCGGCAACGTGCTGGGCAGCAACGGTTCGGTCATTCCGCTGTTCAAAAAGCAAATCGCGGCGGGCGGTCCCGTCACGGTCACGCACAAGGACATTATCCGATATTTCATGACGATTCCGGAGGCCGTCAGTCTGGTCATGCAGGCGGGCGCGTTCGCCAAAGGCGGCGAGATCTTCGTGTTGGACATGGGTTCGCCCGTCAAGATCGTCACGCTTGCCGAAAGTCTGATCCGCATGATGGGATATACGCCGTATCAGGACATCCCGATCGAATTTACCGGTCTGCGCCCCGGCGAGAAACTGTTTGAAGAACTGCTGATGGAAGAAGAAGGTCTGCAAAAAACCGCAAACGATAAGATCTACATCGGCAAACAAATCGAAGTCGACAAAGAATCGCTGATCGCGGAACTGGAAAAGATGCAGGATATCTGCAAATCCAACGACAAGGACGCGATCGTGCGGCAGTTGCAGGTGCTCGTACCGACCTTTACGCCCGATTTGGCGAACTTGGAGCGCTTGCAATCCGAGCGCGACGCTTTGCAACAGGAACATATGGCGGGATGATCTCGCGGACGGCATGCGAACGTAATTTCGACGGCGGATAGGATCCGCCGTTTGCTTTTCTCCGACATCGCGCGTCCGATCGGGACTGCTCCGTCGCGCAATTGCGCCGCGAATCGGAACGAATTCTCGCATTTTTGCTTGCATTCCCGCGCCCGACGCGCTATACTGAACTTATCAACAAGACAAAGGGTGCGCCATGCAGATTCTTCTTTCCTGATCCCCCATACGACCCGCGCCGATTTCGGGTATTCGCGCGCCGTCGTTTGCATCGGAAAGAAAAACGCACTCTGCCCCCAACCGCTACTACGCGCTATGAGAGTTTTTTCTCATAGCGCTTTTTTTGATAGGAGGAACGCATATGTCCGCAATCGATATTCAACACCTGACCTTCTCGTACGAAGGCGACGACAAAGAAATTTTTCACGACGTCAGTTTTCGCATCGACACCGATTGGAAACTCGGTTTGATCGCCAGAAACGGCAAAGGCAAAACCACGTTGCTGCGACTGTTGAGCGGCGCTTACGAATACGAAGGCAAGATCAACGCATCCGTTTCATGCACATACTTCCCGTTCGCGGTGCCCGAGCCGCAACGAACGGTCGGCGAAATCCTGCAATCGCTTTGCCCGTCCGCGCAGGAATGGGAGTTCGAACGCGAACTTTCGCTGTTGCGCCTGGACGAAGGGACGCTAACGCGTCCGTATGCGGAATTGTCGCACGGCGAACAGACCAAAGCGCTGCTCGCGGGCTTGTTCTGCAACGAAAACGGCTATCTGCTCATCGACGAACCGACCAACCATCTGGACGCCGAGGCGCGCCGTTCCGTCGCGGCGTATCTGCGCCGCAAAAAGAGCTTTTTGCTCGTCTCGCACGACCGCGCGTTTTTGGACGACTGCATCGATCATGTACTGTGCATTCAAAAACGCGACATCGAGATCCAAAGCGGCAATTGCTCTTCCTGGCTGCAAAACTACGAACGCCGCCAAGCCATGGAGACCGCCCGCAACGAACAATTGCAAAAGGACGTCGACCGCCTGACCGAAGCGACGCGCCGCACCGCCGCGTGGGCGGATCGCACGGAAGCGTCCAAGTACGGCAAAGCCGCGTCCGGACTCAAACAGGACAAAGGTTACGTCGGACACAAAGCCGCAAAACTCATGCAGCGCGCAATGGTCACGCAAGCGCACCGCCAACGCGCGATCGAAGAAAAATCCGCGTTGTTACAGAATGCCGAACGGTGCGACCGTCTGCGCCTGCGTCCGTTGCGCCATCGCAGCCAAACGCTGATCACGCTCACCGACGTACAGATGTACTACGGCGCGCGCAAAATCTGCGATCCGATCGGACTGGAACTGCGCCAAGGCGAACGCATCGCGCTCGACGGCTCCAACGGTTGCGGCAAAAGCAGTTTGCTGCGCCTGTTGCTGGGCGCGGACATTCGGCACGACGGACGCATCGAGACGGCTTCCGGCTTGATCGTGTCGTACGTACCCCAGACGACCGCCGATCTGCACGGCAACCCGACCGAGTATGCGCGCGCCCATCGTTTGGACGAACGGCTGTTCTTTGCGATCCTGAGCAAAATGGACGTGCAGGCGGACGCGTTCGGACGCAACATCGAGACGTATTCGGAAGGACAGAAGAAGAAAATCCTGCTCGCCAAGAGTCTTTGCCAATCCGCGCACGTCTATATTTGGGACGAACCGCTCAACTATATCGACATGTATTCGCGCATGCAAATCGAACAACTGTTGCTCGACGCGCAGGCGACGATGCTGTTCGTCGAACACGACCGCGCGTTCCGCGATCGAATTGCGACGCGCACCGTGACGATGTAACCGCGCGATACGCCCGTCCGAGCGCGGCGATGCGGTCAAGACAAGAAAGTTCTTCGTCGCACTGCGCGATACGCCGTATATGGCGCGATTTCGCCGTCTGATACGGATATAGAAACGTCGACGCGACCGATAGCCGCGAATCGATCCTGCGATCAAACCCGCACGCACGCATCGCCGCAATCTCTGCCGACGCATGCTCTGCAATGAGACCGCGACATGCGCCGCTATCACACCCGCAGGATGCGGCATATTATGATCCTGCATACAATCGCCGCCAACGCACGCCCTGTATGAGTTCCGACGCCTGACAAGCCGCGCGATGACAAAACGACCTGCCTTGCGGCAGGTCGTCTGTTGTATGCGGATCGAATTACTTCTTCTCGACCAAAACTTTTTTGAGTTTCGCAAACCGCGGCAAACCGTCTTCCAGCGGCGCTTTGCAGTCGCCCTGAATGAGCGGCAACGCATAATCGATGTACTCCTGCGAGAGCATCGTGCCGTCGTTGATGATCCATTCCAACGGAACTTTCTTCTCGGTATTCGCGGCTTTGGCGACGCTCATGACGCCGATTTTGCCCTTATACTTGCCGTTGGACATTTCGCGTTTGATCAAAACCATCTTGTCGGTCGTGCCCTTGACGGCATAACGAACGGCGGCTTGTCCCGCGCGGAACGCTTCTTCCACGTCCACTTTGGACGCCAAATGCGCGCCGCAACGCTGCATCAGGCTGAACTCGATCGCACGCGTCTTGCAGCCGAACTTCTCTTTGCACATATTCGCGAGCGCCGCGCCGACGCCGCCCAGCTGCGCGTGACCGAAGCTGTCTTTGGCGATGTTCTCGTTCATCTTCTCGGCGATCAAAGTGCCTTTCTCGTCGGCGATGCCTTCGGATACGGCGATCATGCACTTACCGTTGTTTTGTTTCATTTTCTTCTCGACGTCCGCAAGGAATTTCTCGGTGCTAAACGCGACTTCCGGCAAATAGATCAGATCCGCGCCCAAACCTTTGACGTTGGCAAGGCTTGCCGCCGCCGTCAACCAGCCCGCGTGACGACCCATGATCTCGACGACGGTGATCATCGGCGTGTCATAAACGTTGGCGTCGAGTTTGAGTTCCATCATCGTGGTCGCGACGTATTTCGCCGCCGAACCGTAACCCGGGCAGTGATCGGTCACGTCCAGATCGTTGTCGATCGTCTTGGGCACGCCGATAACGCGGCATTCCCAGCCCGATTTCTTCATAAACTTGCTGACCTTGTTGCAAGTATCCATCGAATCGTTGCCGCCGTTGTAGAAGAAATAACGGATATTGTATTTTTTGAATACTTCCAGCAGTCTCTTGTAATCGGTATCGTCGACCTTTTCCGCTTTGAGTTTATAGCGGACGGAACCGAGCGCGGAAGACGGCGTGTTTTTGAGCAACGCCAATTCCTTCGGATCCTCCTGCGAAATGTCGTAGAATTCTTCGTTCAGCACGCCGCGGATGCCGTGCGCGGCGCCGTACACCGCCGTAATGCAATCCGTCTGTTTGAGCGCTTCGGTAAACACGCCCGCCGCGCTGGAATTGATAACCGACGAAGGACCGCCGGATTGGCCGAACATACAAGCCCCTACCAATTTCTCCATAGTATCTAACCTCCTGTTTATAGACCTAATATCGTAGCCGTTTGATACAGCTCCTTGTTGAATTTACTCGGCATCGCAAGCGCCGCATCGATGTCGTCGTCGACGATCTTGTTGTCGCGGATGCCGACGACTTTGCCGCCCCTGTCGTCCATCAACAAATCGACCGCGCGCACCGCAAACTGCGCCGCCAACATGCGATCCTGCATGCTCGGCGCGCCGCCGCGTTGAATATATCCCAGCGTCGTCGTCTTGATCGAGCCGGTCACGTCGTTGAGTTTGAGAATGGATTTGAGTTCTTCCGCCTTGCACACGCCTTCCGCGAGCACGATGATATCGGACGTCTTGCCGACGCGCTGATTGCGCTTGATCGTCTTGACGACGTCTTCGGTCTCGAACGGCATCTCCGGCACCAGGATCAACTCCGCGCCGCCGCCGACGCCGGCATACAACGCGATATCGCCGCATTTGCGTCCCATGACTTCGATGATGCATACCCGATCGTGCGACGTCATCGTATCGCGCAAATTGTTGATCGCGCTCAACACGGTATTGACCGTCGTATCGAATCCGAGCGTATAATCGGTATACGCCAGATCGTTGTCGATCGTGCCGGGGATCCCGACCGTGCGCACGCCGAACATATTGTGCAAATCCTGCGCGCCGCGGAAACTTCCGTCCCCGCCGATCACGACCAGACCTTCGATGCCGTACGCGTCAAGCGTATCGACCGCCTGTTGCATGACTTCGCGCTGTTTGAACTCGTCGCACCGCGCGGTTTTGAGCATCGTGCCGCCGCGCTGAATGATATCGGATACCGAGCGCTTGTTCAGCAAATTGACGCGGTTGCTCAACAACCCTTTATAGCCCTGTTCGATGCCGTAGACGTCCAATCCCCGATAAATCGCATAGCGTACGACCGCGCGTACGCATGCGTTCATGCCGGGCGCGTCGCCGCCGCTGGTCAAAACGCCGATCTTCCGCATAGATTATTCCTCGCTTCCGCACGGCACGAGACCGTGTTTGGTATAAATTTGCGCGTTGCCGCGAATCTTGATCGCGGAGATGTTGCGCGTAAACTGCAACAGCATGACTTCGCCGGCATGCAGATTTTCCGTATGCTGGGGCTTGGTTCCGTCTCCGCGCGTCAGTCCGACGATCTGCACGTTTTCGCCCAGCGCGCGCACGACGACGTAATCGTTTTCGACTTCGGTGTTGTCCATGTTGTTACGCTCCTTCTCCGAAATGCACCGCCATTATAGCATACGCACGCGGAAAATATCTACAATTTGCAATCAAAATGCGGATTTCCCGCGATATTTATTTGAGCAAAATGCTGTTTTCGCCCAAAATGTCTTTCAACTGCATCATCAGCGATTCGCGAATACGCACTTTTTGATCGAATCCGTACAGCTTTTGTCCGAACTGCATGCGCACTTCCACGTCGCCGGGATTGAGCTCGATCAAATCGCAGATCTTGCGATACTGCTCGCGATCCGCGACCTTGACGTACAGGATTTGTTGCGCGCGCGCAGGCATCTGCTCGTCGGCGTCGGAGCGACGCGCGCGATTTTCCACATACCAAGGCTGGACTTCCTGCACCGCCATCGACACGCGATCGCCCATCGTATTGAGTCTGCCGCGCAGACACACGATCGCGTCGTCCACGATCAAATCCTTATATTTTGCCAATACGGACGGGAAAAATACCAGTTCGATCGTACCGTACAGATCTTCCAGAGTCGCATACGCCATGAGTTTGCCGGACTTGGTCGTGCTGCGCTTGAACCGTCCCAGCATGCCCGCAAGCAAGACTTGTTTCTCGTGATATTCCTGCGCGAGCCGCACGCGGTCGTTGCCGGACACGGAGTCTTCCTCCTCTTCGTCCTCGCCGCCGAGCAAGTCCTGGATATACGACAAGTTGAACTCCATGCCTTTGAGATGCTCGCGGTACTCGTCGAGCGGATGACCGGACAGGTAGATATTGAGCACTTCCTTTTCCATCGCCAGGAATTGCGCGCGCTCGTACTCTTGGATTTGCGGCACGTCGTCGGTATCGTCTTCGATCACGCCGAAGAAATCCATCTGCCCGTTGACCTGCTGGCGTTTGTCGTAATTGCTGACGGCGATCATCGATTCGTACACCGCCATCAACGACGCGCGGTTGTGTCCGAACGAATCGAACGCCCCCGCCTTGATCAGATTTTCGAACGCCTTGCGGTTGACCGTACCCATCGGCAGACGGTGCAACATGTCTTTGATCGACTTATAATCGCCGCCGCGATTGCGCTCTTCGACCAAAATCTTCATCGCCTGTTCGCCGACGTTTTTGACGCCGTTCAGACCGAAGCGGATCGCGCCGTCCGGCGTCGCGCGGAAAATCACGTCGCTGCGATTGATGTCGGGACGCAACACCTGCTTGCCCTTCTCGCGCAAAAAGTCGAGATATTTCGCGATTTCGTCCGCCTTGGTGATGCGGTTGTTGATGACCGCGGCGACGAGTTCGACCAGATAATAATGTTTGAGATACGCGGTCTCGTACGCGAGCACGGCATACGCGGCGGCGTGCGATTTGTTGAACGCGTATTTGGCGAACCCTTCCATATCGTCGAAGATCTTTTCGGCGATTTCCTTGGATACGCCGCGTCGGATCGCGCCGTCCACGGCGAGTTCTTCCCCGTGTTCCAGCGATCCGTCCGGATAGTATTTGGCGGGAGAATACGGGCATCCGTTGACGAATACTTCCTTCTCCTTTTTCATGACGTCGATCTTTTTCTTACCCATCGCGCGGCGCAGAATGTCGGCGCGTCCGAGCGTAAAGCCCGCGAGCGACTGCACGGCCTGCATGACCTGTTCCTGATAGACGAAAAACCCGTAAGACGGTTGCAAGATCGGCTCCAACAGCGGATGGTCGTAGCGAATCGTCGCGGGATTGTGCTTGGCTTGAATATACGCGGGGATCGAATCGATCGGACCGGGACGGTACAGCGAGATGCCTGCGATGATATCTTCCATGCAGTCGGGCTGCAAGTCTTTCATAAACCGCTTCATGCCCGCGCTTTCGAGCTGGAACACGGCGTCCGTTTCGCCCGACGCGATCAGCTTGTACACTTCGGGATCTTCGTAACCCAATTCGGCGAAATCGATGCGTCTGCCGGTGTTTTCGTAGATATACTGTTTGGCTTTGGCGATGTCGGTGAGCGTCGTCAATCCCAAAAAGTCCATTTTGAGCATGCCCAGTTCTTCGACTTCGTCTTTTTGGAACTGCGTCGTAATGTCTTCGCCGTTGCGTTGCAGCGGGACGAAATCCGAAATGATCTCCTTACAGATCACGACGCCCGCGGCGTGCTTGGAACAGTTGCGCGGCATGCCCTCGATGCGCAACGCCATATCGATGACTTCGCGCATCTGCGCGTCGTTCTGATAGATTTCGACGACTTCGGGACAGATGTCCTTGCGGTCCTCGTCCTTGCCGGTGCGTCCCAAAACCTTGTCCAGCGTGACGCCGGGCGTGTTGGGAATGGGTTTGGTCGTCTTGTTGACCAATTCCAGCGGCACGTTGTATACGCGCGCGACGTCCTTGATCGCGCCTTTGGCTTTCATCGTACCCAGCGCGAGGATCTGACATACCTTGTCGCGACCGTACTTCTCGGTCACGTACTGAATGACTTCTCCGCGGCGATCCATGCAAAAGTCCACGTCGAAGTCGGGCATCGACACGCGCTCCGGATTCAAAAAGCGTTCGAAGAGCAAATTGTATCGCAGCGGATCCACGTTGGTGATATGGATCGCGTACGCGACGATGCTGCCCACGCCGCTGCCGCGTCCGGCGCCGACCGGAATGCCCTGTTGGCGCGCATAGTTGATAAAATCCCATACGATCAAGAAGTATTCCGCAAAGCCCATCGAAATGATGACGTTGAGTTCGTACTCCGCGCGCTCGCGGATCTCGTCCCCGAATTCCCCGTATCGCTCATGCAACCCTTCGTACGTCAGTCTGCGCAGATAATCGGGCGCGGTCGAGCCGTCTTCGGGAAAATACGGCGGGATCAGATCTTGTTTTTCGATGACGACGTTGCATTTGTCGACGATTTCCATCGTATTGGTGACCGCCTCGGGACACCAGGCAAACAGCTGCGCCATCTGCTCGTACGATTTGAGATAGAATTCTTCGCTGTCGAAGCGCATGCGGTTGGGTTCGTCGATCTTGCGTCCGGTCTGAATGCACAGCAACACGTCGTGCATTTTGCCGTCTTCCTGTTCGATATAGTGCACGTCGTTGGTCGCGACGACCTTGACGCCGATCTCCTGCGCCATACGGTACAGCATGTTGTTGACTTCGCGCTGCCCTTGAATGCCGTGATCCTGCAATTCCAGATAGAAGTCCCCGGGCGCAAACATATCGCGCAGCATGATCGCATACGCCTTCGCGCCTTCGTAATCGTTGTCGAGCAACAGTTTGGGAATGCGTCCGGACAGGCACGCGGACAGACAGATCACGCCTTCGGTATGCCGTTTGAGCAATTCGATGTCGATGCGCGGTTTATAATAAAATCCGTCCACGTACGCCAAGCTGTCCATCTTGACGAGATTGCGGTATCCTTCCGTCGTCTTGGCGATCAACAGCAAGTGGTCGCGCGTCGTGTCGTTGCGCGCGTACATATCGTTGCAGACATAGAATTCGCATCCGACGATCGGCTTGATCCCGTGCTTTTTCGCCATTTTGAAAAAGGTAAACACGCCGAACATATTGCCGTGATCGGTAATCGCGCACGCCGGCATTTCCAGCTTTTGGCACGCTTCGAGCAACGGCGATTTTTTGCCGCGCGTCACGCGCGCCGCGCCGTCGAGCAAGCTGTATTCGGTATGCAGATGCAGGTGCGCAAACGGTTTGACCGTTTTATTCTCCTGCGCGATGTCTTGTGCCATGAACGGTTTATTCTCCTTGTTCTTCGATGCCCGCGAGTTTGACGAGTTTGTTGAGCGCGCGGCTGAGACTGCTCTTGCTCATTTGCAACCGCGCGGCAAGCGCGGACATGCTTTCTTCGCGATCGCGCACGCGCTCCGTCGCGACCGACAGCAGTTTTTCGTCCTGCGTCGCATGCGCGTCGAGCACGGTTTGCGCCGCGGTGATGTATCGGGTATTGGCGAGACTGATCTTGTCCAGATTCGCGATATAGACGTTGGATCTGCGGTTGATGTCGTTGTTGATCTGTCGACGGATCATCAAATCGTTGAGTTCCATCACGCTGTTCATCGCCTGCAACAGCGCGAGCAAGTCCGCAATCTGCTCGCCCGACTTGCTGTACACCGCCCAATTGTCGCCGCGCGGCGTCACGTGCAACGGAATCGCCAGACGTTCCAGCACGCCCGCCAACTGTCTTGCAAGTATCTCTTCCGCGACGGTAAATTCCAGATGGTATCCGCCCCGCGTCTCGACGTCGTCGGGCGCGTAACAACTGCCGCAACCCAAAAAGAACCCCGCGACGTACGCGCGCGCGGTCTCGCGATTGCGCACCGTCTCCAATGCCGGCAGTCCGCGCGTCAAGATCAGATTGCCGTCCCGATCGTAATGCGTCAACCCCATGCGCTCCAACGTCGCGTTCGCGCAGTCGGACGCGACGCGGACGAGATAGGTGCGCGGCGTCTGCGCGGAAAACTCGAATTCCACCGACGCGCCGTACGCGTCTTTGAGCCATCCGCCGACCGCCAGCGCAAGCGATTGATCCCGAAATTCGTATTCGATCGAAAAGCCCTTGCGATATACGCCCATCGTCGCGACGCATTTGGTCAACGCGACCAGCGCGCACTCCGCTTCCGCGGGGTGTTCGCCGATCGCCTGCACGATCTCCTTGCGAATGGAATCGGTCGCGTTCATCGCGTCATTGCTCGTCCGCTTCGACGACGAGCGTGCGGCGGGAACGCCAGAGCGGCAGCATGTCCGTCGCGTTGAGCACGCGCGCGGGCGAAATGCCGACGCGCCGACACAGATCGATCGCGTATTCCCATTGTCCCACGTCCTGCGGCTTGTGCGCGTCCGAGTCGATCACGAACGTCACGCCCGTATCCGCCAATTCCGCGAGTTGCTCCTCGTCGGGCACACGGTGGCGGGAACTGATTTCCACATACGTGCCGTATTCCGCGCACGCTCTGCCCAGCAATCCGTAATCCAGATCGAGTCGAAATCCCGGGTGGGTCAGAATATCGATCGGATGTCGCTGCACCGCGCGGACGAACGCCATCGTATTGCGTTCGCGCTGCGCGGGCGTATTGCGTCGAAACAACTGCCGATACACGCCGCCGGCGTTGAGTCCGAACCATTCCGAAAGCTTGTACGGCGGCGCGGACAAATGGAAGCCCGCCAGCACCAGATCGAGCTGCGCGATGTCGCGAGACGTCAGATCCAGATCGCCGTCGTTGCCGACGATATTCGCTTCGATCCCGAACAACACGCGCACGTCCTCGTACCGCTCTTGCACGCGATCGATGTCCGCGCGGATTTTCGCATATTTCTTTCGGGACACGCCGACGAGCGGATGCCGTACGCCGTGATCGGTGATCGCGATCGTATCCAGTCCGCGTTTGCGAGCGGCAAGCACGTTGTCCTCAACCGAGCCGCTGCCGTGCGAATACGTCGTATGCGTATGATAATCGGCGTGGATTTTCCATTTTTGCATGATTACTCCGTAAGACAAACGCAATATCCCTGCGGATCCGCGATGCCGAAATCGGTTAAAATTTTCACTTCGTATTGTAACGTAACCGCGCAGTGTTTGTCAACCTGTTCCGCCGCCAATCGCGCCAATCGCACAAAGTCGTCCGCGCATGCGCCGTCGGATTGCGCGACGATAAAATTTGCGTGTTTGGTCGAGATTGCAACGCCGTTCAACGCAAGCCCTTTCAGCCCCGCGCGCTCGATATACCACCCTGCGGAACGCCCTTCCGCGCGGCGGAATACGCTGCCCAGCGACGGTTGCGCGGGCTGACTCGCCGCGCGCTTTGCGCGATAAACTTCCATGCGCGCGCCGATCCGATCGGGATCGTCCGTCTCCAAGCGCAGATACGCGCCCAATACGATTTCTCCCGTGCGCGCGATCGCGCTGTCTCGGTATCCCCATTGCATTTGTTCGCCCGAGCGCAGGACGACGTTTCCGGTGCGCCGCATCGCGCGCACGCACACGACGCGTTGCCCGATCTCCGTCCCGAACGCGCCCGCGTTCATCGCAACCGCGCCGCCGACCGTGCCGGGAATGCCGCTCAACGCTTCCAATCCGCTCAATCCCGCATGGCGCGCCTGCGCCGCCAACGCGCTCAGTCGCACGCCCGCAGGCACGTAAAATACGCCGTATCCGACGTTGCGCATCGGCGCGCGCACGTCCCGCATATCCAAACATACGCACCGCGCGCCGCGATCGCCGACCAACAGATTCGTCCCCGCGCCGACGACCGCATACGGGATTTTGCAACGACTCAGCCGCCGCGCGACCCGAATCGCGCTCGTCTCGTCCTGCGGCAACACTCTGCACCCAACTTCCCCGCGAGACGGGAACGCCGACACCCCCGACGCGTCCGTCTGCACGACGCAGCGCAATCCCGTGCGGCGATTACGGACGATCCATTGCTCCAACGATTGATACTCTTCCGACATACTGTATTCGTATGCTCGAAAGCGCGCGGACGTGCATCCGATCTTGGCAATATTACAGCTGCATCGCGGCAAAGCGTTCGGACAGTCTGCCCGTCAAATGCCACTGCCGTCGCATATACGCGACCGTATCCTGCAACCGCTCCCGATATGCGTCCGCTACTTGCGCGTCGTCGCCGCCCGTCATGACCGCGCGCGCCGCGGCGTATCCGCTCTCCAACGCGCACGAGACGCCCTCGCCCATCGGATTGAGCAGTCCGGCGGCTTCGCCCGCGTACAGCATGCGTCCATCTCCGCAGTTTGTCGCACAACCGGGCGCGATCCGCCGCATCGCCCAAGGATCGACGCGCAAAGTCTTCGTCACCCGCAGCCCGTGCCGCTCGCGCAGATATTCGGCAAAGCTTTCGTGATATGCCGCCAACCGCGCTTTGGACGACGATGCGACGCCGAAGACGATCTGACCGTCTTTGACGTTCAGCCAAGCGTCGTAATCGGAAAATTCGGGCTGCAAGTACGCGTAAAAATAATGCGGATCCAGCCGCACCGTCCCTTCGCAATACGTTTGATACGTGTATATGTACGATGCTTGACCGCCCAACGCCGATACGCCTGTCGCCAAGATCGCGCGCCGCGCTTCGATCCGATCGCCGCGCGCGGTCGTCAATTCCACGCCCGACTGCGTCGGCACGCAACGCGCGACGGGCGTTTGTTCGAGGATCTGCGCCCCTTGCGCACGCGCCTGCGCGGCAAACCAAGCGTCCAATTCCGACCGCCAGACGTTCAGTCCTGCGCTCTCGAAGCGATATTCCTTGCCGCATTCGTCGGTAAAGACCATGCCCGCGTTGCGGATCGGCGCGCAACAAGTCGTCGCGACGGGCGCGTCCTGTCCGTAATACGCGCGGATGCGTTCGATCGCCCTTGCGATCAACATGCCGGAACAACTCTTGTAGCGCGGCAACGCGCAACGCTCGACGAGACACACCCGCATCCCCGCCTTGGCGGCGGTATACGCGGCGGTGCATCCGGCGGGACCCGCGCCGACGATTGCGAGATCGACGCGCTTACAGGATTTCATCGGGCAATTGCATTTTATCCGCGGGCGTCAGCGCGCGCAAAACGCGACACGGCACGCCCGCGGCGATCACGCCGGACGGAATGTCGCGCGTCACGACGCTTCCCGAGCCGATGACCGCGCCGTCGCCGATCGTTACGCCGCCGTTGATGACGACGTTGGACGCGATCCACACGTTGTTGCCGATCGTGATCGGCTTGGCGTACTCGTAGTCGAACAATCTTCCGTCCGCATGCGTGCGCAGATTGCGGTCGCACGCCAACAGCGGATGCACCGGCGTGACGATCGATACGTTCGGACCGATCAGGACATTATCGCCGATCGTCACGTCCGCGCAATCCAGAATCGTCAGATTGAAATTGGAAAAGAAATTTTCTCCGACCCGAATATGACAACCGTAATCCACCCGCACCGGCGGCTCCATTGTATATTCCCGTCCGTGCCCGCCGAGCAACTTGTCCAACTCCGCCGCGCGCTGTTCGGTCTGCGCTTCGGTCAGCGTTGCGTAGCGCAGATTGAAATCATGCGCTTTGCGCCGCAGTTCGACCAATTCGGGATCGGACGTGTCGTACAACAATCCCGCCCGCATGCGCTGTCTTTGCGTCATTTCATTCGTTTGCATCCTGTTTTCTCCTTTTATTTTCTTGTAACGCGGATTGCGCGCGCGACGTTTTCGCTTTCTCGTTTGCGCCTGTCCGCGGTTTTGCAGCCGACGCGCGCGCAACGGAATCGGATTTGTCGCGATGCGGTCGAGCCTGTGCCGTCGATTTTTGGTTCGTACGCTTTTTCGCCGCTTGGGCGACAGATGCGTCGGACGGCTTTTGCGCGCGTTTGCGCGGCGGTTTGCTTTGCGCGGCGGAGCTTCGGTCGGACAAAACGTCGTCTGCTCGATCCGCATTCGATGTTTCCGCCCGCAAGGTTTGCGATTCCTTCGATTGCAATTGCTCCGCAGTCAATTCGTCCATCTCCGATTGCGCGCATTCTGCAATCGCATCTCGATCCGTCATGCCGCCTGTTTGCGAGCATGCGGAATCGCTTACCGTCTCCGTTTCCCGTTCGGACTTACGCAATTCGGGCGCATTTTCTGCTTGCGTATCGCATACGGCAATCGCTCGCGCCGTCTGTATTTGCGCGGATTCCGATTCGTCCGCCCCCTGTTGCGCGCGTTCGGCGATCGCATCCCGATCCGACATGCCGCCGATCGGCGCGCACACGGAATCGCTTCCCGCTGCCGTTTCCGATTCGTATTCCGTGATCTGCGGACCAACGGAATTTCCTTCTTCCGCATCGCACGCCGCAATTGCGACCGCTGCCGCTTCGCCCGCCGTACGGCGCGCGCGTTGCTTTTGCGGGCGCATCAGCAACTTGCCTTTTGCCGCCAGCCGTCTGAAATGCTCCGCCGCCGTCACGTCCATCAGCGCAAACGTATAGACGAAGATCGGCAACGCCAGCAAGATCGCGACGATTCCGCCCAACGTCAGATACAACGCGATCAGTACGACCGCGCCGATCAACATCAACAAAATATGCGCGCCGACCATCCGCAACGAATTGGACAGATTGAAGATATCGCGCAAGCGGTATTGCCGAAAATGAATGATCCAGGTCGCCAGCAGATTTTCAAACGATTTGAGCACGATCACGGCGATCAACACCCACAGCGCGTGCATGCGCAATTGCCCGACATAGGCGATCATGTATCCCGCCGCGACGCTCAATCCCCAGCGGATTGCCCAGGTCAATACGCCGCGGATCGAACGCTTGTCCGCGACTTCGTGCCGTAACATGCCGCGGCACAGATATTGGGCGACGACGCACGCGCTCACGACCAACGCAATGTCCAGATTGACCGTCACCGTCAACACGGCTTTGGCGTGCGCCCATTCGTCCTGCACGATCGCTTTGAGTCCCGCCCAAAATTCCAGATAGAATTCTTTGCGGAACAACTGCGCGACCGTCACGCCGTTCAACGTTTCCGTACAGTACGCTTTGATCTGCTCGTACACTTCGGGCGGAACGGACTTGAACATTTGCGAAATCGTCTCCGCCAGCGCGACGACGCCCAGAATCATCGCAAAATAGATGACGCCCATCGCGACAAAGACATATTTCGAATTTTTCCAATACGATTTGAACGCGCTGACCAGCATCCGACGTACTCCTTCCCGTAGCGTTTTTCTCCGCGCGCCGCGGCGCGTCTTCCGATTCGGATGCGTGCGGCATCCCGTTTATGCGTCGTCCCGATCGAACGCGTTTTCCGCGCGATACGCGCATGCGGTCTGCGCCATCGCGCTCTGCAAAGCCTTTTGTTTCTCCGCGCGCAACTGTTCCCGCAACTGCGCTTGCAACGGCATCATTTGCGCGTCGATCTCTTTGCATTTGCGGTTTGCCCGTCGCGCCGCGCCCAACGACGCGACGACGCATCCGATCAACACCGCCGCCGCGACGCCGATCAAGATTCCCCGCGCGAGCATGCTCAAATCGGGTACGCACACGATCGCAAGCGCAATCCCGACCGTGCTTGCCGCCGATATCGCGAATACCGCCGTCGTTATGCGCCGCAACCGCCGCACTGTACGCGCGCGTTCCGCGATCGCCTGCGGCGTATACAGCAAGTTTTGCCGCGTGTCTTCCGATGTCATCGATGTCTCCTTATCGCGCCGATTCGAGCGGGCAAACCGTATACGTCTCTGCGGCGCACGCGTTCCATTCCGCCGCGTCTTCGAGCGTACGCACGTCAACCGCTTCGCCGCGACTGTCCGTCACGCGGATCGCGCGATCGGTTTGCAACCGCACGAGTGCGTCTTTGCCCGCATACACGAGCGCTTGCGTCCAGCGTCCGTCTTTCCATTGCAGATCCAGCGTATGTCCGCCGCGCACGCCCAAGCCGCGCGCGCTTCCGTCGCTCCACGCGGGCGGCAGAGACGGCAACAATCGGATCGCCCCCGCATGGCTTTGCACGAGCATTTCGCTTACGCCCGCCGTGTATCCGAAATTCCCGTCGATCTGGAACGGCGGATGCTTATCCCACAGATTTTGATAGATACAGCGTCCCAGCAACTGCCCGATCAGTCGATACGCGCGCGCGCCGTCGCCCAGCCGCGCCCACAGACACAGCCGCAACGCCGTCGCCCAGCCCGTCGATTTGTCTCCGCGATCTTCGAGCGATACGCGCGCCGCCTGCATCCATTGCGGATTCCGACCGTCTACGAGCGCGCACGGGTACAGCCCCATCAGATGCGACAGATGCCGATGCCGCCGCTCCCCGATCTGTCCGAGCGCCGTCTCATGATACCATTCGACCATTTGTCCGTCGCGACCGATCGCGATCGGATCGAGTTTGTCCAACGTGATTTTCCACTGTTCGACGTCTTTTTCGTCCACGCCCAACGCCTGCGCCGCGTCGATCGCGTCCGCGTACAATTGCCACAAAAAGACCTGCTCGTACACGTTGCCGCGCGTGATCGGTCCGTGTTCGGGCGAATAGCACGGCGACGTCACCCATCTCTCGCCCGTGCGATCCAACAACGCGTCGTACGTCAGAGTCGCTTCTTTGAGCAACGGATACAGTCGGCGCAGCGTCTCTTCGTCCCGCCCGAACGCGTAGACTTCGTATGCGTTGTGCAAGATCCACGCCGCGGCGGCGGTGCACCAGCCCCAGCGGAATTCCCAGCCGGGACACGTCCAACCGAACGGCGTATTTTGCGTATGATACAGATATCCGTGCGCGCCCTTGCCGTCGCCGATGCCGCAGTACGTCGCCGCGGTCACTCTACCCGGTTCGCGCAGCGCTTCCAGATATCGCAACAGCGGTTGCGCGCAATCGTTCAGTCCCGTCAACGGCGCAAGCCAATAATTCATCTGCAAATTGATGTTCAGATGATAGTCGCTCGACCATGCGGGCGCGTCCGTGCAGTTCCAGATGCCCTGCAAGTTGTTGGGCAGACAGTCGCCCGCGCGCGACGACGCGATCATCAGATATCTGCCGTAGCAAAACAGCAATTGTTCCAGCCAGCGACGCGCGTTCGCATCCGCTTTTTTGTATTTCGCGAGCAGCCGGTCGGTCGGCATGTTCGGTTCGCTCGCTTGCAGATCGAGCCGCATCGTATCGTACAATGCGCGATAATCTTGCTCATGCCGCTCCCGCAACGTCTGCATATCCGTCCGCGCCGCCGCGTCCGCCGCTTGCGCGACCGCCGCGCATAGTTGCTCCGCGCTTTGTCCGCTTCGATAGTGCGGATATACGTCGAGATAGTCCGTCGCATACGCTGCGACCCACACGATCCGCGTCGCGCCGACGATGCGCCAGCCGTCCCCGACGACGCTTACTTGCCCGTCCGTCTCCAACCGCGCCGCCATTGCATACCGCAATCCGTTGTCGTCCAACTCCCCGCACGCATCCACGCCGCGCACCGTCCATTGCGCATGCTGCGTCGCGCGGACTTTGCGCGTCCACGTCAATTCCCAGTCCGACGGCGCTTGCGACGTCTGTTCCAACACCGCCACCCGATCGGGATGCGATACAAACGCCCGTCTCCGATACGTCCCGTCTTTCTGCGTCCATTCGCACGACGCTTGCGCAGTGTCCAGATCGAGTTGCGCGCGATATGCGCCGTATTTTTGTTTGCTTGTTTTCAGCGTCCACACGCCCGCGCACTGATAACTTCCGTAGCCGTCCGTATCCCCGATCAGCCCCGCGCACAACGCGTCCGCGTTTTCGCCCCGCGCCAACGCCGCCCGCGCCTGTTCGAATCGCGTCCGCATCGACATTCCGTCGCCGTCGCATTCCAGATTGCCGCCCCGATAGTTCGGACGCGCGGGCGACGGTCCGCCCGTCCACAGCGTCTTTTCGTTCAGCACGATCTTTTCTTCGTGCGGTTCTCCCGTCAGCGTCACGCCGAGCATGCCGTTACCCAACGGCAACGCCTGCTGCTGCCAACGGTTTTGTTCCCGATTCAGTCGCACTGCGCGCCGTACCCGCCGCTTGGACGCCGCCCGATCGTACCAAATTCTCATATTTCTCTCCTTTTCGCTTTGCGCGTTCGTCGTTGTGCTTGCGCTGCCGTTTGTTTTTATTTTTTTGGCGGTCAAGCCGCTTCTTTTTCATAACGTATTGCGTCTTTGCAATGTACTGCCGTTTACGAGGTTCGATCCCGAGTCGCGCATGCTCTATCCCGCACGCGTCTCTGTTCCGTTTGCCGCAACGCTCTTACGACGATTGCTTTGCGCCGACAATATCGGGAATGCGTTCGCAACTTTCACATCCTGTCCGATCTTCCCCCGACTCTCAATACCGCTCGTCCCGTTCACCCGCATCCCGTTTCGCTTACGATCTCCGCATATACGACTGTTTTTGCCATGCGTGCTATGCCCCTTTTTCACGCTCGCAACCAACGCATGTGTCCTGCGGACAATCGTAGAAAAGTGCATATTTCTGCTATCTACGCATACCCGTTTTCATGATCGATTGCAATGCCTTTCCGATTTCGATCCTATGCCTTTGCAACTTCTGCTTGCAGCCGGCGCATTCCCTTTCGTCGTCTGCAAAATTTGCGATGGATTCGTTGCGCGTCGACCAATCGTTTCGCCCGTCATCGATTTGCATTCGACGATATTTGCGTGCATCGTCGCATTCGCATCGACAACCGATTGCGCGGATTTCGCAATCCTTTACTCCCCCGATCCGCCCCAACGTTGCGCCGTCTGCCGCCGATTTCAACGCATCGGATTCACGATTATCTTCTCTTGTTTCGTAAGGCAGTTGTTCGTCTCTTCTATCTTACACGGCTTGTCAAGCGTTTGGATTTGCTTGATTTTCAGTATACCATATCCGCACCCGACGCGCAAGTTACAATTGTCCGTCTTTTATTTCCCTTTTTTGCACATCTCCGATCGCAACGACGCGATTTTTCTTTGTCATGTCGTTTGCGCCGTTTGATTGATCGACGCTTACACAATGTCATTCGTTTCTTTTCTTACCAACGCGCCCTTTTCGTTTCATGCATCCCTGATCGCAAATAATAATCCAATACTTTTTTATTGTTTCGGTTACGACGCTTACACGCTTATTCTCATACTTTCTTGCGAATATGTTTTCTTCGTTTTGCGTATCTTCTGTCACAATCTATGCCATTCAAGACTTTTTCTTTGCTAACCGTAACTCTGTTTCATTTTCGCCGCTATGCCATGTTATTTGCATTTTCTTATAAACAATCTCTCGTCGTTTCGCATATCTCCGACCACACGGAATACTTTGTAGACTTATTTTGCGTCGACCGATCCGACCTGTTACGCGCGACGATCCCAAATAAAAAAACGACCGTTTCCGATCGTTCCAAATATTTCGATTTTGCATCGTTTTTTCACGCTTTTTTACGGCATTTTACAAGCTGCGATTTGCATTTCAACCTAACCGATTACCGGTTTCACTTATTTATTTTTGGGTATTTCCTTCGCGACGGCATTCCATTTCGATACAATTCCATCGCTCGCCCAAGCATTCATAGCTTTCCCGCTCGCTTCGCTCCGCCGGCGTAAAGCCGTTCGCGCAATAACACCGCATTGCTGCCGCATTATTTTCAAATACGCCCAACGTAATCTTTTCCACCCGCAAAAACTCAAATGCGTACCTTTTTGCCAGCTCCAACAATTTAGATCCGTATCCCATACCGCGCTTGCGATCGTCCACGATCACAAATCCGAGCCGAATCTCGCTCCGATCGTCCGCGTGCGGATAACGCATCGTAAAGTGTCCCACCACGCCCGTATCGTCGAACGCCGTCATCGCCCAAACCCGATCGCTATCGCGATCCCGCTCATAATATGCCTGCATATCTTCCGCCGAAATCGGATATCGCGCATATCGATCTGCGCTCCATTGCCGAAACGCATATTCATCTTTGCACCACTGCACGATCGCATGCGCGTCGCACGCTTTGTACGGACGCAATCGCAACCCTTGACTTGAATTGTTTCCCATGGTTTTATGATATCATAATTGTTTACGCCTGTAAACAACCCCGCCCGCAGATCCGCAAATGTTTTCAATATCCGCCGATTGCGATTTCATTTGTGAGAATATCCTGCAATGCATCTTCGCATAATTATTCCCAAAATACACTTGAACTTCCATTCCGAATTACACAAATATCAAACTCTCCCGTAAGGCATAAACCGTCGGCACCAAATTGCATGCCATTTCAACTTGCACATACGTCAAACGCAGTAAATATTGAAAGTAATATTAAAGAGGTTTTGGTATCTATTTCAATTTGCACAAACATCAAACGTACGGATGTTTCGATTTTATCAAAGGTTTATTTGCTATCCATTTTGAATCCAACCGCAAACCAAGCGTTTGCAATATACATATCCGCTCCTTTATCCTTTGATAAGCGCTTTACTATTAGATATACTCATATTGCTCTCATAAGAGCAAAAGAACAGCTACTGTTTTCCCTTTTGTTTATGTTTTTTCGAACTCTTAACTTTTTTAATTTTCCACTTGTTTTATTGACAATCTACTTGCTAAGTTGATATACTTTATTTAAGAAAGTGTTTGGCTCGGTGTTTACGGTTTTCGTTTTCGTCCTAGTAGCCCCCACGGAAAGAGGCTTTTAGCTCGTGGCACTTTCTTTTTTGATGCTTTTCGTTTGATATTCATTTCAATTTGCGCAAGCATCAAACAGTTGATAATTTCACTGTTTCCAACTTAGAGTTTGACATCTATTTCAGAGTACATAAGCATCAAACTTGTAAAACAGGCGAAACGACTGATGCAAAGTTGGTATCCATTTCAAACTGCAAATACTGCAAACCAATCATCTGAAATGCTTGGATTTCAGTCCTTTTATCGCTTGACATGTCACCGGCATCTCGATTATACTTCAAATAGAAAGGATCTGTGTCGGCAGTTGCCAGACGCGTAGCTATGTACGAATTAAGTTTCGGGTCGCTGTCCTTTCTTTTTTATTTTTCTTTTTGATGATCATTTGATGTTCGATTTATTATTTAGGTAAAATTCAATTTTTGATTCTTGCCCTCTCTGAACGTTCACCGATCCGTTTTGTTTGAAGTTGGACGCATATATGCAGTCTTTCTGTCGGTCGGATTCGAGTTCCGCACCAAAGAATTAGTTTTATTTACACGTATACTGGACGTAGATGTATATAATTACGATCAATTGACAAAAGTTCCTGCATTTAACGAGAATGTATATCGAATACTCATTTCCTTGTTAATGATTCCTTTTTCGAAATCTATTTGGATTTTTGTTGGTGATATATTTGGTTTTTATTGGGCATTCCTAACAAATTTCAAAAGTATCTAACTCAAATCGAAACCGCACCTGCGTTCGATCTCTCTACCCGCGCACACCGCGTTTGTTATCAAAACGAAATTGTAGAGTAAGTACGCTTGTCATGTCAACTCGCTAATATCTGGACGTAAAAAAACGATCAAACACGTGCTCTTTTAATTCAAATTTCTTGACTTCCAGTTTGTATAAACGTATGTTGTATTTTGACAACATGGTTTTCATGGATCGGAAATCAATATTTGGGGAGAATCTTTTCAGATTCGCAACTGAGCGGCGCTACTTTTTTCTTATCTTTTTTGTACTTCCAAAAACCGAAAAACTACGAAGAAGATTGCCATTAATTTCAAATTTTATAATATCCAACGGAATCGCTATCAGATACTTAAATTCCATATTGCCGAATTCCATAACTATACATTTGCACTTTTCGCAGTAAACATTTAAATGTACAAAAACTAAGATCACTTCAAATTATAAAAGTATCCAACATGACTCAAATCGGGCATAATATTCGTGATTTGTATCCATTTCAAATTACACAAATATCAAACATATTAGCACCCTATCAATTTAAAATGATCGGTTTGGCATCCATTTTCTATGGATATGAATGTAAAATAATCATATCACATTCAGACTTTGAAATCAAGTTTTGTTTCCACACAAATTGCACAAGCTTCAAACGTCTAAACGGGACAGCGCTCGATCACGCTGGTTTGGTATCCATTTCAAATTGCACAAGCTTCAAACTACCTACATAGATATGACGGAAAGCAAGCGGTTTGGTATCCATTTCAAATTGCACAAGCTTCAAACAAAAGT
>CAJTKI010000009.1:0-857 GCA_910576875.1 uncultured Christensenella sp.
CGGCAATGCTGGAACGCGCGATTATGGACGTTACAGCGCCGCGCATGCGGGTATATTTGTTTCAAGTACTCAATGAAACGCTGGAAACCGCCGAGCGACTGGACTTGATTGTACGCAATCCGATGTCGCACGTACCGCAGATTAAGCACAAGCAAAAGCAAGGGCGGGCGCTGACCGTGGTCGAGCGGCGGGAGTTTAAGCGCAAAATCAAGCGGCATGCGTTGCGGGAGCTGTTCGAGTTTTACATGTGGACGGGTTGCAGGCGTTCGGAAGCCTTGGCGATGACGTGGGAAGACGTCGACATGCAAAGCGGCATAATCTACATACACGGCACGAAGAGCGCAACGAGCGATCGGGTCATGCCGATTAACGAGCCGTTGCGCTTTGTGCTCAACCGTTTACCCAAAGGCGGGCGGCGGGCGTTGCTCTTCCCCGACGTCAAGCCCGACCACGTAACGCACGTATTCAAGCGGCTATGCCCGCGGCACAAGTTGCACGATCTGCGGCACACCTTCGCAACGATTTGCCTAGAACGCGGCATTGCGCGCGACGTCGTGCAAAAGTGGCTCGGACATGCCGACATCACGACGACGGCACGATTATATACGCACGTGCTAGACGAATTCCAACGGCAAGAAGCGCTGAAACTGGGGTACGAACGCCATGTTGAAAATAGACGATCTGCGACAAAAAATGGGGTTTAACCGTAGCCAAATAGCGCCCGCACTCCAAGCCGCCGGGCAAGACAAGCTCGCCGAGAAGATTGCCCAATGCGCAACGGTAACCGAAATCGCCACTTGCCAAGGTTGCGGCACAAAGTACTATGCGGGCAGTGGCTATTGCAAGAGCCGTTTTAG
>CAJTKI010000009.1:867-33556 GCA_910576875.1 uncultured Christensenella sp.
CTATCTGCGCCAAGTTGCGCGCGATGGCGTGGCTTGCCAAGCTCGTACCGCTACTCAAAGAGTACGTCGGGCGCGGCTACGTCGTGTTTATGCTCAATCTGACGCTGAAAGACCAATCGGACTTAGAACGCGGACTGACGGCGCTGTCCGACGCATGGCGGTACATGACGAACGGCGAGAAAACGAGCCGCGCCAAATTCAAGCAACTCAACAGCGGCGGCGTGCGCTCGACCGAAGTCAAAATCGGCAAGCGCTCGGGACTGTGGCATCCGCACATACACGCAATCGTGCTTTACAATCTCAAACGCGGCGGCAAGGTCCGACAGTTCGAAGACTATCGGGACTTGTGGGAACGCGCCGTGCGCTCGGCTCTGAATTGCGCCGCGGACGCGCCCAAACTGTCGGGCGTGGACATTCGCGCAGTCAAGGACTACACGGGCGAGAACAGCTTGCTGTCTGCCGTCGTCGAAACGTTCAAATACATAGCTAAGTTTGACTGGATCGAAATAGCGCCCGAGCGCGTCAACGAGCTCGTAACCAAAACCAAGGGCAAGCACTTTATCAGCGCGTGGGGCGTGCTGTACGGACTCAATAAGCAAGTCGAAGAACTGCTCAACCGCTCGACCGAAGAAGAGCTCAAACAACACGTTTGCACCGTGTGCGGGTGTAGCGAGTTTGAACTCGAACACGCTCTGACCGACATCATACCAAAGAGTTATCTGCTCGACTTTCCGAAATGACCGGTTGCAATCGTGCAAGCGGTTTTTTCATGCTCTTCGCTTTTTCGGCTCGGCGCTTGCGCCGCAATCGAATCCGCACGAGCCACAACCAAAAGCTACAGCATTTTGGTTGGTGCGGAACGCGAGCGTAGCGAGATAACCGCATGTACCTAGCGTGCCGACGTGTGAGCGGCAAGGGCGAAGAATTCGGCTTGACGGGGGTCGGCGTCTTGGCTTGTCAAGCTCGCTGTCGCTTGCGACAGAACAACCCCCAAAAGTGCGCCGATTGTTTCACCGCTTTGCGGTGCGCCAGCCCGCATACGGGAAACAGCGGCGCACGGTGGGGGCGTGCTGTGCAAGGACTGTCGCCGCCGATGAGCGCCGTCAATCAACCAACCGTATGAAACTCCGCGCGCCCCCTAGGCGCGCGTCCGCGGGGTCGGCTCGCTTACTCTCACGCGTATGCGGGCACGCCTATAATCGCGCGTATATGACTCTAGCGCGTAAGTATTACGCGATACGCGGGTACGCGCACACGTGTACGTGCGCAAAGTATTACGCGTTTATTACGCCCGTACGCGCGCGCACTCGCGCGCTAATTCTGGCTAGATACATATAGAAATAAGTGCGGTAAATTACACCCCCGACAACACCCCGCAAAATTCACTGCCCGCGGCAACAAAATAGACAGCTTGCCAAACGGCTCGCTGTCTATGCGTGGAGCTAATGGCCGGATTCGAACCGGCGACCTATTGATTACGAATCAATTGCGCTACCAGCTGCGCCACATTAGCATCGTCCCCGAAAACTCGGCAACGGCTAGATTATAGCATACCCGTTCAAAAATATCAAACGTTTTTTACACAAATTGAGCATAATTTTCGACGGGCGGTTGCGAACCGCAATCTCAGAAATCGGCGTTGCCGGTCGTACGGCTAAACGGAATGACGTCGCGGATGTTTTGCATGCCGGTCAAATACATGATCAACCGCTCGAATCCCAAACCGAATCCCGCATGTTTGACGCCGCCGAAACGCCGCAGATCCAGATACCACCAATAATCTTCTTCGCGCAGTCCCAGCTCTTTCAGGCGCGCGGTCAACAGATCCAAACGCTCTTCTCTCTGACTGCCGCCGATGATTTCGCCGACGCCCGGCACGAGCAAATCGACCGCGGCGACCGTCTTGCCGTCGTCGTTGAGACGCATATAGAACGCCTTGATCTCCTTGGGATAATCCGTCACGAATACGGGCTGTCCGAAGACCTGTTCCGTCAAATAACGTTCGTGTTCCGTCTGCAAGTCCGCGCCCCAAAATACCGGATACTGGAACTGATCGGCGTGCTTTTCCAAAATTTCGATCGCCTCGGTATACGTGACCCGCGCAAAATCCGAATCCACGATATGCTGCAAGCGTTGCAAAAGACCTTTGTCCATGAACGCGTTGAAAAACTGCATTTCCTGCGGACATTTGTCCAGCACTTCGCGAATCACGTATTTGATCATATCGCGCGCAAGATCCATATCGTCCTGCAAATCCGCAAACGCGATCTCCGGCTCGATCATCCAGAATTCCGCCGCATGGCGGTTGGTATAACTCTTCTCCGCGCGGAACGTCGGTCCGAACGTATAGACATTGCGGAACGCAAGCGCAAAGCATTCGGCATTGAGCTGACCGCTGACCGTCAGATTGGACGCCTTACCGAAAAAATCTTTGGAAAAATCGACGCATCCCTGCTCGTCGCGCGGCGGTTTGTCCGCGTCGAGCGTCGTCACGCGGAACATTTCGCCCGCGCCTTCGCAATCGCTGCCGGTGATCAAAGGCGTATTGACGTACACGAAATTGCGGTTGGCGAAAAAGCTGTGAATCGCCTGCGCCGCGACGCTGCGCACGCGAAATACCGCCAAAAAGGTGTTGGTACGCGGACGCAAGTGCGCGATCTCGCGCAAAAATTCGAGACTGTGACGCTTCTTCTGCAACGGATAGTTGGGCGAAGAGGGCGCTTCGATTGTGATCCGAGTCGCGCGGATCTCGTACGGTTGCTGCATCTGCGGCGTCGCGACCAACGTCCCGCACACGCAAATGCCCGCGCCGACATTCAGGGCGACGATCTCCTTATAGTTGTCCAAACCGGCATCCAAAACAATCTGCGTGGACTTGAAATTGGTGCCGTCGTTGAGTTCGATAAACGCAAAATTCTTGCTGTCCCGAATCGTTCGAACCCAACCGCTTACGCGCACTTGCGCGCCGTCCATATCCGCAAACCGATCTGCCAGTTGCCGCAATGTCATCTGTTCCATACTCGCTCCGAAATGTTGTAAACGTATTTGCGTAGATTATAGCACACGCGACGGGATTTGTAAACACATTGGAAAGATTTGTCCGTCGCAGCCGCAACCGCGCATCGCAGGATATGCAGGCGTACGAAAAAAAGAAACCGAAATGTAAAATTTTGCGCAACCCCTTGTATTTTGCCGCGGCATCGGCTATACTATAAATGACCTATACGACTGCATTGTATCCGCACTCTTATAATTGGGATTGCGTGTCGGAAGTCGGCTGGCGTGCCTTTCGCCCGAGCGGCGTTGACATTGCCCGTGAACGGCGATGAAGGATTACAAAAAACTTCCGTAGCAGTTTACCCACCCTGCAAACAAGCGGGTTTAGAACGCGTCGTTAGGTCAAAAAATCACCGCACCGCGGTGATTTTTTTATGATTTCTCCGACAAGTTCCGCGACGGCGCAACCGATGCGTCATTCCAGCGGCGCGACGTAACAGACGATACGCGCGGCTTCCCGAAATCCGAGCGCGGCATGCAACCGCATGCTCGACGCGTTGTCCGACGGACAGTCGCTTGCGATTTGGCGACACCCTTGCGCGAGCGCCCAGTCCTTGGCGTGCTCGACCAACTGCCGCGCGACGCCGCATCCGCGATAAGGCGCATCCACGTACACCCCTTCCAAATACGCAACGGGCGAGGACGTCGCGCCGTGCACGTAATCGTTACGCAACGCGCACAGACAAAATCCGATCGCAACGCCTTCGTCGCTCGCCAAAAACATCGCTTGGGCGGGATCTTCCGCAACATGCTCGAAATCGCGTTCCAACCGCGCCGCGTCGCCGTCCCAAATCCGAGCTGCAAGCGCAGCCAACTCCGAGACGCATGCCGAATCGACCTTGCGGATCTGCATACGCGTTACTGCTCTTCGCCCTCGGACGGCGAGCCGTCGTTCTCGATCTCGGGCACAAGCGGTTGCGGACGCTCCGCGGGTTGCAATTGCAACGGATCTTCCAAAATCGCATCCTTATAATGACGCTTGGGATCTATGACCGTCTGATCGTCGATATAATAGCGGTACTCGTGATAGCGATAGAACATCGCCATGTCGTACGCCTGCGTAAAGACGATCATGCAAGCGATCACGAGTATCATACCGATCCCGAACGTAAACAGTCCTACGCCGATCAATAACATCGAAAACGCGATAAAGATCACGATATACGCGCCGAGCATCTCGACGAACGTCTTGCGCGCCATTTTACAGGCGTCCGCAAACGCGAGTTTGACCGGACGCTGATCGACGACCATCGCCGGAAGCCACCCCGCGCACAACGCGCGGTTGGACGCGCAGACGAACAGGATCAACGAATACGTCACCATGAGACCGAACAGATTGTTCCACATCGAAATCCACATGCCCAGACACACCGCGATCGAAAGTCCCAAGCCCAAATAGACGAGACAGAAAAACACGTTGGCGATCGCATAACGAATGCTCTTCGCCATCGTTGCGATATAGTTGGCGCTGAAACCGTACTCGCTGTTGCTGCTCATAAACGCGTGCAAGACGCCGGACACCGGATAATTGCACATCGTGATCGCAATCACGAAACACAACAACCACAGTACAAGCAACACCACGCCCATCGTGACCGCCAGCGTATGCTGCGCAACGATCGTTCCGGCGCGCTGGTACAGCGCGACCAAATCCTGATATGCCTGCGAACCGGGTTGTTCGCCGTCGGCGGGCGCATTGGCGACGCCGCGAAAAATGGAAAGCACATAGTCGCCCGTCTCGCGAATCAAATGCAGATCGCTCAATTCGCCCAACATCGCGCGCGTCGTCGGAAAAATCGTCGCGAACGCCAGCGCGGAAAACAAAACGGTAATCAGCACCAAATACAGCGCAATCTTGTATACGAGCGAAAACCGCGAAACGGTAATCCCCCAGGTATGATTAATCGGCGGCATACTTCTCCCTCCCGGATACGGATTTTGCAATATCCTGACGCTCCAATTCTTCGGTATCGTAGAAGATCACGTACATCAACGGCACGGTATACACATGCAGAAAAAAGAACATCCAAAACGATCCCAAATAATGCAATATCCCCGCGCCCTTAAAATTCCATATCCCGAGCAACGTCACCGGCACGAACATCAGCAACAGCGGCAAGACGATCGCAAAGTAAATGGACGCGAGTTTTTTGGAACACGCGGTCAACGATACGCGGATCGCGAAAAACAAGCGATAGCCTTTGATCGTCATGTTGGGCAATACCGTCATGAAAAGTACGATCACGAACAACGCGCCCGCGACAAATACGAATCCCGTCGCCACGCTCAGCGCAACCGCCGCGACGAACGACATCTTCGCCCAGAGATAGCAAAACACCGCGATCAAAAAGCCGATCGCCAGTACGAACAGCGCAAACAGCGCGCTGACCTGCAACGTCGGCAAAAAATAATTGTTGACGTTGTAAAAGAAATTGCGTACGCCGAGTTTGCGCATATCGCCGTAACTCATGCGTCTCTGAATATGACCGACCATCGCGGACTGAAAAACCGAACAAACGCCCAAGATCAACATCACGCCCGCGATCCACCACCAAGAACGGATCCCGAACATCGCGCCGAATACCGCGCCGAACGACTGCGGCGTATGCTGTCCCAAATGCTGGAAGAAACGGAAAATGCCGTTGATGTCCAATATAACCGGCAAAATCAGTGCCGGAACCAACGCCGCCAGCATCAGCCGCGGCAAATTGGATTTGACAAACTCCCAAGTCATCCGAATATAACGCATAGATTACTCCGTTGCGGCAAGCAGCCGCTCTGCAAGTTCGCGCGGCGAACGGACGCGCATCACGACGTTGGAGTTACGGATTGCGGCATAATCGCCGAATCCCCACAGGCACAACGCGCAATCCATCCGCACGTCCGCGGCGCCCTCGACGTCGTATCGAGTATCGCCGATCATCAGACATTCCGATGCGGAAACGCCCAGCGCGTCCAGCGCATACTGCAAAACCTGCGTCTTGGTCTCACGGACATGATAGCACAGTCCCGAAACAAAATCAATATGCTCGCTCAAACCGAAATGCTCCAACAGCCGTTCGGCTTCTTCCTGCTTCTTGCACGTCGCGACGGCGACCGTATACCCGCTTGCGTGCGCGCGCTCCAATACTTCGGCGATGCCGTCGTAAAGACAAGTCTTGTAAATCGCCTGCTCGGACACATACAAATTGCGGAAATATCCGACCGCTTCGTATGCGCGCTCCCGATCTCCGATCAACTGCTCGAACGTCTCGTTGAGCGGCGGACCGACGAAGCTCCTGTATCGCGCGCGATCCACATCCAATCCGTAATGCGCGAACGTCAGATCCAAGATCTGCTCGATGCCTTCGTACGTATCGCAGATCGTTCCGTCAAAATCGAAAAACAATACCCGATAACGCTTGTTCATCGCATCGCTTCCAATTGCCGGGCGAGTTTATCGGATTTGGCGCGATTCGCCGCAAGTTTGTCCTTTTCCTTGTCGACGAGCGCGGCGGGCGCTTTGGCGACAAAACCCTGATTGGCAAGCAATTGCTCCGAACGCGCGATCTCCGCAGCCGCCTTGGCAAGTTCCTGTTCCAACCGCGCGATCTCTTCGGCAATGTCGATCAAATCGCCCAACGGCACGAGCATCTCGCCGTACGAACCGAACAACGACACCGTTTTGAGTCCGCTCAATCCCGACTTGTCCTGTATAAACTCGACCGATTCCACGCCGGCGAGTCGATACAGATAGATGCATTCTTTGTCCTTGATCGGCGATTCGAGCAGATAGACGCGCACCTTTTTGGACGGCGCGACGTTGCGCTCCGCCTTCATGTTGCGCAACGCCTTGACGGCGTCCATCACGCATTCGAATTGGGCGCTTTCTTTCTTGTACGCGTACTTTTTCTCGTACGTCGGCCACTCGGACACCATGATGCTGCCCTTGGTCGTCGGCAGACAACGATAGATCTCTTCGGTAATGAACGGCACGAACGGATGCATCAATTTCAGAATATGCTCCAACACGTACAACAGTACGCCGATCGCGTTTTCTTTCTTATCCGCGGCGTCGCCGTACAGCGCCGGCTTGACCAACTCGATATACCAATCGCAGAACTGCGACCAGACAAAATCGTACAACTTGGCGCTCGCAAGCCCGATCTCGTATTTCTGCAAATTGTGCGTGACTTCTTTGATCGTCGTCTGCAACTGCGCCAAGATCCATTTGTCCGCGCCGCTGAGTCGGAAACTGCCCATCGGCTTGCCCTTTCTGCCTTGCGCGTTCATCAGTACGAAACGCGAAGCGTTCCAGATCTTGTTCATAAAGTTGCGGGCGCTCTCCGTCTTCTCGTCGCTGTAACGCGTATCGTTGCCGGGCGCAATCCCCTGCGTCAACGAAAAACGCAAACTGTCCGTACCGTATTTGTCGATGATTTCGAGCGGATCGATGCCGTTGCCGAGCGACTTGCTCATCTTGCGACCTTGCGAATCGCGCACGATGCCGTGGATCAAAACTTCGGGGAACGGGATCTCGCCCATGTGTTCCAACCCCGAAAAGATCATGCGCGCGACCCAGAACGGAATGATGTCGTACGCCGTCACGAGCAGGCTGTTGGGATAGAAGTACGCCAAATCCTTGGTCTTCTCCGGATAGCCGAGCGTCGAGAACGGCCAAAGCGCGCTGGAAAACCAAGTGTCGAGCACGTCTTCGTCCTGACGCAGATGCGCGCCGCCGCACTTGGGACATACGCTCGGCGTCTGCTTGGATACGATCGTTTCGCCGCAATCGTCGCAATAATACGCCGGAATGCGGTGTCCCCACCACAGTTGACGCGAAATGCACCAATCACGAATGTTCTCCATCCAATTGAGATATATTTTCCCGAATCGGTCGGGAATAAACTCGATTTTCTTTTTTCGAACGACGTCGATCGCGGGTTTTGCGAGCGGCGCCATCTTGACGAACCATTGCTTGGACACCAGCGGTTCGACCGTCTGATGACAGCGATAGCAATGTCCGACGTTGTGCGCGTAATCTTCGATCCGCACCATATAACCCTGCGCCTGCAAGTCTTCGACGATGCGCCGACGCGCTTCTTCGCGCGACAGACCGCAATACGCGCCCGCTTGTTCGTTGAGCGAACCGTCGTCGTTCATGATGCGCAAGATCGGCAAACCGTGGCGCGCGCCGACTTCGAAGTCGTTGGGATCGTGCGCGGGCGTGATTTTGACCGCGCCGCTGCCGAAGTCCGTCTCGACGTATTCGTCCGCGACGACGGGAATCTCCCGATCCGTCAACGGCAACCGCAACATCTTGCCGACCGCGTCGCGATAGCGCTCATCCTTGGGATTGACCGCCACGGCGGTATCGCCCAAAATCGTCTCGGGACGCGTCGTCGCGACGATGATTTCGCCGCTGCCGTCCGCGTACGGATAACGGATATGCCACAGATGTCCCTGTTCTTCCTGGTACTCGACTTCGGCGTCCGAAATCGCGGTGCCGCAACACGGACACCAGTTGATGATCCGATCGCCTTTGTAAATCAAACCTTTTTCGTAGAGATTGACGAATACCTCGCGTACCGCGCGGGACAAATTGTCGTCCATCGTAAACGCTTCGCGCGACCAGTCGCACGACGATCCCAGCCGTTTGAGCTGCTCGACGATGCGTCCGCCGTACTGTTCTTTCCACGCCCAGGCACGCTCCAAAAATCCGTCTCTGCCCACGTCCGATTTGGTCAAGCCTTCCTGCTTCATCTTCTCGACGATCTTGACTTCGGTCGCGATCGACGCGTGGTCGGTGCCCGGCAACCAAAGCGTGCAGAATCCCTGCATTCGCTTAAAGCGCACGATGACGTCCTGAATCGTATTGTTGAGCGCATGTCCCATGTGCAACTGCCCGGTAATGTTGGGCGGCGGAATCACAATCGTAAAAGGGTCTTTTTTCTTGTCGATTTTCGCTTCGAAATAACCGTTTTTCACCCAGTTTTCGTAGAGTTTGGTTTCAAACTCGGACGGGTTGTACGTTTTGGACATTTCCATACTGTTCATTTCTCCGTTATATACTTCTCGATTTCGTTCTTCGATACAGTCGGACTAGACGATCACGACGATCGCGCCGACCAAAACGACGGCCGCGCCGCATACGAGCAATGCCGTCGATAATTTCGCGCGCCGCTTTTCCGCCGCTTTGCGCGTATCCACGTCCGCATTCGCCGCGCAGCGGATGCACAGCGTCGCCCACTGTCTTGCAAACACCGCCGCGACCAAGCCCAGCGCCATCAATACAAGCCCCGCGATCACTTGCGGCGATGCGAACCGCTCGGGATGGAATTCGAGCCAGCTCATCGCGATTCCTGCGAATCGGAAGACGCGTCGTCGTCCGACTCCGATCCGGAATGCTCGGCGATCAGCGGTCTGCCCGACTTGTCGAGCGTGTCGAGCACGCCGCTCGCGCGGATTTGCCGCAACTGCCGATAATATCCGACATTGTACTGCACCAACGCGATCACCGCCAACACGCAGCCGACGATCAAAATGCCGCGGTCGATCCAATGCAGAATTTCGCTGAACCCGACCCAAAACGCCAGCACGATCCCGACGAAATTGACGAACGCGCCGACCTTGCCCCATATGTTGGAACGCTGGTGCACCTGACACTTGCTCGCAACCATAAAATAGCGCGAAAACACGCCCATCAAAATCTCTTTGACGATCAGTATCGCCATAAACCACCAATCCAGCGCGCCGATCACGACCAGCATTACCATGCCCAGACATTGCAACAGCTTGTCCGCGATCGGATCGATGACCTTGCCCAGATCGGAAACCTGATTAAAATGCCGCGCGACGTATCCGTCCACGATATCCGTAACGGACGCGAATACGAAAATCCCGAATCCCGCGTACAGGTACGCCCCGACCGGATCGACCTTGTACGCCGCCATCAGTCCTACGAAAAACGGCAGACACAAAAATCGGATATAGGTCAGGATATTCGGAATCGTAAACAAGTCTTTTTTTTCGAATCTCATAAGCGCTCCGTGACTGTGGGTCAAATTAAGGTTATTATAACATAGCGCGCGAGATTAGACAAGCGGATTCATGCGCATATTTTGTCGCCCGGGCAACTGCCCGCCCCGTCCGGACACCCGCGCGGACGGGACGGAATAGTATGTTATGTATTCCACCAGGAGGCAATATGAAAAAATTAGTTTGTTTAGTAATTATCGCATGTCTGCTCGCCGTATGCGCGTGTTTCGCGTTCGGCGCGTGCTCGGAACGCGAAGGCGTCATTCGGTTGACCGAAGTCACGCATTCGGTCTTCTACGCGCCGCTCTACGTGGCGCTGGAACAGGGCTATTTCGAAGCGGAAGGGCTTCAAATCGAGTTGAGCAACGGCGGCGGCGCCGACAACTGCATGACCGCGTTGATCAGCGGACAGGCGGATATCGGTCTGATGGGACCGGAGGCCGCAATCTACGTAGCCAACCAGGGACGGTCGGACTATCCGATCATCTTTACGCAACTGACCAAAAAGGACGGGTCTTTCCTGATGAGCCGCAAGGCGGAACCCGACTTTCAGTGGAGCGATCTGGTCGGCAAAGAAATCATCGGCGGTCGCCGCGGCGGCGTACCTGCCATGACGCTCGAATATGCGTTGCGCATCAATAATCTGATCGACGGCGAAAACTTTACGCTCAACTACGACGTCAAATACGATCTGATCGGCGCGGCGTTCGAAGGCGGTACGGGCGACTATTGCACGATGTTCGAACCGGCGGCGTCCAATATGGAAAAAGCGGGCAAAGGCTATATCGTCGCATCGGTCGGCGAAGCTGCCGGAGACATGCCCTTCACGGCGTTTATGGCGACCAAGAGCTATATGACGGAAAAACAGGATACCGTCGTCGCGTTTACGCGGGCGATCGTCAAAGCGATGGAATACGTCAATACGCACACCGCTGCCGAAATCGCGGCGGCATTGCAGGCGAGCTTTGACGGCACCGATCTCGCGACGCTGACCAGCGCTATCCAGTCGTATATGGATATCGGCGCATACAGCACGAGCCCGGTCATGCTGCGCAAGGATTTCGATCATCTGCAAGACGTGATCATCGAAGCGGGCGTCATGGATCGCCGCGCGGACTTCGACGCGCTCGTAGACAACAGCATCGCGCAGTCGCTGCTCGCCCAATCTTAAGGAAACGCTATGGAACAACCTGTTGTAACGCTGCGCGACGTATGTCTGACTTACCACAGTCCCGAGACCGAAACCGTCGCGATCGACCGTCTGAATCTGGAAGTGCAACAGGGAGAATTGCTGGGTATCGTGGGACCGAGCGGATGCGGTAAAACGACGATTCTGTCCCTGATATCCGGTATATTGACCCCTACCGGCGGCGAAATCCTCGTCTGCGGCAAAGACGCGCAACAGGCGCGCATGCTGACGGGATATATGCTGCAAAAAGACGAATTGTTCGAATGGCGAACGATTCGGGACAATATCCTGCTCGGACTGCAAATCCGCCGCAACCGCAACGCGCAAACCGAACGCTATGCGGACGAATTGCTGGCAAAATACGGTCTGGCGGAATTTGCAAAGTTCTATCCGTCGCAGTTGTCCGGCGGCATGCGTCAGCGCGCGGCTTTGATCCGTACGCTGGTGCTGTCGCCGCAGATTCTGCTGTTGGACGAACCGTTTTCAGCGCTCGACTTCCAGACGCGGCTCGCCGCCGTGGAAGCCGTGCACCGCATCATTCGTGCGGAAAACAAAACCGCCGTATTCGTGACGCACGACATCTCGGAAGCGATCTCGATGTGCGACCGCGTCGTCGTACTGTCGCCGCGCCCGAGCACGGTGCGCGAAATCGTGCCGATCGATACGCTCGCGGACATTACCCCGCTGGCGCGACGCGAAGCGCCCGATTTCGGAGCGTACTTCGATAAAATCTGGAAACTCTTGGAGCACCCTACGGAGAAATAATATGACGCAATTTTCCAAAGAACATCAAACTTATCTCAAGCTACGTAAGAGAAAACGCATCACCGTCACGTGTCTGCGTTGGGGCGTGCTGGCGGTGTTGATCGCGCTGTGGGAATTGATGACGGCGCTGGAATGGATCGATCCGTTTATCGTGTCGAGCCCGTCGCGCATCTTTCGCACGCTGGGCAATCTGATGCAAGGCGGCAAGCTGTTCTATCACATCGGCATCACGCTGGGCGAAACGGTGCTGAGCTTTTTGCTCGCGACGGTACTGGGCACTGCGATCGCGATCGCGCTGTGGTGGTTCCCGACCGTGCGCAGCGTCATCGAACCGCATCTGGTCGTCCTGAACGCGCTCCCCAAAATCGCGCTCGGACCGATCATCATTATCTGGGTCGGCGCAGGCGCGGGCGCAATCATCACGATGGCGCTGCTGATCTCGCTGATCATCACCGTCATCAGTACGCTGAGCGGACTGTGCAGCGTGGAGAAAAGCAAACTTCTGCTGATGCAGACACTCGGCGCGTCCAAATGGCAAACGCTGACCAAACTCATCCTGCCCGCCAACATCCCTACCGTGATCGACGCGCTCAAAATCAACGTCGGTCTGTGCTGGGTCGGCACGATCATGGGCGAATACCTGATCTCGCGCGCGGGATTGGGATACCTGATCATCTACGGCGGACAGATCTTCCAGCTCGATCTGGTCATGACGTCCACCGTCGTTCTGTGCGCGCTGGCGGGCGCAATGTATTTTGTCGTCGAACTCTTCCAAAAGTTCGTCAACCGCCGCATGAATTTCGTGCGCTGAGCGACGTTGTCCATACTCGAAATTTTCGACATACCCGAATTCGGGTATGTCGTTTTGTTTACCGCGCCGTATCCGCCGCGCGCCGATCGGAGTCGGAGACGGACGGCAGACGCGGCAACCGATCTCGATGCCGCATCGCGGCGCGCAGACACACCGCCAAAGCCAGCGCCGTATAGACGATCCCGACATAGCCGACGATCGGATACGTCGTCTGTACAACCGCCGAAAACTCGCTGCCGATCCCGAGCACCGTAATCGCAATCGGCACGCAGATGCCGACCGTTACGCTGCGACAGGTTTCTGCCACCGCGCCGACGATCATCGCGCCGCTGCCGAGCATCGTCGTAAACACCGCCAAATAGACGATCGCCGCGCTCAAAGGCGCAAGTCCGCGCGACGCCGCAAACTCGTATACCGGCATCGCGGCGTCCGGATAAACGCATGCGACGCGGTAGACGCACGCGAGCAAAACGGAAAACACGACGCCGACCAACGCGCCCGCTCCGACAATCGCGCGCGCAGACATCTTCTCCCCCTGCGGAGCGACGACGTAACCGCCGAGCAAAATGTTCATCGCACAGTAATGAAACGCGGAAAACACGCCGATTTTACCGCCTTGCACGGGCGGCGCAACCGCGCCCAACGCCAGCACGGACAGACACAGCAACGGAACGACGACGGCGTTGACCTTGCCGATCGTGCGCATATCCAGCGCCCCGAGCACGCCCGCGAAAACGCCCGTCCACAGTCCGATGCCGCGCACTCCGAACGCCTGATCGAAGATCTGCTCTCCGGCGGTCGCCATGCACCAATACGTCAGACACGCGCCGCACCACAGCACAAAGCGCACGCTCGCGCGCAACGCGCGCGGCAGCGGTCGCGCGCGCTCCGCTCTGCCGAACCACAAAAACAGCGCGCACAACGCGCCCAGTCCCCACCCCGCGGCGACAGCGACCCATACGCTGTGTCCGCAGAAAAAGACCGTGACTTCGCGACCGGTCGCAAACCCTGCGCCGACGACCGCTCCGATAAACAACAATGCCGCGCGTATCATACGCTATTGTATTCCGCAGACGCGGCGCGTATGTGCGTCGCCGCAAGCGCGACAAAAACAAACGCCCGACAATAGGTCGGGCGTCCGAATGCAACGAAACCGAATTTATTTGACGTGCGCGTCCGACACGATCTGCGCGGTATTGATGACGCTGTCGTTGATATACAGTTTGAACGTACAGTCCAGATAGCGCGCGGCGCGCTCGGACATGACCATGCGCGACAGAAAAATGGACAGAAAATCCATGACCGACGACGTCGAATCCATATAGAATTTGGTGCTGATGATCTTGCGCTCGGGATCGACGAGCACGATGTTTTTGCCGATCGAGTAGTTGACGACGTCGTGTATGTCTTCGCGGTCGAGCTGCAACCGCTGCACGCGCGTACGGTGCGCGTCCGACTTATCCGCGAGTACGAGCGCGGCGGAAACGGCGTTGACGACGTGTCCGATCTCTTCTTCGTGATTGCCGACCGCGGAACAGATCGTGCAGATATCCGCGTACGGCATGCCCATGTCTTTGAGTATCCCGTACAGCAACGTCGCCGAAATCACGCCGTGATTGGATCGGTTGATCGCATTGCCGACGTCGTGCACGTAGCCCGCGATGCGCGCCAACTCGCACATATGCTCGTCGTAGCCGAGCTTTTCCAAAATCATTGCCGCGGTGCGCGACACGTACGTCGCGTGACGCAGTCCGTGCTCGGTGTAATTCATCGCTTCCAGCACCTGTCCGGACTCGTGAATGAGCGCTTGGATCTGCGGATCGCGTTTGACCTGTTCGAAAGTAATCATCCTTTTTTCTCCGATACCTGACGGGATTCGCCTTCCCGTTCCAATTCTTCCAGCCGTTGCGCATACCGCTTGGCGGTACGGATCTGTATTTTGAGATACGGCACCATATGTTCGAGATTCTCTCCGAACACCGTCTTGCACAGCGCCCACGCAAACGCGGTCGCCGAACGTACCTGCACGCTTTCTTCGCGCATGCGTTTGGCATACATGCGGACGCGCGTATACAACTGTTTGCGGCGCTCTTCGTCTTCGGGCGCGAGCAACGCGTACAGCAGACAGTATCCCTGCCGCGCGGCGTCCGAACACTTGGTCAGTTCCGAAGGCACGCGCAACGCGATTTCCCGAATGCGTTCGTCGCTGACGCATGCGATCCGTCCGCAACGTCCGTGCATCATCAGACAGAATAGAATATGCCCCGCGACGGGCGCTTGTATGCGCGGACGAATGCAAAGCAACTCGGTAAAATTCCACAGCGTCTTTTTGTCGTCCATTTGCGCCAAACGATCGATCGAGGTAAACACTTCGGTCAAATAATACGGCACTTCGCACAGCCACCCGATCGCGCGGAACAAATCTTCCGGCGCGTACGGATCGCCTTGAAGCCACCGCACCAGTCTCGCGCGATAGTACGCGGTAATCGGCGAATCCAATTCGTGCACCGGAGAAGGTTGCAAAATTTCGCCGTCCGGATGGTCCGCGTCGTTGATCCATTCCACGAAACACGGCGCGTCGGTAAAGTCGGCATAGAGTCTCTGCATATCGACGAACGTGCGCCGAGCGGCTTCCTTTTTGCCGCAATTGAACTGCGCGATGCCTTTGAGCCGATACAGCTCGTAGATGTACGGACGCTCGCGAATCCGACGCGTCATTAAGCGCACGACGTCGTCGTACCGCTCGCCCGTATGCAACGCATGCGCGATCTTGTAAACTTCGGCAAAATCCTCCGTCTCATACGCGAACATCGCGTCCAAACAGCGTTCTTCCGTCTCGTAATCGGATACTTTGCGCGCATACGTATATTGCAGACACAGCGTATCCACGCCGACGCTGCCCGTCGCCGCGACCGCGTCCAGTTCTTCCTTCGCGAGATCGTACTGCTGCGTATTGAGATAACAGCACGCAAGCGCGTTGTGCAACTCGGTCTGGAAAAACGCGTATTTCCCCGCCGTCTTTTCGCGCAGTTGCAACAGCGCGGCGATCGCGAGTTCGAACAACCCCGCCGTCATCATCAAATAACATTGCGCCAACGAGCGTTTGAGCCTTCCCTTGCGCGTGCGCACGTTCCAATCGGGCAAAGCCTGCTCCCGCATCGCGTCGCGCAGAAAATCGTTGAGCGTCGCGCCGACCGCTTCGGCGTCGAAATCGTGCTCCTGCATCTGCTCCAAAATATCGGGGAACGCCTGCACGATCTTGCGCTGATCGCACCGACCGAAATAGTACTCGGCGCCCTGCGCGTCTCCGGTCGCCAACATATTGATCATCATCTTGGCGTTGTACTCGGCATTGCGCGGCTCGATCGCCAACGCGAGAAACAGCGCGCGGTTGGACAACTCCACGCGATCCGCGGACAAATATTGCCGCGCGAGCAACGAATACAGACGGGCGCGTCGATAGACGTCCTGCTCCGTGCGCAGGGCTTCCGTCAAATATATGATCGCGCTTTCGGTATCGCCGCACTGATCGCAGTAATCCGCGATATGCGCAAAATCGTCGCTGCGCGTCGGAAATTCAATTATGCGTGCCATCGAATAATTCCCGTATCTGCTCCCGATCGAAGCCGTATTTGCGATTGCAGAAATCGCATCCGACCTCGATGCGTCCCTGCTCTTGCAGGATTTGTTCCGCCTCCTGCCGTCCCAACGTCAACAACATGCCGCCGATGCGCTCGCGCGAGCAACTGCACCGCCAACGCGGCGCGATGTCGTCCAAAACCTTGATCTCGAAATGCCCGAAATGGTCGTCGAGAATTTGCTGCGGCGTACATTGTTGCAACATCTGTCCCAAATCGGAAAAATTGCGCATGATGTCTTGCAGCACGACCAGCAATTCTTCTTCGCAATTGGGCATCGCCTGCGCGATCACGCCGCCTGCGGCAACGCAGCGCCCGTCGCGGACGACGCAATCGAGCACGACTGCGGACGGCAGTTGTTCGGACACCGTAAAATAATATGCAAAATCGCTGTCGATGTTGCCGTTGACCAACTGCGACATGCCGTTGTAAGGTTTCTTCAAGCCGAAATCCTTGATGATATTCAACGCGCCGCGCTCTCCGACCGTATGCCGCACGTCCGTATCGGGCGCATCCTGCGCGGCGTCGGGGTGCTCGCAGTATCCGCGCACATATGCGCCGTAGTCGCCGCACAGGACCATCTTGCCGATCGGACCGTCGCCCTGTATGAGCACGGTCAGACGGTTGCCCTGCGCCTTAAAGTTGCCGCTCATAAACGCGGTCATCGTCAGCGCGCGCCCCATTGCGCGGGCGCTCGCGTCGGACAGCCGATGCGTGTCGATCGCCGTCTGAACCAAATACTTGGTATCCAGCACGGTCACGATCGCCTTGGCTCCGAACAAAATCGCTCTCTTGATCACATCCATATTCCGTAATTCCCTTCCTTAAACGAATGCTTTGCGCCGACATATGTACAGCGCGCGTTTGGTGTGCGACGTATACGGCGCATAGCGCTCGCCGTCCCATACTTCGCACGTCCAATCCGGCTCCAACGCCTGCAAAATATGCTCGTGCGTATGGGCGTACTGGACGTGTTCTTCGTCCGAGCGGCGGTACATGTCGCCTTCCGGACGGAAAAACGCCAGTTGCATCCGCACGCAAGCGTGCGCGCGGTCATACGCATTGTTCCATATATACGTCAGATCGTCGTAATCCTCGCAGAAAAAATTGTCTCCGAGAACATGCTCCAACTTGTACGCCGTACTGACGTCGAACGCCAGCGTGCCGCCCGCTTTGACGTATCCCGCGATCCGATGCAACGTCTGCGCCAGCTTGTCCGGCGGCAGATAATTGAATCCGTCGCACACGCACGTGACGAAATCCAATTCGCCCTGCGGACAAAAGCGCGAGACGTCTTCGGCGACCCATTCGATCCGCAGTCCGCTTTTGCGCGCGGCATCGCGCGCGACGTTGAGCATCTGCGGACTGTTGTCCACGCCGACGACGCGCCGTCCGCGCGCCGCGAGTTCGCGCGTAAATCGCCCCGTCCCGCAACACAGATCCGCGCCGACCTTGCCAAGCCTTGCGTCGACAAAGGCGACATAACCGTGATAGTCAAAGTCGCCCATGAGTCTGTCGTAATATTCGGCCAACGTACTGTACGCTTCGTTCATCGCTTGGACTTCTTCCGCTTTTTGGACGTTCGATTGACGGAGCGGTTTTGCTCGCGCGTCTGTCGCTCCTGCTCTTTGCGCTGATTGATCAAATTCTGCTCGTTCAGCGCGCCGATAAAGGTGTCTCCCAAGAATTGACCGTACGCCAGATCGAGTACGATCCATACCGCCGCGCCGATCAGCAACACGACCAGATAGATTACGATCTGCATCGCGGACACGAACAGCAACGCGAGCGGTCCGACCAACAGCACCGTCATCAAGACGGTCAACAAGATGTTCGTCCACGACAAAATACAGGCGTTCTTGACCGCGTCGCGATAGCGGAATTTGTATTGGACGAACAGCGGATTCGCGACGATCGAAAACATGACCGTCAACAGCAATCCGATCCCGCACAGAATCACGCCGCACCATGCGCCGGCGCCCGCCGCGGAATGCAACGCGTACTGCTCCAACATATCGATCAGAAAATACGCGAATCCCGTTCCCAGCGCGCCGAGTACGGTAAACGTAATCAAAAATTTGTACCAATGATTGCGAATGCCGCGCGCAAAGTGTTTGAGCACTTGCACTTTGGCGCCCCACAGGACGTTGCGGCAACAGTGGTACGCGCCCGCAAATCCGAGACTTGCGATCATGCAACCCGGCAAAACCGAACACAGCACAAACAGTTTGCGAATCCCGTACACGGTCTCGATCCCGGCAAGCGTATCGTCCACGACGCCGTATCCCAGTCCCAGGCCGCCCGAAAAATTGTAACCGAGCTGCTCGATCGTATTGTTCTCGTACTGACGCATCACGACGAACATCACGACGAACAACGGCAATACGAATACCATGCACAACAAGTTGATCCACATGATTTTGCTCAACTGTTTGCCGATCGCGCCGAACGCTTCGCGAATACGCCCTTTGTAGGCGATCGGTCTGCCTTCGGGACTCAGATCCCGCATCAAAACGAGTTTGGTAGCCAAATTTTGCATCGAATATATGCTCTCCCTAGGGAAAACCCTATGCCTATCATACACTATTTTTTGTCAAATATCAATGAAAACAACGCACAAACATCCAGATTTTTCCATTGTCGAAAAATCCGAAAAACGTCTTCCAAACGCTTTACACGCGCCCGCGGATATGCTATTATGCAGATAACGCATAGAGGTGCGGATTTTATCAGTAGCGGGACGCAGGTCGCAGGAGACCCCCGCGAAAGGAAACTCCGCCGAAGCGTCGTCGCTCCCTGCAAGCGCGTCGGCTGGGCGTAACGTCAACAACGTTGCGACTGTCATCCGGTACGGATGAAGCACTATGGTTGACGTAATAATCTCGTATCGTTATTGCAGTCGCCTAAGTGCGGCTGCGTTTTTGTTTTCGCAGCCCAATCGGTAATCACATTTTTGAGCGACGCTCAAAGGAGAATTATATGAAAAAATACAACATCGCCGTCGTCGGCGCGACCGGCATGGTCGGCAACAAGTTCCTCGAAGTCTTGACCGAGAAACAACTGCCGGTGGACAACTATTACCTGTTCGCTTCCGCAAAAAGCGCGGGCAAAGTCGTCGATTTTATGGGCAAACCCCATACCGTGATCGAACTGACCGAAGACAACGTCAAAGCGCATAAGGTCGACATCGCGCTGTTCTCCGCAGGCGGCGGCACGAGCGCGAAATTCGCGCCCGTCTTCGTTCGCAACGGCGCCGTCGTCATCGACAATTCGTCCCAGTGGCGCATGGATCCGAGCGTGCCGCTCGTCGTGCCGGAAGTCAATCCGCAAGACATCGATTGGCACAACGGCATCATCGCCAACCCCAACTGCTCGACGATCCAAGCGATGGTCGCATTGCGTCCGCTCCAACTCAAATACGGCATCAAACGCATCGTTTACAGCACCTATCAGGCGGTCAGCGGCGCGGGCGTAGCGGGTTACAACGATCTGCTCGACGGGCTCAAAGCCTTTGTCGCCGGTCAGGAATACGCGCCCAAGAAGTTCCCGCTGCCGATCGCGAACAACGTGTTGCCGCACATCGACGTCTTCTTGGACAACGGCTATACCAAAGAAGAAGAAAAGATGATCAAAGAGACCAAGAAGATTCTCGGCGATTCGTCGATCAAAGTCACGGCGACGACCGTGCGCGTGCCGGTGCTCAATTCGCACAGCGAATCCGTCAACGTGGAATTTCTCTCTCCCTGCACCCGCGAAGGCATCGTCGAGACGCTGCGCGGACAAAAGGGACTCGTCGTCGTGGACGACGCTTCCAACGCCTACCCCACGCCGATGCAGGCGACGGGACACGACGAAGTTTACGTCGGACGCATCCGCATCGACGACACCGTGGACAGCGGCTGCAATCTGTGGGTGGTCGCAGACAACATCCGCAAGGGCGCGGCAAGCAACGCCGTTCAGATCGCCGAATACATGATCGAACACGGCAAAATCTGACCGGACACATTCGGAGGTACTTATGTTTCAAGGTGCGGCTACCGCTCTGATTACCCCATTTGACGAACACGGCGTGGACTTCGACTCGCTGGGCAAACTGCTCGACGCGCAGATTGCGGGCGGCATCGACGCGCTGCTGATCTGCGGCACGACCGGCGAACCGTCTACGATGACCGACGCCGAACGCGCGAGCGTCATCGAATATTCCGTTGCCCGCGTGCGTCGCCGCGTGCCGTTGATCGTCGGTACGGGAACCAATTGCACCGCCACGGCGATCCGCAATTCGGTGCTGGCGCAACAGGAGGGCGCGGACGGCATACTCGTCGTCACGCCGTATTACAACAAATGCACGCAGGAAGGACTGTATCTGCACTACCGTGCGATCTGCGACAGCGTCAGCATCCCCGTGATCGCATACAACATCCCTTCCCGCACCGGCGTCAATATCCTGCCCGAGACGGCGGCGCGCCTTGCGACGATTCCCAATCTGTGCGGACTCAAAGAAGCCTGCGGCGATCTCGAACAGATCTCCCGCACGGCGCAGTTGTTGCGCGGCACGCAGGTCGCTCTGTATTCGGGCGATGACGCGCTGGCGAGCGACGTGATCGAGATGGGCGGCAAAGGCGTCATCTCCGTCGCGAGCAATCTGATTCCCGACGTCGTGCACGAATTGGCGACGGCGGGCGTACGCGGCGATCGGACGACGGCGCGCGCGATGCAATCGGACTACGACGACCTGTTCCGCAATCTGTTTTGCGAAGTCAATCCGATCCCGATCAAATACGCTTGTTCGTTGGTCGGACTGTGCAAAAACTACGTGCGCATGCCGTTGACGCCGATCACGCCGGAAGGCGCGCGAAAGGTCGAACAGGCGATGCGCGCGCACCGCATTATTTAGGAGACATATGACAGACGTATTTTTGTGGGGCATCGGCGGCAAAATGGGACGTACCCTGTTGGCGCTGGGACAGGAAGATCCGAACATTCGCATCGTCGGCGGATTCGATCCGTACGCCGATCCGGCAACCTTTGACGTGCCCGTCTTTGCAGACGCGGCGAAGATCGACACGCCGATGGACGTCATCGTCGACTTTTCGCGTCCCGAAGCGCTGGAAGATATTCTGTCCGTCGCGACGCGGATGCACAGCGCGGCGATCTTTGCAACGACCGGATATTCCCAACAACAATCGGATCGCATCCGCGAGGCTTCCCGCTCGCTCGCCGTATTCCGCACCAGCAACTTCTCGCTCGGCATCAATCTGTTGATCGGGTTGTGCCGCAAAGCCGCTCAGTTTCTCGGCGATGCGTACGACATCGAAATCATCGAACAGCATCACAACCGCAAAGTCGACGCGCCGTCGGGTACGGCGATTACGCTCGCCGAAGAGATCAACGACGCGCGCAATAACAGCAAACGCTTTACGTACGGTCGCGTAGGCGGACAAGCCAAACGCGCGGCGGACGAAATCGGCATCCACGCCGTACGCGGCGGCACCGTCGTGGGCAAACACGACGTGCTCTTTCTCGGCACGGACGAGGTGATCACGCTGTCGCACGAAGCGCAAAGCAAAGCGGTCTTCGCGCAAGGCGCTTTGCGCGCCGCGCAGTTCCTCAAAGCCGCCGCGCCGGGCATGTACAGCATGCAAGACGTGATCGGCGATCTGTTCTGATCGACAATCCGCCATATGACGACCTCCGATCATCGGCGGTCGTTTTTGTTTGCCCGATCCGCGCGAAAAATGCGCGTTCGATTCGTTTGCGTATTGACTTTCCGCCGCGCGCTCCGTATAATAACGGTATGGAAACATTCAGACAGCATACCGAACAACTCGAACAAGATACGCTCAGCCGATACGCTTCCCTGTCCGCGCGCTCGCGCGGCAGAGAGCACGACTATACGCCGTGCCAATTGCGCACCAATTACCAACGCGACCGCGATCGAATCATTCACTGCAAGGCGTTCCGACGACTCAAACACAAGACGCAGGTTTTCCTCGCGCCCGAAGGCGACCATTATCGTACGCGTCTGACGCATACGCTGGAAGTATCGCAGATCGGTCGCACGATCGCGCGGGCGTTGCGGCTCAACGAAGATCTGACCGAAGCGTGTACGCTCGGACACGATCTGGGACATACGCCGTTCGGTCACGCGGGCGAAGCGACGCTCAATCAGCTCGTCGAAGGCGGTTTCATCCACAGTCGACACAGTCGCCGCGTCGTCGAAGTGCTGGAAAACAACGGCGCCGGACTAAACCTGACATTCGAAGTCCGCGACGGCATCGAAAACCACCGCTATCACGACGTCGCCGGCACGCTGGAAGGCAATATCGTCAAGTTCGCCGACCGTTTCGCCTATATCAATCACGACATCGAAGACGCGATCCGCGGCGGCATCATTCGCGAAGAAGATCTGCCCCGCGACTGCGTCGAACTGCTCGGACGCTCCAAGAGCGAGCGCATCAACAACTTGATTCTCGATCTCGTACGCACGTCGTATGATCGCCCCGTCATCGCCCAGTCCGACGACTTCCGCGCGATGACCGAGAAATTGCACGGCTTTATGTTCGACGCCGTCTATCTGAATCCCAAAGCCAAGCACGAAGAAAGCAAAGCCAAAGACATGCTGGCGATGGTATTCCGCTACTTTGTATCCAAACCGGAAAAACTGCCCGCGTTCTTCCGCTCCATGCTCGACCGTTTCCCGATCGACCGCGTCGTATGCGATTATGTCAGTTCGTTCACGGATCGCTATTGCATCAAAGTATTCGGCGACATCTTCCTGCCCGGCGAATGGAGCATTTACTGAGCCGCGCACGATAAAAAACAACAAGCGTCTTCCGATACGGAAGACGCTTGTTTCATACAGTTCGATGCGTTTATTTTGCGACGTAACGCAGGATCGTCTCGTCGATCTGCTCTTTGTCGATCACGTCGGCAAAGCGGACTTCGCGCTGATCCAGCCCGCGCAACGGATCGGGCGCCTGCGTGTCGGTCAACGTCTCCAACTCCCGCGTCGCTTCGAACGCGTCGACGATCTCCTTGCCCGACAGCGCGCGATAGACGTCGCACGGGAATTTGTACGCGCTCGCCGTCGATACGATGACGGTCGGCGTATCGTAGTCGCCCGTTTCGTCCGCGTACTGGTCGTATACCGAACACGCAACCGCGGTATGCGTGTCGATCAGATAGTCGTATTCGTCAAAATACCCTTCGATCGTGCCCTGCGTATCCGCTTCTTCCGCGTATCCGACAGCAAACAACTCGCGCAACGCCTCCGATTCGCTCGGATCAATCCGATAGCTGCCCTTGGTTTTGAGTTCGTTCATGCGCGCGGCGATCAACCGATCGTCTCTGCCGCAGATCTCGAACAGCAAGCGTTCCAGATTGGACGAAATCAGAATATCCATCGACGGACTCATCGTCTTGAAAAATTCGCGATTCGTATCGTACACGCCCGTCTCGAAGAAATCCGTCAACACATGGTTGACGTTGGACGCGCAGATCAGGCGGTTGAGTCCCACGCCCATTTTGCCTGCGTAATATGCGGCGAGAATGTTGCCGAAATTACCGCTCGGCACGCAGAAGTTGACCTTGTCGCCGATCCGGATTTTGCCGGCGTTGATCAAATCGCAATACGACGACACGTAATACGCGATCTGCGGCGCAAGCCGTCCCCAGTTGATCGAGTTGGCGGACGAAAGTTTGTAGCCGGCGTTTTGCAATTTGCTCGCGATGTCAGAATCGGCAAAGATGCGTTTGACCGCCGATTGGGCGTCGTCGAAATTGCCGCGGATCGCGCAGACATAGACGTTTGCGCCCTTTTGGGTCATCATCTGCAATTTTTGCATATCGGACACGCCGCCGGTCGGATAGAAGACGATGATATCGGTACCCTCCACGTCGCAGAATCCTTCCAACGCCGCCTTGCCGGTATCGCCGGACGTCGCAACGAGAATCATCGTGCGTTCCTTCTCGCCCGTTTTGGCGCGCGCCGCGCTCAGCAGGTGCGGCAGCATCGTCAACGCCATGTCCTTAAACGCGCAAGTCGGACCGTGCCACAGTTCGAGCACATAGATGTTTTCGTCCACGTTGACGAGCGGACACGGATCTTCGGAATCGAATCTTCCGTACGCCTGCCGCGTATAGCCGAGCAACTCTTCGTACGAAAAGTCTTCCAGATACATTGCAAGCACATATGCCGCGCGCTCCGGATAATCCATTTCCAACAGCGCGTCCCAATCGCGTTGCGTCAGTTGCGGAAATACTTCCGGTACAAACAGTCCGCCGTCCTGCGCCAGACCGTTGACGATCGCCTGCGCCGACGTGCAGCGGACGGATTTGTTGCGGGTACTGATATAGTTCATAGTCGTTTCTCCGTATTCGGCTTGAAATTTTATTTGTTTTTATGCCGGCACAACGCGCGATGCAATTCGCCGTCCTGCGCCGCGATCAACGCGTCCAGCTCGTCGTCGGACATAAACGTCGTACGTCCTTGCGCAAACTCGCGGTCGATCTCTTCTTTCATGCGCTGAATGACGGGATGCTTCTTGTCGATCGCTTCCGTCTTGGGCACATGGTAATATCCGTTGATCCAGTACGCGATGCCCGCCAAACCGCTGTTGACGTCGACCGATACGAGCGGCGGACGGCGCAGCAATTTTTCGGTATTGAAAATATTGTAGATTTCCTGATCTTTGAGCAGTCCGTCGGCATGCACGCCCGCACGGGTCGTATTGAAATTTTTACCGACGAACGGCGTGCGCGGCGGAATGTCGTAGCCCAGTTCGCGCTCGAAATATTCGGCAATGTCGGTAATGACCGAAAACTGTATGCCGTCGTCCTTGCCTTTGAGCGACGCGTATTCCATGATCATCGCTTCGAGCGGACAGTTGCCGGTGCGCTCTCCGATGCCGAGCAACGTGCAGTTGACCGCCGAACAACCGTACAGCCATGCCGTCGCGGCGTTGGTGACGACCTTGTAGAAATCGTTGTGACCGTGCCATTCCAACTGGTCGGACGGCACGCCGCCGTAGTATTTGAGACCGAAGATCAGTCCCGGCACGCTGCGCGGCAGCGTCACGCCCGGGTACGAAATGCCGTATCCCATCGTATCGCACGCACGGATCTTGATCGGCACGCCGCTCTCGCGCGAAAGATTCATTAACTCGTTGGTCAGCGGCGCGACGAAGCCGTAGAAATCCGCCCGCGTAATGTCCTCGAAGTGACATCTGGGCACGATCCCTTTGTCCAATGCCATCTTGACGATGGACAGGTATTTGTCGGCGGCTTGCCGACGCGTCATGTTCATCTTCTTGAAGATATGGTAATCGGAACAACTGACCAAAATGCCCGTCTCTTTGATCCCCATCTCCTTGACCAGTTCGAAATCCTTTTCGTTGGCGCGGATCCAGCTCGTAATCTCGGGAAAATCGTATCCCAATTCCATGCAGTCGCGCACGGCTTGACGATCCTTTTCGGTATACAGGAAAAATTCGCTTTGGCGGATGATACCCTTTTTGCCGCCCAACTTGTGCATGAGTTTGTACAGATGCACCATTTGTTTGGTCGTCAGCGGCGCGGTCGACTGCTGTCCGTCGCGGAACGTCGTATCCGTGATCCAAATATCCTGCGGCATATCGATCGGGGATTGCCGAAAGTTAAACGCAACCTTGGGCACGCTGTCGTAATCGTAGAGTTCGCGAAACAACTGCGGATCCTTGACGTCCTGCAAAGAAGGCGTCCAGTTGCCTTCCATCAACAGATTTTTTTCTTCGTTGTACTGTATCATAATCGCTCCTATTTTCCGATTTCGCGGACGTTCTGTTCGCCTGCGAGCAATGCCGCCTGTTCGGCAAGTTGCAACGCCTGAATCATCTCGTTCAAATCTCCGTCCATAAATTCGGTCAGATTGTACATGGTTTTGCCGATTCTGTGATCGGTCACGCGGTTTTGCGGATAGTTGTACGTGCGGATCTTTTCGCTGCGATCGCCCGTACCGACTTGCGAGCGCCGTTTGCCCGCATACGCGCTGTCCGCGATCGTGCGGTAATGCTCGTACAGACGCGACCGCAGGACCTTCATCGCCTTTTCGCGGTTCTTGATCTGGCTGCGTTCGTCCTGACTGGTCACGACGATCCCGGTCGGCAAATGCGTCATGCGCACCGCGCTGTCCGTCTTGTTGACGTGCTGTCCGCCTGCGCCGCCCGAACGGTACGTATCGATTTTGAGATCCTTTTCGGCGATCTCGATTTCGATTTCTTCCGCTTCCGGCAAGACGGCGACCGTTACGGTAGACGTATGCACGCGCCCCTGCGATTCGGTCTCCGGCACGCGCTGCACGCGATGCACGCCGCTCTCGAATTTAAGCCGACTGAACGCGCCCTTGCCGCCGATCGAAAACGTGACTTCTTTGATCCCGCCCAGATCGGTATAGTTCATATCGATTTCTTCGATCTTCCAGCGTTCGCGCTCGGCATAACGCATGTACATCCGCACGATCTGCGCGCCGAACAACGCCGCTTCTTCGCCGCCCGCCGCGGGACGCACCTCGACGATTACGTTCTTTTCGTCGTCCGGATCGACCGGCAACAACGCGATTTTCAATTCTTCGGTCAAGCGTTCGCGCTGCTCGTTTGCGCGTTCGAGTTCTTCGCGCGCAAGTTCTTCCATCTCCGCGTCGCCGCAATGCAACAACTGCAAGCACTCTTGCGCCGCCGATTCGTTGGCGACGTAGACGCGATACAGTTCGACCGGTTTTTCCAACTGCGCGTGCTCTTTGACCGCCTTTTGCCAGACAACGCGATCGGCGATCACGGCGGGATCGGCGAGCATGCGCGTCAATTCCGTATAGCGCGCTTCCATCTGTCGGAGTTTGTCCGTCATACGCACTCCTTGCGCCCGATCACGATGCGATCGACGCCTTCCAGATCCTGCCGAATCTGCGTCCGCAATCCCTGCTCGAGCATCATCGATTGGACCGTCTGCGCCTGTCCGATGCCGACTTCGACGCACAGCGCGCCGCCGTCGTTGAGACGCGCGTTCGCTTCCGATACGATGCGGCGGTAGAAATCCAATCCGTCCGCGCCGCCGTCCAACGCCGCCCGCGGCTCATGATCTTTGACTTCTCTTTGCAATGTTTCGATCTCCGCGCTCGGAATATACGGCGGATTGGATACGATCACATCGAACGATCCTTCCACCGGCGCCCACAGGTCGCCCTGTACCAACGCGATGCGATCTTGCAACGCGTGCGCGGCGACATTGGCGGCGGCGACTTCGAGCGCGTCCGCGCTCATATCGCTTGCGACGATCTGCGCGTTCGGCGCATGCTTGGCGATCGCAATCGCGATGCAACCGCTGCCCGTACACAGATCGAGCACGCGGCAAGCGCGATCGGCGCAAAGACCGATAACCGCTTCGGCGAGATATTCCGTCTCGGGACGCGGACACAGCACGCGCTCGTCGACGTCGATCGAGATCCCGTAAAATTCCGCTTTGCCGAATACCTGCCACAGCGGCATTCCCGTCGCGCGGCGACGAGCAAATTCCAATGCGCGTTTTTGCTGGCTGAGCAGGATATGCGACAGTCCGGACAACTCGCTGCGCAACTTGCCGGTCGCCTCGCACAAAATCCAGTCGACATCGCTCTCGTCCGCATTGACGGGACGCAGCAATTCGACGATCTGTTCGCGCGTCTTTTTGTATTGAACTTTGGTATCGAAAAACTGCGTCGGCGTATCCGGATTCGCGTCCATTTTCTGCACGGTTTTGAACGCCGCGATCGCGACTTCTACCATTTCGTCGGTCGGCTGTTTGGTCGTCAATTTCTGCAACAACAGTCCGGGCGCTTTGAGCAGGCGCACGAACGGATTGTCGAACTTCGCAAGCAATTTGAGAATCTCATAGCTCACGCCCATGACGACGGGCAGCAACGCCAGCCGAATCAACAGATTCGCCCACCAATATTGTGTCCATCCCGACAGCGAAAAGATCAACACGCTGATGACCATGACGATAAACATAAACGTCGTGCCGCAACGATCGTGGACGGTCGTCATCTTTTGCGCGTTTTCGACGGTCAGATCGAGTCCGTGTTCGTAACAACTGATCGTCTTGTGTTCCGCGCCGTGATACATGTACGTACGGCGCACGTCTTTGAGCAGACACGTCAATCCGATATATCCGACGAAGATCAGGATTCGGATCGCGCCTTCGAGCAAATTAAGACCGATTTTGACGCCGAAATTCGCGTTCGCGTCGATATTGCCCCACCGCACGATAAGACTGACGATGACTTGCGGCAAAAAGTAAAACAGACCGAAACTCAATGCGATGCCCAGTACGACCGCGATCGCCATAACGACCTGAAACGCGTCCACGCCGAGCTTTTTGGACATCCAGGCTTCCGCCTTGGACGGCTGCGTCTCGCCGTCGAACACTTCGCCCGAGCGCATCAACGTCCCCATACCTTTGATCATCGTGCCCAGAAAACTGAAAATCCCGCGCAAAAACGGCGCGCGGAAAAGAAAGTTCTTTTCGCGGGTAGGTTTGAGATACTCGCTTTCGATGACGATGTTGCCTTTTTCGTCGCGCACGGCAGTCGCCATACTGCGCTCGCCGCGCATCATGACGCCTTCGATGACTGCCTGCCCGCCGATCGAGCTGGTACGTTTTCTGCTCATAGGCTCCTTAAAAAAATAGTGCAAGATCGTTCTTGCACCATTCGGCTGTTACAGGCTGTAGCGTTTCTTAAACTTGTCTACTCTGCCGCCGGTATCCACCAGTTTTTGTTTGCCGGTGTAATAGGGATGGCACTTGTTGCACACTTCGACCTTAATCACGTCGCCTTGTTTGGTCGTGCCGCAAACGAACTTGTTTCCGCAAGCGCATTCGACCGTTACGTCGTGATAATTGGGCTGAATGTTCTCTTTCATAGCTCTCACCTCGCATGGTATTTACGTTGACGATTATACAACAACGCGCACATGCAAGTCAAGTATTTATGACAGGTAATTTATCAAGTTGCGCGCAGGCGACATATTTCGCGAATTTTCGATACGAAAACGGACAAAATCGACACATATCGATATATTTGGGCGCGTCGCGCAAAGCTCTCCGCCCCGCGGGGGACAAAAAATCTTCGGCGCAAGGGTTGCGTTCGGGATCGGGATATGCTATAATATCGGCAATACCGGCAATCGGAGGGAAGCATGAAAGCCTGGACACTGACAGACAAGCGCAGATTGGAACTGTGCACCGTCGAAGATCCCGTCGAACTTACGCAGATGGCAAAAGTCAAAGTCATCCGCGCGTCGATCGCGGCGAGCGATCTGGCGCTGTACGACGGTCTGTACGGCAATTATCCGATCGTCCCGTCCCGCATCGCGGTCGGTCTGATCAGTCAATGCGACGACATCACGCTCCAAAAAGGCGCGCGCGTCATGCTGGCTCCCTACACGCGTTCTTGCGACCGACTGCGCATCAACGCCGTGCACACCGACGGATATCTGAGCGATTACGCCGTCGTACCGCTGCACCGCGTATATTCGATGCCGGAAGGGATCGGCGACGACATGATCCCGTTTATCGAAGACATCGCGCTCGCGATCAAAGCGTACGAAAAACTCGACGTTTCGCGCACCCAATACGTATTGATCTACGGTTGCTCTACGCTGAGTTTGATTTTGGCGCAATTGTGCATCTATTATCAGGCGATTCCGATCGTCGTCGATCAGGACGAAAAGCGTCTGGAAATCGCGGGCGAACTGGGCATCTATTACCAGATCAATCCGTCCGAAGAAAATCCCGCCGAAAAGCTCAAAGAGATCACTGCCGGCAAAATGGCGGAATATCTGGTCGTCGATACCGACTCCTTCCCTGTTGCGGACGAGATGACGGAATTGATTACTTGCGGCGGCAAAGTCTGTCTGATGGGCGTCAATACGCGTCAGTCCAAGATGCGCGGCGATTTCAGTCCGATCATCAATCAGGATCTGACGATCTACGGCGTCAGCGACGGCGCGGGCGAACTGGAAACCGCGATCAACATGCTCGCGACCGAGATCGTACGCGTGGATCTGCTGTTGGATCGCGTCGTGGATTTCGAACAGGTGCCCGACACGATGATGGAGATGTCGGGACGTCAAAATCCGTTCAAGACGATCGTCAAGTGTTGACGTCGACCAGACTGCGCGCCAGTCGATCGATACTCCCCGCCCCCAACGCCAATACCAAATCCGTACCCGATGCGGCGAGACTGACAAAGTCCGCCGCTTTTGCATAGTCGTCGAGCATGACGCTCCCGATCTTGCGCGTGTGCAGCATCGCGTGCAACTGCGTCGCGTCCATGCCGTCGGACGGACGTTCGCGCGCGGCGTACGTAGGCAAAATTCCGACCGTATCCGCCCAATACAGACTGTCGCAAAACTCCTGCGCAAGCGCCTTGGTGCGCGAATACGTGTGCGGCTCGAACAACACGATCAGATTGCCCTTGGTCATGCGTCTGGCGGTGTCGATCGCGCAAGCGATCTCGGCGGGATGGTGCGCATAGTCGGTAATCACGCGCACGCCGCGATCCGTACGCCCGACGCACTCCATGCGCCGCGATACGCCGCCGAACGTCTCCAATCCCGCCCGAATCGTCTCCATATCCAGCCCCGCCTCCGCGCAAGCCGTCGCCGCCGCAAGCGCGTTGGTCACGTTGTGCAGTCCCGCGATCGGCATGCGGATCGGCATCGAGCGTCCCCGATACGTCCATGTCCAATCGTATTTGCCGTTGCGCTCGGACAAGTCGCCGGCTCTGCTGTCGCATTTTGCGCCCTTCCCGAATACGACCGCCCCATCGCCCGCCAGATCGCGGATCGACTCGCATACGATCCGCACGCGCGACTGTTCCAAAAACCGACAAAACGTCCATCTCAAATCTTCCAGATCTTTATACGTGTCCGGATGATCGAATTCGCAATTGAGCACGACGCCGATCGTCGGCGACAGCTCCAACAAACTGCGGTGATACTCGCACGCTTCCGTGACAAACCAATCCTTGCCGCTATCCGTCCAATTGGGCGTGCCGTCGGCAAAATTGCCGCCGATGTGCCCGACGAATCCGATCCCCGCGCAACGAAAAATATGTACCGTCATCGCGCTGACCGTCGTCTTGCCGTGCGTCCCCGCAATCGCGATCGAGGCGGCGCATTCGTCCGCAAAGCGCGCCAGCAACAGTTTGCGCTCGATGCACGGCACGTGCGCCCGTTCCGCCGCCAGCCGCTCCGGATCGTCCGCGGCGATCGCCGCCGTATAGACGACGACGTCCGCGCGTTCGGCATACTCGGGACGACTGCCGCAATACACGTCCGCGCCCGCCGCGCGCAACTCCCTCAACCCCGCTTCGTTGGTGTCCGAACCGCTGACCCGCAGTCCGCGTCTTGCGCACAAAATCGCCAATGCCTGCATACTGATACCGCCCACCCCGATCAGGTGCACGTGTCGAATCGTGTCAAACCATGTCATACGACAATATATGCGCCGCGCGTCCGATCATGTCACCGTCGCAAGCGGAAGCGACAAATGTCGTTATTTTTTATTGGACATTTTCCATGTGTTATGCTATACTGAAACAAAAAGCCGATAACACCGGGAGACGCACATGAAAATCAGTGATGTAAAAGTCCGTCTGATCCACAAGGACGACGGAAGACTGAGGGGCGTTGCTTCTGTGGTAATCGAAGACTGCTTTGTTGTACATGACATTAAGATTATCGAAGGAAACGACGGAACCTTTATCGCAATGCCAAGTAAAAAAGCACCTGACGGCACGTACAAAGATATCGCGCATCCGCTCAATATGGATACCCGTCAGCAATTAAGCGACACCGTACTGTACGCTTACAACAAGACGCTTGCCGAAGCCGACACCGCGTCGGGTCCGACGGACGACGCTCCGAATTAATCGCAACAACAACCAAGCGGCGCAGTTCATACAGACTGCGCCGCTTTTGTCATCCGAAATTGCGATCCGATCAGTTGCGATTGCCGGACTTGCGGCTACGTTCCCAACGCAAAATAATCGTCAGCATCCACACGCACATTCCGGTGCTCAACACGCTCATCGCGATGACCGCGATGTAGAACGCGTACGGGACCGCGTCGCCCCATCCGTCCGCGCCGCCGACCGTGATCGCCGCGTCCGCCGTGTACGTCCGATCCAGTACCGTATAC
>CAJTKI010000010.1 GCA_910576875.1 uncultured Christensenella sp.
CCGCGCCGCCGACCGTGATCGCCGCGTCCGCCGTGTACGTCCGATCCAGTACCGTATACGATACCGTCACCGCGACGTCGCCCTTTTGCAACGCGTTGTCCGAGATCTCGTACTTGCGCACTTCTTCCGCGTATCCGTCTTCGTATACCGCTTCCACGATCAATCCCGTCGCGTTGAACTTATCCCCCGCAGCATATTCCGTCTTGTACGTCCCGCTCAATCGGATCTCGACGATCTCGATCAGCGTCACTTCCACGAGCTGCTCCACGACGACCGGCTTGCCGTCTTCGCCCAACTGCGACGCGTCTTCGTAGCGCACCGCAATCGCCGCGCCGCTCTGCGTGCGCACGATCTCCCCCAGCGTGTATTCCACTTCCTTGCGCGTTCCGTCCGAATAGATCGCTTCCACGATCATGCCCGTATCGTCGAATCGATTGCCCGCATAGTACTTGCGACGGAACGTCCCCGACACTTCCAGCCACTCCACGCGATTGCCTTCCCCGTTGCTCCCCAGCGTGATCCGATACGTCACGCTCGTCTCGACCAACGCGTAGTTGTCGTACAGATCGCCCAGAATCGCCGCGTCCAGCCGCAACTGCACCGGTACTGTCCGACCAAGATCGTGTTCTGCCAATCGCCCGTCAAGGCTTGTTTGAGCAATTCTTCTTCCGCCGCCATGTCCGTCGGCAGTCCGAACGACGCGACTTGCGGTCTCTGCACGACGCCGTCCTGATAGCGGAACGACAGCTTATCCCAGTCCGGCGTCAGCTCGTACGGCGTGATATTCCACTGTACCGCGCATCGCGCGTCCGCCAACTCTTCGCCGTCCTGCGTCCATACGTAGTTGTCCCGACGGATCAGCGTCAAATACGCCGTATACGCGTCGTCCGGCAATACGTCCTTCTTCTCCGACGCTCCCGTGATCGTTACCAGCCCGTCCAGATAGTTGGGCAGATGATCCGCCAGCGCCTGCGTCTTGCCGTTGTATACGATGCGCAATTCCGACATCGACGGCACGCGCAACTTCATCGGCGCGACCGTGATCGTCACCGCGTTGTTCTCCGTGATCTGGTATCCCGTATCGTGCACGCCCGCCGCCGTCCGAATGTCGATCTCGACGCTGTACGTGTCCGCGTCCGATACCCCCACCGTACCCATCGCGCCCGACAGCGTGTTGCCGCTGCGCAATGCCGTCACCGTCATGTGGATCAGCTCCGCCGCGATCTCGACCGGCGCGCGGTTGCCGTTGACCAGTTCGTAGAACTGCACGCTCGGATACTGCACGCCGCCGTTGTATACCGTCTCCGTCACGCCCACTTCCTTGCCCGGCAGACTCCACTGCGCGAGCAGGTTGACCGTCGCGTTGCCGTAATCGATCGAACACTCCAACGACGCAAACGCGCCGTTGCCGCTTCCGTCGTCCGCAACCGCCTTGTATCGGAATTGATACTGCCCGCGGCGGAATTTCAGTCCGTCCGTCGGCACCGCGCTCCAATTGGCGTTGGGCGCCATGCTGCGATATACCATCGCCGTCGTCGGGATCTCCGCGCTCGTATAATCTCCCGCGTCTGGATCGTATACGATCTGCGGTGCGTTGGGACGCGCGGGGATCGTCAGTTGCAATTTGGTCGACGCAAACGCCGCGTCCGACGCGCCGCGCCATGCGACCAAGATCCCGATGTCTCCGTCCGGCGCCAAATCGATATAGTTGCCGTCTCCCGTCTGCTCCGCACCGTCTCGCAACGTATACGTCACGTCCGCCTGCACGCGCTCCATCGTCTTCTCGCCGATATAGTTGATCGTCAGCTTGGGCGCTTCCGAGCGCGCGGGGATCGTCAATTCCCCGATCTCGCTATGGAAACTCGTACTTGTCGCCGGCGCGTAATAATAAATCTTGTATTCCGTCGCGCCGTAATCCGCGATATAACTCGTCCCTCCGAGCGGCGCAAGCTCGATCGCAATCCCCGTCGATGCTTCGTACGCCGTCGGCGCATCCGTCTGCCCGAACGCATACCGGTATCCGCTCCGTACCGTCGCCGTCTCCGTCGCATACTGCAACGTCGGCGCTTCCGCTCCCGTCGGACGCGCCGGGATCGCATGCGTAAAGGTCAGATCGTTCACGTATTCCGCCAACTCGCCCGGCACGCGGTAACGGAACTCCACGTCCGCGCCCCGCATCATGTCTTCGACGATCGCCAGTTCGTACCCGCCGCTTCCGTCCGCCCGTGCAACCGATACCCAGTTGCCGCCCCGATCCTTGTATTCCAACCAGGCAAGACGGTTGGCGCCGTTGGTCTGCGTCGCCGATTCGATCAGCAATTCCCGCTCATAATCGATCGTGATGTTCTGCGCGACCTGCGTCGCCTTGTCCACCGTATACGTCTTGCTCAACGCGCTCAGGATATTGTAGTTCTTCGCAAACCGCGTCGGATCGGTCGCGCTCAGCGTCGCCGTGATCGTATGCCGTCCGATCTTCGCCAGATCCGCGACGTCCGTGTCGTACGACACCGACAGCGTCACGCCGTCCGCCGCGATCGCGCCGCTGAACGTCGGCGCGTAATTTGCCAAACTCGATTGCAGATTCGTATCCCACGCGTATTGCGTTTGCAACCCGCTCCAATCGATGCTCAACTTGCGCGAATCGATTTGGATTCGGAATTTGCGAATCCGATCCGTCTCGCCGTTGCCCGCGTCCGGTTTGTTCGTCTTCCAAGCAAGCGTGTTATCCAACAGTTTGAGCGTCACTTCGTACGTGCCCGCGTCGATGACGCTGGCCGCCGAATACTCGACCGATACGCGCGTCGCATCGCCGTAGATCGCTTCGTAATACCAGGTCGGCATCTTTTCGCGATCCGTCAGTTTGTGTCCGACGCCGTCGTACGTATACGTCTCGTCCGTTGGCAATTCCAATCCCGCCGCTTGCTCCGCCGCCGTCAAGTCCAAATGGAATGCGGGGCGTACCGCGTAGGCATCCGTCACATAACTCGCGTCATTGACGCCTGCCGTCGACAGGATATAAGCATGCGTAGCGCCTTTGAAACTGCCGGTACGCAACCAAGTAGAAATGCCGTTGACTCGTTGATTGGAAGACAAATTCCATATGCCGGCAATATTCTTATATCCGGTCTCCGCCAAACTCGGCAACCACAAATAATCGGTCGACCATTGCGTATAGTTGTCTTTTGCTCCGCTCGGATTGCTCGCACCGTAATTCCATTTTTGATCATCAAGATAATAAGCTTCCGGATTCGGCGTGCCATACGATTCGTTGGGACACGTGCTAAACCCCGTACTGAACGTTCGAACCGCCTCTGTCTCCTGATACGCCACGTCTTTGGGTTGCACGATATAATCCGTCAAAGACAGGTTGCGTCCGCCCGACACGACGGCGTCCATCGTAAATTTGGCATACGGATGCGATGTGCTTTGTGGGATCTGCGTCAACTTTTTGGTCGCTTCTTGCGCATCTGCTTCGCTTGCGACATACCCGCATCCGCCGCTGTTGAGTGCATCGGCGCGGATATAGCTCGTACTGTACATGTTGCTCGGATACGCATATTCGGGTTTATTTGCACTCCAAGGATTCCATTCGGATGTTTGGGTGCTCGTCGCCAGCCACATCGTCGCGATCACGCGTCCGTCCGCCAGCTTGCGCAAATCCGTTACCGTCCACGGCTTGCCGTCGATCGTAACGACAATGTCCTTGCCGTCGTTGATTGCACGCAGATCGCCGGCGTTTTTGTTCGACAAATTTGCAGCGGCGGCGCTCTGTTCCGAACTGCTGCGCATCGCTTCGATCAATCATTCAGATTTAATTTATTGAATACCTTTGCGTCGCGATCGTCCGCGTTATACGTATCTTTCCAAAGCAATTCCCCGACCGATACCGTCGTCGCGTCGGTCATGTTGGAGGAATTGAACGCGTATACCGCATCCGAATCATTGGCAAAAACCCCGACAAGCCCGATCGCGCCGATGCAAGTACAAATACATAACGCCAATATCGCCGTCCTATATCGTTGTCGATTGCTATACCGTACCATACCGTTTCACTTCCGAAAACATACTCTTATGCCGATCCGAACACATCTCAAATAGTTCATAGAATAGGATATTCCATGAACTTATTTCAGTTATAAGGATACCAGCAGCTGATTTAATAAAAATTCGTAGTGAAAAATGCGGAAATATGCGTTGTAAAATTTTGCCTTTCGGCACTTCAACGGGAGATTGCCTTGACTTTATATAGAATAGTAGGTAAAATCATACTGTATATAGTTCATGGAATATCCTATTCCATGAACTTTTTTCTTTGCAAATGCATGCGCGATTTTGCCGTGTCGGCAACCATTTCGAACTCATTTTGCCGCTCAAAATCGCCATGCGTTCTACTCCCTTTCGCACCGAATATCGAATGAATCCGATCCGCTGTCGCTCGCAACGCGTCACGGCGTCGCGCGATGCGCAACGTCGTCCGCCGCAGGCATATCCCGCTCGTACAAAGGATTGTCCTCGCGCGGCAAACGGCGTACGATGCACGCGTATGCGATCAACAAGAATACGTCCGCGCCCAACCACGCGACCGGACTGGCGGCGCAGATGCCGGGATAACCGAGCCACGCCGCAAGCGCGAACGCGGCGATGACGCGCATCGCAAGCTCGATCGCGCCGGCGAACATCGCCAGCGTACTGTGTCCCAATCCCTGCACGCTGTTGCGGTATACATACAACAAACCGAGCAGAATATACATGCCGGCATTGATATACAGATACAGATGCACGTCGCTGCGCACGGCGGCAAAATCTTCCTTGCCGACAAAGAGCACCGTCAACGGATCTTGCAACGCCAAGATCAATCCCAGCCCGACCAAACTCATGACGATCGAGATGATCGCGGCGCGCGATACGCCGACCCGAATGCGACGGAACATGCGCGCCCCATAGTTTTGCGCGCAATAGGTCGCCATCGCGATTCCCAACGCCGCAAGCGACTGATTGACGAGCATGTCCACCTTGGACGCCGCCGTATATGCCGCAACGACGGAAGAACCGAGACGGTTGACCGCCCACTGTACGACCATGATGCCGATCGCGGTAATCGAATATTGGAACGCCATCGGCAACCCGACGCGCAGATGCCGCATCGCAAAGCGCCAACTCCATGCAAAGTGCCGACGGTTGACGCGCAACGTCTTGTACTTGACAAGCGCATAGACCCAGCACGCAACGCCCGACACCGCCTGCGAAATCACGGTCGCCCATCCGGCGCCCGCAACGCCCATATGAAATACGAGTATGAACAGCAGATCCAATCCGATATTGAGCACGCTCGCCAAAATCAAAAAATACAAAGGCGTATTGCTGTCGCCGATCGCGCGCACGAGATTGGACGAAATGTTGTACAGTACGGACGCAAAGATCCCCCAGTAGATAATGACAATATAATCGTACGCGTCCTGTATAATGTCTTGGGGCGTCTGCAACAACCGCAGCAGCGGCATCGTCGTCGCAACGCTGAGCGCGGTCACGATCAACGTCGTCGCCAGACACAGCATCATCGACATCGCGACGGAACGCTTGACGTTTTCTTCGTCGCGCGCGCCGTAAAACTGCGCGGTGATGACCGCAAAGCCGCTCGTGACGCCCTGCACGAATCCGATCACGAGAAAACAGATCGCGCCGGTCGATCCGACCGCCGCCAACGCTTGCAAGCTGACCGTGCGCCCGACGATGATCGTATCGACCATGCTGTAAAGTTGTTGAAACAAATTGCCGATCAAAATCGGCACGGTAAATATCAAAATGCTTTTGGTCGGTTTGCTCCGCGTCAAATCGTTGTGCATCATACGTTTCGTCATAGGGTCGTCTCCCGATTGTCGAATGCTATCATAATCCCGACGCGCAAAAATGTCTACCGTTTCGCATCAATTTTCCGATATTTTTTCTCCGTATTCCAAGCGGAGCGATTCGCCCGCTCCGCCGTCTTGTCGCGGCGCTCGCAAGCGCGAAAAATCGCATGAAAAAGCGGCGCCGAAACGCCGCTCGATCGTATGCATGTCGCGATGTCACGCCATGAGTTTGACCATGACGGCTTTCTGCGCGTGCAGACGGTTTTCCGCCTCGCGGAAGATCTCGTCCGCGTGCGCTTCGAGTACGGATTCGGTAATCTCTTCGCCGCGATGCGCCGGCAGACAGTGCAGCACCATCGCGCCGCTATTGGCGCGACGCATGACTTCGTCGTTGACCTGATAGCCCGCAAACGCCGCCTTGCGCAGATCTGCTTCGCCTTCCTGTCCCATGCTCGCCCATACGTCGGTATATACGACGTCCGCGCCTTCCGCCGCGCGCAAAACGTCGGGCGTCACTTCCAGCATGCCCTGCGCCTTGCCCCATGCGACGAGTTGGGCGTCCGGCTCGTACCCGTGCGGACACGCGATCGCGACGCGCATCCCCATCGTGATGCAACCGACGATCAGCGAGTTGGCCATATTGTTGCCGTCGCCGACAAAGCAAACTTTGAGATTGTCGAAACTGCCCTTGACTTCGCGAATCGTCATCAGATCCGCCAACACCTGACACGGATGGCAATAGTCGGTCAAACCGTTGATGATCGGAATGCTGCCGTAGCGCGCCAGATCTTCGACGTCGGACTGACGGAACGTACGGATCATGATCCCGCTCAGATACGTGCTCAACACGCGCGCGGTATCCTTGATCGGTTCGCCGCGGCCAAGTTGCAAATCGTTGGAACTGAGAAACAGCGCCTGTCCGCCCAGTTGGTACATGCCGACTTCGAACGACACGCGGGTACGGGTGCTCGATTTGGTAAAGATCATGCCGAGCGTTTTGCCCCGCAGCAACGGGTGCGCGATGTCGTGCTTGGTCTCGTATTTGAGTTGATCCGCCAGATTGAGTACGGACAGGATATCGTCCTGCGTCATATCCGCGAGTTTGAGTAAATGTTTCATGCCAAAACCTCCGTCAAAATATCCATCGCGCGTTCCAGATCCGCCTGCGGGATGTTGAGCGCTGGCAACAGCCGCAATTTGTCCTTGGCGGTCAGCACGAGCAAACCGCGCTCCGCGCACGCGCGCACCTTGGCGGACGCGTCGTCCGTCTCGATGCCGATCATCAAGCCCATGCCGCTGATCGCGCGCACGCCCTTGCACGCCGCAAGACGGTCGCGGATATACGCCGCCTTATCCCGCACCTGCGCCAGCAAGCCGTCATCGATCTGATCGAGTACCGCCAGCGCGCCGGCGCATACGATCGGATTGCCGCCGAACGTCGATCCGTGCGCGCCCGCGCCCAATACGCCGCACGTGCGGGCATTGAACATCGTAGCGCCGATCGGCAAACCGCCGCCCAATCCTTTGGCGGTCGTCACGACGTCGGGCGCGACGCCGTATTGCTGATACGCGTACAGCGTGCCGGTACGCCCGTTGCCGGTCTGCACTTCGTCCGCGATCCAAATCCAGTCGCGCTCGTCGCACAGCGCGCGCAAAGCGCGTACGTATGCCGGATCGAGCGCGCGCACGCCGCCCTCGCCCTGCACCAGTTCGCAAATCACCGCGCATACGTCGCCCGCGTTCTCGGCGCGCAACGCCTCGATATCGTCGGCGGGCACATAGCGGAATCCGCCCGGCAACGGGTCGAATCCGTCGTGCATCGCGTCCTGTCCGGTCGCGGTCAGCGTCGCGATCGTACGTCCGTGGAACGACATGCGCAGCGACAACACCGTGCCCCTGCCCGCGCCGTAACGATCATACGAATATTTGCGCGCGCATTTGATCGCGCACTCGTTGGCTTCCGCGCCCGAGTTGGAAAAAAACACGCGTTCCATGCCGGTGCGCTCGCACAGTGCGCGCGCCAATAACGCGCACGGCTCGCTGTAATACAGATTGGACGTATGCGCGAGCTGCGCGGTCTGCGCCTGCACCGCCTGCACCCAGGCGGGATTGCACATTCCCAGACCGTTGACGGCGATGCCGCTGCCCAAATCCAAATATTCTTTGCCCGTCTCGTCGTACAGACGGCTGCCCTGTCCGCGCTCCAATACGATATCGTTGCGACGGTACGTCGGCGCGACATAACGCGCATCGATCTGACGTATCTCCATATCGGCTCCTTAATAGAACATCGTGCCGCTTCCGGTATCCGAAAGCATTTCGATCAAAATCGCGTGCGGCACGCGTCCGTCGATGATAAACACCTTCTTGACGCCGCGGCGGATCGCTTCGATGCAGCAATTGACCTTGGGAATCATGCCGCCGCAGATGACGCCGCTCTTGATCAAAGACGGCGCTTCGCTGACCGCGATGGACGGAATCAGCGTGTCCGGATCGTCCTTGTCGCGCAAGATGCCTTTGATGTCGGTCATGCTGATTAGGCTGGTCGCTTTGAGTTCGCCCGCAATGCGCGCGGCGACGGTATCGGCGTTGATGTTATACACATTGCCCTGCGTATCGCATCCGATCGTCGATATGACGGGGATACGTCCGTGTTCCAGACAGTCATTTATGATCGACACGTCCACCTGCGTGATTTCGCCGACGTAGCCGAGCGCGGGATCGGCGGATTTCGCCATAATCATATGTCCGTCCAACCCGCACAGTCCGACGGCTCTGCCGCCGATATTCTCGATATGGTTGACGAGATCTTTGTTGACCTTGCCCGCCAATACCATCTGCACGACCTTGACGGTCTCTTCGTCCGTCTTGCGCAAGCCGTTGACGAACTGCGTCTCGATCCCCATCCGACCGAGCGCCGCGTTGATCTCCGGTCCGCCGCCGTGCACGAGCACGACGCGCACGCCGACCTTGCTCAACAACACGATGTCGCCCATGACGGTCTGTTTGAGCTCTTCGCTCGTCATCGCGTTGCCCCCGTATTTGACGACGATCGTATGATTCTGATACTTCTGTATATGCGGCAAGGCTTGGACAAGCACTTCCGCGGTGTGTTTCAAATCCATATATCCGTATCTCCTGTCAGGTGCGATAATCGCCGTTGATCTTGACGTATTCGTACGTCAAGTCGCATCCCCACGCCGTCGCACGCGCCGCGCCGTCGCGGCAAGTGACGTCCACGTCGATTTCGCTTTCGCTCAAAACGCGCTTGGCATCCGTCTCCTCAAACGGGATGCCCGCGCCGTTGCGGCACACGCAGATCTCGCCTGCCGCGCTGCGGAACGTCACGTCGATCGCCTCGACGTTCGTCTCCGCGCCGCTGTAACCGATCGCGCACAATACGCGTCCCCAGTTAGCGTCAGCGCCGAACATCGCCGCCTTAAACAACGCACTCGAAATCACCGATTTGGCGATCACGCGCGCTTGATAGACGTCGAGCGCCCCGACGACGTTGCAAGTCAACAACTTGGTCGCGCCTTCGCCGTCGCCCGCGATCATGCGGCACAGCGCGCGCGTCACCGCCGCGAGCGCTTCGCAAAAGATCTCGTAATCGCGATCGGGTTGCGTGATCTCGGGATTGCCCGCCAAGCCGTTGGCGAGCACACTCACCATGTCGTTGGTGGACGTATCCCCGTCGACGCTGACCATATTGAACGAATCGCGCACGTCTTCGCGCAGCGCGCGCTCCAACATCGCCGGCGCGATTGCCGCGTCCGTCGTCACGAATACGAGCATCGTCGCCAAATTGGGATGAATCATGCCCGATCCTTTCGCGATGCCGCCGATACGGCAGACCTTGCCGCCCAATTCGAACTCGAACGCAATCTGCTTGGCGCGCGTATCCGTCGTCAGGATCGCCTGATTGGCTTCGTCGTCGCGCGCGCCCAATCCGCGCACCAACTCGGGCATGCCCGCCGCAATCGGCTCCAACGACAACGGTTGTCCGATCACGCCGGTAGACGCGACGACGACGTTGTCCGCCGAGATGCCGGTGTGGCGCTCGACGAGTTCGCACATGCCGCGCGCGATCTCGACGCCGTCGGCGTTGCAGGTATTGGCGTTGCCGCTGTTGCAGATAATCGCCTGCGCGACGCCGTCGGACAAATTGCGACGCGTCACCGTCAAAGGCGCGCCCTTGACGAGATTGGCGGTATATACCGCCGCCGCGCTCGCAGGCACCGAACTGACGATCAACGCAAGATCGCGTTTGGTACGATTCTTGCGAATGCCGCAATGCACGCCGTTACACGAAAAGCCCTGCGCCGCAACGACCGATCCGAGAATTTGTTTCATTGTATTCCCTCCAACCCGAGCGTCTCGGGCAATCCGAACATGATATTCATACACTGTACCGCCGCGCCGGAAGCGCCCTTGCCGAGATTGTCGAACAACGCGCAGACCAAAATCCGCTCGTCGTTGCCCCCGACCAAAATGCGCATCGCGTCGCTGCCCGCCATCGCGTTGGCCGCGACGAAGCCGCTCGGCGCGTATTCCGACATGCGTTGCACGCGGATGAGCTTGGCGCCCGCGTAATGCCGCGCCATCGTCTCGTAGACCTGATCGACGCCCGCGCCGATCTGCTCGCCCGACAACGGCACCGTGACTTGCATTCCGCTGTAATAATCCGCAACGATCGGACAAAACAACGGCGCGCGGGTCAATTGATTGACGTATTGCATTTCGGGCAAATGTTTATGCGTCTGCGCGATCCCGTACTGCCGCGGGCTGTCCAGCGCCGCGTCGCGTTCGTCCGCGCCGTAATCGGCGATCATGCTCTTGCCGCCGCCGCTGTAACCGGTCAACGAAAAACAGGTCAATGCCGCGTCCGCGCCGAGCAATCCCGCCGCGCGCAACGGATAGACGCACGCCTGAAAGCCGCTCGCATGGCATCCCGGCACCGCGACCCGTCCCGAACGCACGATTGCCTGACGGTGCGTCGCGCTCAGTTCCGGAAACCCGTACGACCAACCCGGATCGGTACGGTGCGCGGTGGACGCGTCGATGATCTTGACTTTGCCGTCCGCAAGCGCGACCGCTTCGCGCGAAGCCTGATCGGGCAGACACAAAAACGTCACGTCCGACGCGCAGATGTAATCCTTGCGCGCCGAAGCGTCCTTGCGATACGCGTCCGGAATGCACAGCATCTCCACCTGCGTGTGCGCGGCGAGTTTGGCATGTATTTTCAGCCCCGTCGTACCTTGATTGCCGTCGATAAAAACCTTCATGATCACTCCGTCCGCGCCTGCAAGGCAAGCTTGCATTGCGCAATCTGACTGCGCACGGAAGCTACGCCGCCTCCGCCTTCCGAGATCCGACTTGCCGCGCATGCGCGCAAGTCGATCGCCCGATAGATGTCTTCGTCAAAGTTTGCGTCCGCGGAACGGAATTCGTCCAAACTCAATTCGTTGAGCGATTTTCCGTGCGCGATGCAGTATGCGACGAGCTGCCCGCTCGTCTTGTACGCCTGACGGAACGGCACGCCTTTCTTGGTCAAATAGTCGGCGCAGTCCGTCGCGTTGATAAAGCCCTTTTCCGCCGCTTTCGCCATGACGTCCGTGCGCAGTTTCGCGCCCGCAAACATCGGCGTCAAGATTCTCAAACAAGCCAGCACGGTATCGACGCTGTCGAAGATGCTCTCTTTGTCTTCCTGCATATCCTTGTTGTACGCGAGCGGCAACCCTTTCATCACGCTCAACAGCGTCATGAGATTGCCGTACGCGCGACCGGTTTTGCCGCGCACGAGTTCGGCAATGTCGGGATTCTTCTTTTGCGGCATGATGCTCGATCCGGTCGCAAACGCGTCGTCCAATTCCATGTATCCGAACTCGGACGAACACCACAGGATGACTTCTTCCGCCAATCGGGAAAGATGCATCATGATCATCGCGACGTCCGCCGCCAACTCGATCACGAAATCGCGATCGGACACGCAGTCGATGCTGTTGGCACCGACCGCGGCAAAGCCCAGCGCGCGCGCCGTCGCCTGCCGATCGATCGGATACGTCGTACCCGCCAGCGCGCACGCGCCCAGCGGACAAACCGACGTGCGTCGTCTGCAATCCGCCAAGCGATCGCAATCGCGCAACAACATCTGCACGTACGCCAAAAAGTAATGTCCGACGCTGATCGGTTGGGCGCGTTGCAGGTGCGTGTATCCGGTCATGATATCGTCCGCATACCGTTCCGCCTGTTCCACCAGCTGCGCCGCCAGCGCGCCGATCGCGCCGTCGATCTCGTCGATCTGTTCCATCAAATGCAGACGCAGATCGGTCGCGACCTGATCGTTGCGGCTGCGCGCCGTATGCAAACGCTTGCCCACGTCGCCCAGACGCTCGGTCAACACCTGCTCGACGAACATGTGAATGTCTTCCGCCTGCGGGTCGATCTGCAACGCGCCGCTCTCCAAATCCGCCAACACGTCCGCCAAGCCCTGTTGCAAACGCTCCGCGTCGCGCGGATCGATGATGCCCTGCGCGCCCAGCATGCCGGCATGCGCGATGCTCGCAACGATATCGCTGCGATACATGCGGCAGTCTACGCGGATCGACGCGTTAAAATCGTTGGCGGCTTGGTCGATCGTCTTGGCGAAGCGCCCCGCCCACATCTGCTGTGCCATATGCTTGCTCCCGAATGCGGTTTATTTGCGTTTGCTATCCAGCATCGCTTTGACCTTGATCGGCAGACCGTACAGATTGATGAATCCGGCGCTGTCCGTCTGGTCGTACACTTCGTCCTTGTCGAACGTCGCGATCTCTTCGTCGTACAGCGAGTACGGCGACGTCACGCCGGCGTTGACGATATTGCCCTTGTAGAGTTTGAGTTTGACCTGACCGGTCACCGTCTCTTGCGTCTTGTCGACAAACGCGTCCAACGCTTCGCGCAACGGCGTATACCATTTGCCGAAATAGATCAGCTCGCCGTACTGCTGCGCGATCAACGCTTTATAATGCTGCGTATCGCGGTCCAGACAGAGCGTCTCCAACACTTTGTGCGCATGGTACAGAATCGTACCGCCGGGCGTCTCGTACACGCCGCGCGATTTCATGCCGACCAAACGGTTCTCGACGATATCGACCAGACCGATGCCGTTGGCGCCGCCGATGCGGTTGAGCGCCGCGACCATGTCCGCGCCGCCCAGACGCTTGCCGTCCAGCGCGACCGGAACGCCGCGTTCGAAATCCAACGTCACGTAGGTCGGACGATCGGGCGCCTGTTCGGGCGATACGCCCATCTCCAAAAAGCCTTCTTTGTTGTACATCGGCTCGTTGGCGGGATCTTCCAGATCCAAGCCTTCGTGCGACAGATGCCACAGGTTCTTATCCTTGGAATAGTTGGTCTCGCGGCTGATCTTGAGCGGAATGTTGTGCGCTTCCGCATAATCGATCTCTTCGTCGCGCGATTGAATATCCCAAATTCTCCACGGCGCGATGATCTCCATCTGCGGCGCAAACGCCTTGATCGTCAACTCGAAACGCACCTGATCGTTGCCCTTGCCGGTACAACCGTGGCAGATCGCGTCCGCGCCTTCCTGCAACGCGATTTCGCACAGGCGTTTTGCGATGATCGGACGCGCGAGCGCCGTACCGAGCAAATAGTCATCTTCGTATTTTGCCCCCGCTTTGAGCGCCGGATACACGCAATCCGTGACAAATTCTTCTTTCAAATCGGCGATATACAGCTTGCTCGCGCCCGTCTTGATCGCCTTTTCTTCCAAACCGTCCAGTTCCGTACCCTGACCGACGTCGCCGCTGACCGCGATGATTTCCGGATCGTCGTAGTTCTCTTTGAGCCACGGAATGATGATGGACGTATCCAAACCGCCCGAGTATGCCAATACGATTTTTTTGATCTTCTTCGCCATAATGATATTCTCCGTTTAATAGAATTCGTTGTGATACAGCTATCATAATACTTCGCGCACGCGATGTCAACGCATGGCGGTCGGATTTGATAAAGTTTTATAATTATTCAAGTATATTTAATAAAATAGAAAGATTATACATAATTATTCAATATTTGTGTATAATTATTTACTTCGGACAGGCAAAATCGTATTCCTTCTGCGATTTTCGCCGTTATAAGTTGCAAACGCGCGCGCCCGCGCTTGCCGAGCGCGCATAGATATGCATCCGCCTGCCTTTCGTAACGCGCAAAAAAACGTAAAAGACCCGCTTCGCAAAAAGCGGGTCTTTCGATTGCATATCCGATCGATCAGCGGATTTCGACTTGCGCGCCGACTTCGGCAAAGCGCTCCGCGGTACGTTCCGCGGTTTCGCGATCGACGTTGTCCCACAGCGTGTACGGAAGCTCGCTGATGACGTCTGCGCACTGCGTCAGATCCATTCCCGTCAACTCTCTGACGAGCTTGACGACTTCGATCTTGTTGCTGCCCGCGTCCGTCAAAACGACTTCGTATTCGCTCTTATTCGCCGTCGTCCACACCGCGTCGGTTTGCGGCTCTGCCGAAACGAAGTCCTGCGCCGCTTGATCGGCTTGCTCGGACGACGCGAGTTTCTGCAACAATTCGTAGATGCGATTTTCGTCGACGTCGTTCTCCTTGATGTTGACGATGATGCTGGTCTTATTGTTGTCGGTCAAAACGACGTTGCCCGCCTTCTTTTCGACGACCGCGTCGACCAATCCGCCGTTGGGGATCAACTCCATGCGATCGATGGAATACGACTTGGCTTGCACGTCGCCGACATACAGACCGTCCGTCGTAAACAACAACGCTTTTCTGGCATTGCCGCCGTAAATACGGTACGATCCCGCGCCGACCAAAAGCGCCGAAGCAGCCGCGCCCAATGCGGAACCGAGCGTCTTCATCGCCGCCTTTTTGTCCATGCCCTTGCTGCCGATATAGCCGTAGACGAACGTACCGCCGTCCAACGTCGCGGCATATGCCTGTCCGACTTCCCACTGTTTGACTTGCCGCTTTTGCGAAGTAATTTGTCCTGCGCCGGCAAATACAAACACTGCCGCCAAAACAATCAACAAGAACGACCAGCTCTTCATATTACCGCTGGACTTGGACAACGTATATGCTTTGACTTTGCCGCCCGCATTGATTTCGATCTCGATCTTTTCGACCGCGACCGGAACGCGGTTGCCGTAACTGTCTTTTGCGCCGTCCAATTCCAAGCCCTCATCCGGATCCAGATCCACCGGATCCGCATACGCCATCTCGCTCTCGCCGATCAAATCGACGACCAACGGTCCGGACACGGCGTATTCCGCGTCGTCCGTCGTCAGCGTAATGCGCAACTTCGTGATCGTAATCGGTCTTATCGAAGTATTGCGCAATAAGCCGCGCCATTCGTAACGCGTTCCGGAAGGAACGATCGTAATCTCATTCTCCACAACGACCGGAGATTGATTGACCAGCATCAAAGCTACGCCGATCAATGCGCAAACCACGGCAATCGCAAACATGACGATTGCGCCTGTTTTCTTAACTTTCATCAGTGTTTCTCCTTTTTGTTCGCCGCATTCGGTGCGGTAAAATCTCGTTACAGAATCGTCCAAACGATTTTCGGTTATAATATATCACCTTGCGCTTTGCCATGCAAGCAAAAAACGCATAAAAATCGATCCTTTTTCGTATATTTTTAACGATTCTTCCCGCTTGCGGATCGACCGAAAACATGCTATACTGAATCCGAATCACGACGACAAGGAGCGCGCAGATGAGCAGATGGGGAATGGGCATATCCGCATGCGACGAATTCGCAGAAGTCAAAGACGACTTTTTCGAATGTTTTTACTATCGCAATATGTCCGTACCGCAAATCGAACAAGACATTCTCGAATATTACGAGTCTCAGTTCGAAGCGGGCGACGGCGTCCTGCACGACGTGTATTTTGCGCTCGCCGACTGCGAATGGCGTTGCGGACAGCTCAGCGACCGCGTGCGCGACGAAGTGCGCCGCATCATCGAAGAAGGACGCGATACGGAGTTTCTCAAAGAACTGTATGCCTGCCCCGCCGATTTGCGCCGACGCGAAGAGGTGCTGCAAAAGTTCCTTGCCAAAATCCTGAGCGAAAACCCCAAGCCGATCCGTCAGCGGCAAAAACCGATCTACAAAGTTCCCTTTTCGATCGGCGACATCGTCGCTTATCGTTACGGAGACGGATATTACGGTTGCGTCGTGCTGGACGTGCTGGATCTGGAACCGAATACGATCGGCAAAAGCAAATACAGCTACAACATTCTGATCGCGATCGGCAGGTCGTACACGCCGACGCCGCCCGATCCGCAAGACGTGCCGAACGACGAGATTCGATCCGTACATTGGGATTCGCTGTGTTGGTTTCCGCCCAAAAAACACTGGATCTTATTGGGCAATATCGCGGATCGGATCGACCGCGATTACACGATGTATCTGGGCATGTACAACACCAAACGCATGATTGCCACATACGGGGGTTGCGGCGCCAACTGGGACTCGATCTTCGCCCCCGACTACGACGCGCGACGCAACGCGCGCGAAGCCGGCGTGCTGGGACAACCGATCAAGTATCTGTTCCGCAAAGCCAATCTGACCCGTACGGACCGTCTGCCCGCATTTGCGGCGGACATCCGCAAAGGTCTCAGATTTGCCGATTGACGCAACCGCGTCGTCTGCAAACGAACGACCGAAATAGAAATCCCCCAATCGGCGCGCCGATGCAACTATTGTATTCGCGCGTCGCATACAGGAGCATAGACCTATGATCCAAGAACTGCAATATCTGATCGGCATTCTCGTCGCGGTGGCGCTGGGCTCCGCGATCGGATTCGAGCGCAAATTGCGCGTCAAAGAAGCGGGATTGCGCACGCACACGATCGTCTGCGTCGGCGCGGCGCTGATGATGGTCGTGAGCAAATACGGATTCGGCGGCATGACCGCGGATGCGGCGCGGATCGCGGCGCAGATCGTATCGGGCGTCGGTTTTCTCGGCGCGGGCATCATCATGTTCCGCGGACAGAAAATGCACGGCGTGACAACTGCCGCCGGCATCTGGGCGACGGCGGGCGTCGGCATGGCGGCGGGCGCGGGCATGTACGTCGTCGCGACAGGCGCGACGTTGATCCTGATCGTCATCCAATGCATCTTCCACATCAATTGCAGACTGTTTCGGACCAAGCACTATTACCAACTCAATATCTGCTTCCGCAACATGACGGACGAAAACGTCCGCGTCAAGCAGATCTTCGGCGTGCCGCACTTCAACAGTCTGACGATCGAACGCAGAGACGAAGGCACCGTGTTCCATGCGGCGATCAATACCGACCAAGAGTTTTCGTCTCAAATCCTGAACGAAATCATGGAAAAGAACCCCTACATTCTCTCTATCGAACGTTGCGACGATATGTAACCGTCGCCGGAATAACCATACGCAAAGGAGACACTTATGCATCCGTATCAAGGTACGCAAACCGAAAAAAATCTGCAAGCCGCATTTGCCGGCGAGTCGCAAGCGCGCAACAAATACACGTATTTTGCGTCCGTAGCCAAAAAGGAAGGCTACGAGCAAATCGCCGCAATCTTCCAATCCACCGCGGATAACGAAAAGGAACACGCCAAAATGTGGCTCAAAGAATTGAGCGGCATCGGCAACACCGCCGACAATCTCGCAGCAGCCGCGCAGGGCGAAAATTTCGAATGGACGGACATGTACGAATCGTTCGCCCAAACCGCGGAAAAAGAAGGCTTCCCCGAAGTCGCGCGCAAATTCCGTCTGGTCGGCGCAATCGAAAAACGCCACGAAGAACGCTACCGCGCTTTGTTGCGCAATATCGAAACCGCATCCGTATTCGCCAAGAGCGAAGTCAAGGTTTGGGAATGCCGCAACTGCGGACACATCGTCGTCGGTACCGACGCGCCGGACAAATGTCCGGTCTGCGCGCATCCGCAAAGCTATTTCGAGATCAGCGCCGACAACTATTGATCGCCCAATCGCCCGGACAGAACGCAAAAAGGGAGCCGAATCGGCTCCCTTTTGCATCCCTGTACGCTTGTCGTCTATTTGACGGCAAGGATAACCGCAAACTTTCGATACGCATACACGCATTGCACGCTCGAAAATCCGCAGGCGCGCAACATCTGCGTCTGACGCGTTACCGAACATTCGCGATCCAATTGTCTGCGCACGCGCCACGCGTCCAAATCGCGCTTCGTCAACCCGCTGCGCTCCGCCAGGTGCGTTTCCCATTCCCGATCATACCATTCCCCGACGCGCGCGTCGTCGGCGCAAAACTGATCGTAGTTGACAAAATAGCCGCCTTGCGGCAACCGCTCGCAGATACGGGCGAATAGCGTTTGCTTGTCCGCGTCTTCCAGGTGATGCACGGATAATGCGGAGATCACCGCGTCGTACGCGCCCTGCGGGAGCGCCGACGTATAATCCAAGCAACAAAACGTCACGTCTTTTGCATCGGCAAATCGCTCGCGGGCGACGTCCAACATATCCTGCGCGACATCCGCAAGCACATACCGAGCAAACGGCGCGCGTCTGCGCCAGTACTGCGTCAACAGTCCCGTTCCCGCGCCCAAATCCAGCACGCAGGTCGGCGGCGCAAGGACGGAAGTCAGAAATTCCGTCGTCTCGTCGTAAAACGCATGAAAGCACGGAATAAACTTGGCGCGGTTGTCGTCATACTCCCGCGCGATTCGATTAAACTGTTCTTCGATCGAAATCCGTACCATTTTATATTCCGCGACGCGCGATCCTTACAGCTTAAATACGCCCGCTACATCCAGAATGGACGTGAGCAAAATCGCCGCGATGCCGATCGGGCAAACGTATTTGACCATGACGTTGAAAAATTTCTTCATGGCGAATTTGCCGTTGAGTTCGATCTCGTCGGTAATCGTCTTGCATTGGATCACATACCCGATAAACACGCAGGTTAGGAACGCCGCGATCGGCATCAATACCGAATTGCTCAAAAAGTCCATCATATCGAGAATCGTCATTCCGCCGATCGAAACTTTTTTGAACGCGCCGAATCCGAGCGCCGACGGAATTCCCAGCAACAGCGTCCCGATATACGTGATCAAACAAGCCTTGCGCCGCGACAACCGAAACTTGTCGATGACGATCGAGATGACCGTCTCCATCAACGAGATCGCCGACGTCAACGCCGCAAACAGCACGAGCGCAAAGAACAACGCGCCCAAAATTCCGCCGCCGACCGGTCCGAACGTCTGAAAGACTTTGGGCAGCGCGACGAACATCAGCCCCGGTCCCTGCCCCAGCGTCTCCGGACTGCCGTCGGAAAACACGAACGCCGCCGGCACGATCATCAGTCCCGCCAACAACGCGATGCCGGTATCGAAGACTTCGATCTGATGCACGGAAGACTCGATCTTGTTTTCCTTTTTCATATACGATCCGTACGTGATCATGATGCCCATCGCCAACGACATCGAATAGAACAACTGCCCCAGCGCGCCGAGCACCGTCCCGATCGAAAACTTTTTGAAATCGGGCAACAGATAGTACTTGACGCCTTCCAAAGAATTGGGCATCGTCAGCGTATAAATCGTCACGCCGATCGTCAGCAACACCAACGCCGGCATCAGGAATTTGCTCGTCTTTTCCACGCCCTTTTCCACGCCGAACAGCACGATCACGAATACCACCGTCACAAACAACGCAAAGAACAACAACGACTGCCACGGCGATGCGATAAACGACGAAAAGAACGTATCGCCCGCGGCTGCCGCGCCGCTCCCCGTCAGATACGTAAAGAAGTATTTGCCGACCCAGCCGCCGATCACCGAATAATACGGCAAAATAATGATCGGAATGACCGCGCATAAAATGCCGAGAAACGCCCACTTTTTGTGTAATTTTTTGAATGCGTTGATCGCGCTGGCGCCCGTCTTTCTGCCGATCGCAATCTCCGCGATCATCAACACGAATCCGAATGTCACCGCCAATATGATATACGTCAAGATAAATATGCCGCCGCCGTACTTCGCAGCCAGATACGGAAAGCGCCAAATATTGCCCAGCCCGACCGCAGATCCCGCAGCCGCCAAAACAAATCCGATCTTGCCCGTAAAGCTGCTGCGTTTCTTGCCGACTTCTCCGCCCGCGTTCGGCGTCTGCGCGCTCTGCGCAGCTTCGTTCGATGCATCCGCCGTCGGCGACTCGCAACCCGTCGCCAACGACGTGTCCTTTTCTTCCATAATACCTATCCTTTGCGTGCAATTTTTATCAGTTTATCATAAAATCGACGCAAACGCAAGACACACTTGTCGATTCCCGCGTCTTTTGTCGCAACAACCGTTCGCGGCGCGTACGAGTCGGCCCGTCTCGTCCCGTCCGATGCAGGTTGCGGAACACTCGTGCGGCAAGTTTGCGCCATTGTCGGCGCGACGGATCGATTGCGATTTTGTTTGCGCGCCTTGATTTGCGCTCGATGGATCTTACCGTATCGCGACGTCAAAAAACGATCGCGCAAACAATTCGACGCGATCGCTTTTGCTCTTTGCTTCGTACGGGATTAACGCGCGGTTGTACTGCGATGCGCGTTATCGAATACGAGTTGCCCTTTGTCGTTCCATGCCTGAATATCGACCGCGTCGCCGCGAAGCACGATCTTGGATGCGATAAATCTATCGGCGTCGAATCCGCCGTCTTCGTACGTAATCATGCCCGCCGCATAACTCTCCGTCACGCCGCACAGATGCGTATGTCCGGAAAATACGTATTGTACGCCCAGTTCGGTCAATCGCCGATACGCTCTGTCGCGCAAATCTTCTTCGATCGCGATCTCGCTGCTGTGCACCAAAGCGACGATGCGGTCGCTCCGATCGATCGGCGCGCGCTCCAACCACTCGACCATTTGTCTGCGATATTGCGCATAATCCACCATTCCGCCGTATTCGGGATGATCGTCCTGCTTGTCTTCGCCGCTGTCCAGTACCAAAAACGTATAGTCGCCCGTATCGACCGTATAATAGTATTTGTCCATTCCCAGATCGTCCGCCAGCTTGCCCGCATACGGTCCGCGCGTCTCGTGGTTGCCGCGCGCGAATACGATCGGCATGCGACCTTGGGTAATCTCTCCGCCGAACTCGACGATATACGCGGAGACTTCTTCTTCGAAGTTCAATCCGGGAGACGAATCGCCCAGCATGATCACGCCGCCGTATGCGCCGACGCAGTCGATCGCCTTTTTTGCTTTTCGGGTATGCGTATGCCAATCGGAGATCATCAGATAGTTCTGCTCCGCATCGCCTTTCATGCTCGCAAAGCGATATTCGTCCGAAACTCTTTCCGCGCCCGTTCGTCCGCCGTACGACAATTCGTCGATCACTCTGCGCGTTCCCACCCGATATGCGTTGTCTTCCAAATGTTCGTACGGCACGCGTATCGTATGGATGCAGCTGTCGCCGTTCAGTCTGCCGTTGTTCTCGTCATAAACCTTATATTGCGTACCGTCGTACGTATATTCGATATAGCCCGTGCCGATATCGTTGGTTGCAAAGACGACCGAATAATCGCGTCCGTTGTCGATGACGATCGGATGCGAAAGAATCCGATACGGCGTACACGGGAACACCGCCCCGAGAATCGCGACGACCGTGACGAAAACGGTAATCGCCGCAACCGCGGCGCGCAGTTTGCGATTAGCGACTTTCGGCAAGAACAGCGCCAATACGACCGCGCCGTACGCCGCCGCAAAAGCCGGCAAAGATTCGCCGATAAAACGGAAACCCACCGAAGCGCTTTCCGCTCCCGCCACCGCCACGAACACCAGCGCCACGATCGCAAACAAACACGTCAACGCGCCATGCACGATCGCAGCCGCCAACACCCATTTGGTCTCCAACAGACGAATGTTGCGGCATTCGATATGATAGATCTTACATACGTCGATCGCCGCGCCTAGCAGTGCGTTGATCATCATCAAACAAAACAACGTCAAACAAAATCCGTCAAACACCGCCTGATCGACATATACCCAACCGAAGCGGAACGAATAATACACCAGCGGCGCCAGTACCGACAACGCGGACAAAACGCCCAGCGTGACGCCGTGGAACATGAATTTCGTCGCTTTTTCTCGTAACGTCATAACGCAACCGCCCCTTTATTCTCATGATAATGTGTCTATTGTAGCATAGAACACGCGAGAGTTCAAGATACAATATCCCCCACCGTATCGCAACATGATCGCCGCTTGCGTCAACGCTACGACAGCGCGACACAGCGGCAACGAATCCGCTTGCGCGAATCGCAACTCGACGCGGCGATGCCTTGCCGCGTCTAAGCATTCGCGAATCTATTCGATCGCGATATTGCGAATCCGTAAAGCGATTCTAACCGCAAGCGCGATCCGATCGACGCGCGCATGCTTAAATCGCGCTTCCCTACACGGCATATCGGTCAATCGATTGCTTATTTCTCCGCTTCGACGGTCTGCATCGCGCGCTTGCGATACTCCGATGCGGAAATGCGATAATGTTCTTTGAATTTGCGGCAAAAATAACCGGCGTTGTCGAATCCCGTGTTTTGCGCGATGCTCGTAACGGTTCTATCGGTCGTCAAGAGCAATTCCGCGGCGCGCGCAAGCCGATACCGAATCAAGTACGCGACGGGCGAAATGTGAATCCCCTGTCGAAAAATTTGCAACGCGGTGTTTTCGCCGATGTAGACGGTCGCCGCAATATCTTTTAACCGAATCGGATTCCGATAGTTGGCGTGCATATATTGCATCATGATTTGAAGTTGCGATCGATGCAGCGCCGCGCGGTCGGGCGGAAGCGTCGTCGATTGCGACGGCATGTTTTGCGAAAGGATCTGCCAAAGTCGAAATATCTGCGCGCTTGTTTCCAGCTCGCAGGAATCGCCGCGATTTTGCAATTCGAATACGGCTTGCAGTACTTGCAATATCTCGCTTTGCCATGCAACGGACGGATCGAGTATTTGATACGGCATCCCCGATTCGACGATCGGTCGCACGTACTTCGTATAGATCCGCCCTTGCTTTTCCCCGAGCAGTTCGGGCGCGAATACAATGTTGGGCATGACGTTGTCCGCACGCGCTTGATAGCAGTGCAAAACCCCGCTGTTGACAAACAACCCGTATCCTTGCGCCAATTCGATGCGATCCGTTCCGATCAAACAATCGATCGATCCGTCGCGCACGTAAATGATTTCGAATTCGGGATGCCAATGCCACGCGATACTGTGAAAATCGAATTCGTACACGTTTTCCAGATAGTATCGGAACGGAAAATCCGGATTGCCGTGCGGTTGGGTTTCGCGGTAAGATTCATCCGTCGATACTTTCAAATAGCGATTCGTCATACTCCTAGATCCTTTGTGATATTGTACCATAAATGCGTGAAAAATTGCAATTACAGATTTGCATCCGTGTGATATAGTATGGTTACAAACGATTTGCCGTTGCGATATCCGTATCGGAGTACATTCGGTTTTCGACACGATTCGGCGGTTGTACTCCATGCCGGCAGCATTGCGATTTTAGTTGCAAACAGCTTTATTGCGATAGCAGTCGGATGTTGCGCAATCTCATGCGGGTAACGGCGGATTCGGACGATTCGATAAATTTGCGTCGGAACATAAAACAATTCAAAACTTCCGCGCGAAACTATAAGGAGAAACCAGTATGACGGAATGGGAAAAGATGCTTGCGGGGATCCCCTGCGACGACAGAGATCGGCAACTCGAAGGACGGCGGCTCGTCGCCAAAAAATTGTTTCGGGCATATAACAAAACCACCGACGACGATCTCGAACAACGCAATGCGATCTTGCAACAACTTTTGCGCAACGTGGGCAAAGACGTCTATATCGAACCGGATTTCATCTGCGAATTCGGCTCCAATATCACGATCGGCGACCATGTGTTCATCAATTTCGGTTGCATCATATTCGATTGCGGCGAAGTGACGATCGGCGATCACACGATGTTCGGTCCCCGCGCGGGCATCTATACGACCAATCACGCGCTCGATCCCGACGAACGCATTCAAAACGTCTGCATATCCAAACCCGTAACCGTCGGCAAACGCGTCTGGCTGGGCGCAGACGTCAAGATCTTACAAGGCGTTACGATCGGAGACGACAGCGTCATCGGCGCGGGCAGCATCGTAACCCGCGATATCCCGTCCGGCGTCGTCGCCGCCGGCAACCCGTGTCGCGTCATCCGAAAAATCACCGACGCAGATCGCTTGCTGAAATAACGATACGGCAAAAGGCAAGGGGCGCTTCCCTTGCCTTTTTGCCTATAAATGGAAAGTTAGATCACGCTCATAAACAAAAATTCCTCAACTTAAATTAGTACAGTACTATTTATAACGAATATAAGACAATTTTGAATCATTGAATCTATTGCCAACATCATGCGAATTGTAGTATACTAAATATTATGAAAGCGAAAGCGTTAACTATATCCACTGAGAAATTAAATGGGCGCTTTTACACACCCGAATTCATTGTCAATAATATTCTTGATTTATCTAGCTATCATGGACAGTCGATATTAAAAAAACACGTTATTGACAATAGTTGCGGTAATGGTGCATTTTTGATTGCCATTGTAAATAGATATTGCAACGAATTTCTAAAAACCCGCAATGATCTACTTCTTTTGTCAAAGGAATTGTCCACCTATATCCACGGTATTGAAATAGACAACATAGAATGCCAAAAATGTATTCAAAATTTAAACAAAATTGTTGAGAAGTATGGCTTGAATAGTATTAATTGGGACATAACCTGTGCTGATACTTTGACGATAAATAAATATAACGGCAAAATGGATTTCGTTTTAGGAAATCCGCCTTATATTAGGATCCATAATTTAGGCAATTCCTTTAACCACATAAAAAGATTTTCATTTGCTCAAAGCGGCATGACTGATTTGTACATTGTTTTTTATGAAATTGGGTTAAAAATGCTTAATAAGAATGGGGTTTTGGGTTATATTACACCTAGTTCCTTTTTTAATAGTCTTGCTGGGAAGTATATGCGCTTGTATTTAGTAAACAATAATTTACTTGATAAAATCGTAAATTTAAAGCACTTTCAAGCATTTACTGCAACTACCTATACAACCATTACAATCTTAAAAAATAATCGTCAACATAAGACAATCGATTACTATCAATTTGAAAATAAAAATTGTTTCCCATATTATGTCGATACACTAGACATCGATAATTTTTACATATGTGGTAATTTTTATTTTGCAGAAAAAAGAAAATTAAATGAATTGAGAATAATTTTAAATTATCATACTATAAAAGACCACTTTGCTGTTAAAAATGGTTTCGCTACTCTTTCCGACAGTTTTTTTATCGGTAATTTTGATTTTGACGAATTTACCATACCCATTGTAAAAGCATCAACAGGAAAGAAATTTAGATGTATATTTCCCTATTCAAAGGGCAAACTAGTAGCATTTTCAGAGTTAACCGCAAATGAGAAAATTAGAACCTACTATGATACTTATAAAAACTTGCTACAAAATCGTAGTTTGGAAAGCAAGAATGATTGGTATGGGTTTGGACGAACACAAGGAATCAACGACGTCTATCGTTGTAAATATGCTGTTAACACTTTAATAAGATCACAATCTGATTTAAAACTTATAAAATGTGACAAAGGCGTTGGTGTTTATAGCGGACTCTATATTATAACAGACGTTCCAGAGATCCAATTGAAAGAAATGCTATATAGCGAAGATTTTATTTCCTATATACTACTACTTGGCAAATATAAAAGCGGCGGCTATTATACTTATTCGTCAAAAGACTTGAAAAATTATCTTGAATATAAATACTCACAAAGGAACAGTTTAAAAAATGAACAATTCGCAATTTTTAGTAATTCTTAAAAAATCATTTGATGCTTATTTGCAAACTGGCGCAAGAAGCAATAAAAAGTTAAGCATTTTACATGGTGCTATTTCAGAAGATTTGCAAAAACGTTTAAACGATAACCATTATTCCGTATACTCTTTAGGTTACGGAATAGGAAAAGAACATAAAATCAATGGACGCTATGTAAATAAAACAACAATAACCGAAAACAATACGCCTGTCGCTGGTATTGCAGTGAAATATGTAATGAGCAATTACTCGCAAAATTCAAATAACTATTTTGAAAATATGCTTGGCGAAACTGCAAATATACGTTGCGCTAAAATACCCTATTTTCAGATTTTTATAATTTCTGACAAATCGCCCTATTTTGACAAAAATGGCGGTATCGCAAAATGGGAAACAATAACTGAACATAACTTAAACAAGTACATTAAGTTGTCTAACGATAATATTGATAACTATTTACATACTCCAAATAAAACGCTTGTCTTCATTATTCATATTGAAGACAAAATTGATATTACCCAAATTCCCAATAAGGTAGAATACGAAAATCATTATTTACATAATGATTTTGATATGACAATTTCCAGATTGAAATTTGATTTTGGCGCTACCATTATTTATAATGACTATGACAAATTTATAGATAAGGTAACTTACACAATTAAAAGTTTATAATTACTTTTAAATTTTGACTAACCAAATATTATCATCGGAAAGGTTAATAATTTATGGAAAGACTAATTGAAAACCCCAAAGTATTTATTTCTTATGCTTGGGGAACAGAAGAATATCAGCAAAAAGTACTTGACTTCGCTTCGCGATTAAAGGGCGATGGCATATCGGTTGTTATAGATAAATGGTCAATGGAAGTTGGAAATGATACTAGTTCTTTTATGGAAAAGTGTGTTAACGATAGTTCCATAAATTATGTTATAATTTTACTTGACCCAGTTTATGCAAAGAAGGCTAATGACCGTACTGGCGGAGTTGGAACTGAAACTCAAATCATTTCTCCTAATGTTTATAATGACGCCGAACAAAGTAAATTTGTACCTGTTGTATTTGAACGCGGTAATAATAACGAAACTTGTATGCCTATATATTTAAATGGCAGATTACATTTTGATTTGACAACAGCAGAATATGAAAAAGAATATATTAAACTTGTTCGCCATTTGTATGGAAGAAAAACATATATAGAGCCGCCGCTTGGGAAAAAACCAATCTGGGTTGACACACCTAAAAACATTATTCCATTAAATCTGCAAGAAATTGTACAATTAAAAAATAGTACTATTATTTATAATAAATCGACTATTATTTTTAATGCTTTTGATAAAATTTTAAAAAGTCTAGACAACACCATTTGTAATAACAAGAATTTGCCTTCTGAAATAACTGCAACTACTGCGAAAGCGATTTTAGAATATAGAACAAGTTTCATCCCTGTTAGAGATAATTATTTGGAAATACTTGATATTATTGCTTTATTCGATGGTATTGAAGATGAAATTGTTGATTTTTTGTTTAATATTTATAACAGATATACGAATACATCCAGCCCTATTAATGAAGTGTTGTTAAATTCATTATTAAACGAACTTTTTATTTATACTATTTCAAAATTATGGAAAGTAAAAGCATATGCAAAAATATACAATATTTTGACAAGAACATATTTTGCCCACACGCCTGATAATAAAGCAATACCATTTAATGAAGTTTTTTATTGCGCAAATTCTCAAACAATTGATTCGATAAAGAATAAAATTGACTATCCAAATGATGAACGTCAACATTTTTCAGGAGAAGCCCAACTTTGGATAGAAACCCTTAATGAAAAATACTCAAAAGATGATATTATCTTTGCAGATTTACTACTTTACAATTTAAGCATACTATTAATAGAAAGCCATTATTATTGGTTTCCAAAAACATATATATATGATAGCTATTATTCTCCCAATTCTCAATTTCGCCTGTTTAGCTTAAAATTTAAATCAAAATATGAGCTTGAAAAAATGTCTAACCTACTTGGAACAAAAGAAGTAAATAAATTAAAAAGTTTATTTGATAAAATGCAATTAGTAAAAGATAACCTAAGTGCAAGATATCGTTATCCTTCTGCTTTCAATAAAGCGAGCATTATTTTAGATTTTATTACAGTTGATGAAATCGGCACGTTAAATTAAGTATGAAAGTAAGCTAAATAAAATTAGCCTAATGGCATTATAAAATACGCAACCTAATAGTGAAATTAGGTTGCGTATGGTGGTGCACCATAAGGAACTCGAATCCCTAACCTTTGCATCCGTAGTGCAACGCTCTATCCAATTGAGCTAATGGTGCATGCGCTAAGCGTAAATAATTGTACGATATCCGCTCGCAAATGTCAACTGTAAATCGAGAGCAAATCAAAAAAATTTGAAATCGTTTTGCAAATGGTGCGGCGCGTATGCTACACTACGGATATGGAAGTATCGATACAAGACAACGAACGGCTGGACGATCTGCAATACGCGGGGCTGCGACTGATCCAGCGTCCGGGAGAATATTGCTTTACGTCCGACGCGGTGTTGCTGTCCAATTATGCGCGCGTACGAGCGGGCGGCACGATCGTCGATTTGGGAACCGGCAACGGCGTCATCGCGCTGTTGGTCGCCGCAAAAACGGCGGCGGCGCAGGTCGTCGGGATCGAATTACAACCCGAAGTCGCCCGACTGGCGCAACGCAACGTCGTCTATAACGGCTTGCAGGCGCGCGTGCGCATCGTACAAGGCGACGTCGCAAACGCGGCGCAATTGCTTGGCAAAGAATGCGCGCAAACGGTCGTTACCAATCCGCCGTATTTTCCGATGCCGAGCGGATTGAAACGCGCGACGCCGAGCGCGGCGCTGTCGCGGCACGAAAGCAGCTGCGATCTGAACGAATGGATTCGATCCGCCGCCGACCTGTTGCAATGGGGCGGATCGCTGTATATGATTCACAAAACGGAACGCATGGCGGAAGTGCTGAGCGCGCTGACTGCGCGCAATCTGGCGCCCAAGCGCGTGACGCTGATCTTCCCCAAAGCGTCCAAACAGGCGGATACCTTTATCGTACAGGCAAAAAAAGGCGGCAAACACGGCATGCGTCTGGACACGCTGATCGTATACGAAGAGAGCGGCGCGATGACCGCTGCCGCCCGAAAACTCTATCACAAATCCGATTCCGCAACCGCCTTATAGACGACGTCTTTGGGCACGCCGTTGCGACGCGCGATCTCTTTGATCGCGCTTTTTTTATCCGTGCCGCCGTCCATCAACGCGGCGACCTGCTCGCAATACGAGCCTTGCGGCGCGGACGGCTTTGTCTCGGCGGCTTCGATGACGACGACGTATTCGCCGCGCGGATCGTCGAGTTCCAACGCGCCGAGTTCGCCCTGCACATGCGTTTCGTACAGTTTGGTCAATTCGCGCACCACATGCGCTTGCCGCGCGCCGAACGCCGCATACATGTCCCGCAGATCTTCCCGCACGTCGTGCACCGCGCAATAAAACACCAGCGCGCCGGGCGCATCGGACAGCGACGACAACAACGCCTGTCGATCGCGTTTGCGCGACGGCAAAAAGCCGACAAACGTCCAAATAGGTTGTTCGAGCGCGCACAGCGCAATCGCGCTGACGACCGCGGACGGTCCGGGAACGACTTCGACCCGATACCCCGCCGCGCGCGCCTGCGCGACGACGATCGCCCCGGGATCGGAGATCGCCGGCATCCCCGCGTCGGTGATCAGCGCGACGCTGTCGCCCGCCGCCAACCGCGCGCAGATCCGTTCCGCGGACTCGCGCTCGTTGTGGCGATGGCAAGCGGTCAACGGTTTGGAAATGCCGTAAAAGTTCAACAATCCCAGCGAATGCCGCGTGTCTTCGCATGCGATCAGCGATACCTGACGCAGCGTTTCGAGCGCGCGCATCGTAATATCGCCCATATTGCCGATCGGCGTGCCGACCAGATACAGCGTGGACGGCTTGACGCAGAAATCAGGCATTTTTGGTCACGCTCGCGCCGTCCTTGGTATCGACGACGGTATAGCCCATCTCGGCGATCCGAGCGCGAATCTCGTCCGCTTTGGCATAATTCTTATCCCGTTTGGCTTGCGCGCGCTGTTCGACCAATTCCGCGATCTCGGCGGGCACTTCCTGCGCGGGCGTTTCCGGCTTGCGGATCCGATCCAACGACAGTCCCAACACGCGATCGAAGTCGAGCGCCAACGCATAGATATCTTTGCTGGACGCTTCTTTGACGGCGCGCCAAAGGATGCCGAGCGCAAGCGGAATATTCAAATCGTCGTCGATCGCGGCGGCAAACTCCGCACGATACCGATCCAACACCGCCGCATCGGTCGCGCGATCGCTGATCTTGTGCTGATACAACGCCGCGGTCAAACGCGCATACGAGACCTTGGCGGCGTCCATGCCGTCGAACGTAAAATTCAGCTTTTTGCGATAATGCGCATTGAGACAGAAATAGCGGAACATGACCGCGTCGTATCCCATCGCCTCCAATTGGGCGATCGTATACGTATTGCCCAGGCTCTTGGACATTTTGCCGTTGTTGACGAGCATGAATTCGCCGTGCACCCAATAGTTGACGGTGCGTTTGCCGGCGAGCGCTTCGTTCTGCGCGATTTCGTTTTCGTGGTGCACGGGAATATGATCGACGCCGCCCGTATGCACGTCGAAGACCTGTCCCAAATACTTGCGGCTCATCGTGCTGCATTCGATATGCCAGCCCGGATATCCCATGCCCCACGGACTGGGCCACTGCATGATGTGTCCCGGCTCCGCCTTCTTCCAAACCGCAAAGTCCGCCGGATGCCGCTTTTGGCTATTGACTTCCACGCGCGCGCCGGCTTGCTGTTCGTCCAGATTGAGACGGCTGAGCTTGCCGTAATCGGGGAACTTGCCGATGTCGAAATAAATGCCGTCGTCGATCTCGTACGCGTATCCCGCATCCAGCAACGCCTGCACGTACGCGATCATATCGTCGATATGATCGGTGGCTTTGGCGATGACTTCGGGCTTGCCGATATTGAGTTTGGCAAGGTCTTCGAAAAAGACGCCGGTAT
>CAJTKI010000011.1:0-4523 GCA_910576875.1 uncultured Christensenella sp.
CCATTTTCTTTTGGATCAACGGCGAGAAGAGCATGCCCGGGACAAAACCGACCGCCATGACCGTCGGCATGAGTCCGCGCAACGTGCCGCCCAAATTGCCGCCGATCATATACGAACAGATGTAAGCGACCGAAGAGAACGCCAGCAGTCTGCCGAATGCAAGCACGTTGGAGATATTGAAAATCCAGAAATATTTGTTTTGGAACGATTTGCGGATGCCGGTAAAGAATCCGATTTTTTCTTTGACCTTTTTCTCTTGGATCAAACGTTCCTTCGTACCGAAGAACATGATCAACGCGACCGCGACGCAAATGCATCCGAAGATCGGGAAGATGATCTGATAGGTATGAATGTTTTCCATACCGAACATGACGCCGGTCGCGCTCAGTTCGTCGCCGGTCATGCCGCCGTATTGGTCGCTGTACAAAAATCCTTTGGGACCGTACACGCCGTTGGCGATCAGCGGGAAGAGCATCTGTACGATCGACGGTCCGAGCGAGTCTACGACGCCGCCGACGGAGTACAGTTTGGTCCGCTCGTTGGTATTGGGCGTGATGACCTGCGCCAAGCCCGTGCGTCCGAACGAGAAGAAACTGAATACCGTCATCGCGACGAAATAGATCAATTGGTACGATCCGATGACCAGCCACTTTGCCGTCGTCGTATAGACTTCGCCTTCGCCCGGCATGAATATGTTGGGGATAAACGCGAGCAACCAGAACGAAACGACGCACGCAAGTCCCGTAAACAGCAGATACGGACGGTATTTGCCCCATTTGGTATTGGTGTTGTCGATGATCCAGCCGACGAGCGGCGCGCGAAACAGCGACAGGATCGATACGATCAACGTCGTGTAAAAGACGATCATCTGATCGAAGTTATACACAACGGACAGATGCACGCCGACGTTGATCGCGAAATATTGCGTCAGGATGCCCATACCTTGCACGCCCATGCCGCCGACGGCATAGGAGACGAATTCCTTGTTGGGGAGATGGTAATCGGGACGGGGGGGGGTGTTCCAGTGCGCAAAGAAATCTTTGACAAAGAACCCTACTTTGGAGAAAACGTTCGGTTGCTTCATAATTTCCCTTATCCGTGCGTGTGCACAAAATCATTTATTATAAGAATTATAACAAAACCGAGACGCGTTGTCTATAAGTTTGTAAAAATAAAACAAAATCGTGTCCATCACGCGCGACGATGGAAAAAACGCGTCGCGCGCGGTGCATCGATCCGCGACAGATGCGAATGCATTGACGGCGCACGATTATTTTGATATGCTGAAAATATGGAAAAGTCGATCGGAACGGGCTGGATCTGTCCCAATTGCGGCGCCGCGTTGCGCCGCGAACCGTGCGCGTTGCGTTGCGGCAACGGCCACAGTTTCGACATCGCCAAAGAAGGGTACGTCAATTTGTCTTTGTCCGCGCGCAAGGGCGAATCGCGCGGCGACAACGCCGAAATGGTGCGCGCCCGCGTCGCGTTTTTGTCGCAGGGATATTATTTGCCGTTGGCGCAAGCGTTGCGCGACGCCGTCGCACCGTATGCGAACGGAACGCTTGCGGAGGCCGGTTGCGGCTGGGGCTATTATTTGGACGCGGTCGCGCAGGCGTATCCGTGGGACGCGGTATACGGGACGGATCTTTCCAAATTTGCGATCAAGGTTGCCGCCAAGCGCAATCCGAAGATTGCGTATGCGGTCGCCAACAGTTTTTCGTTGCCGCTGGCGACGGGCGGCGTGGACGTTTTGCTGAATGTCTTTTCGCCGATTGCGACGGAAGAATTCGCGCGCGTCGTGCGCCCTAACGGCGTATTGGTGACCGTTACGCCCGATACCTGGCATCTCAGACAGTTGAAATACGCGCTATATGCAGACCGCACGCGTCCCAATCCGCCGCCGCGCGAGCTGCCCGCTCCTTGGCGCGCGGAATCGGATCGCGTATGCGCGTTCGGTAAACGCGTCGGCGCGCGCGATCTCGAACAATTGGTGCATATGACGCCGTATCTGTACAAGACGGGCAAAGAGGATTTGGCGCGTCTGGACGGGATCGGCGATCTGGAAACGGACTTTGCGTTTCGGATTCGCGTTTATCGACGCGACGGCAAAACCGTCGATTAGCGCGAGACAAAACGGGAATATTCGGGAAAATATCGGTAATATTCCCGAAAGATTTGACGACGGCGCGCTTGCGCGCGTATAATAGTAGCGCCCGAAACTCGGACTTGCCGTCCGAGCGGAGACGGACGAACGGGGGAGTTCATCGATTATGAAGAGATTACGCGGATGGATCATATGGCTTGCGATCGCGCTGATGTGCGTATGCGCGTTTGCCGCATGCGTCAAGGACGGTACGGATCCGGCCGGGGCGGATTCGTTGCCGGACGGCGATCCCGCGCCGCAACCGGATTATTTGTCCGCGCAGTTTTGGATGGATTACGGCGCGGGCGACGTGCGCGCCGTCGCGGGCAAAGACATCGTCCAATCCATCTCCGGCAGACCGACGCGCGATTTGTTTGTATTCGGCGGCTGGTATTATGACAAAGACGTTTGGGAGCGCCCCGTCTCCGAAGACAGCGTCTTCCAGGACAGCGGCAAGGTCCGCATTTACGCGCGGTGGATACCGACCGAAGATGCATGCCGCGTGACGTTTTACGATTATCAAGGCGCGGTGCTCGCGGACGAGTACGTCGCGCGCGGTGCCGATTTGAGCGGGTGGAATCTGCGTCCGTCCGCAAAACCCGCGACGCAACAGTTTACGTATTATTTCGGCAGATGGGATCAGCCGTTGACGGACATTCAAGGGAATACCGAATTTTATCCGATTTACAACAGCATGCGCCGCACGTATACGGTACGCTATTGGGTGGAAGACGAATTGATTGCGACGATCGACAACGTCGAGTACGGCGGCTTTGTGCTGGCGGATCGCATTCCGAGCGTCGAGCAGGCACAAAAATATGTGCAGGATACGCTGCTGTACCGCAAGCGCGTGACCGGCTGGGACGCCGCGCCGACGCGCGTGGAAGGGGATATGGACATCCGCGCGGTCATCGAACAGACGCCGCACGTGTTTACGGTCACGTTTGTCGACGAGACGGATACGCCGATCGCGTCGCAGACCGTGCATTACGGCGAGAGCGTCGATCCGCCGCAGATGCAGGACAAATATGCGGACGGTACCAAATATCTGTTTGTAGGCTGGGCGGGCGGCAATTACCGCTATGTGACGCAGGATATGACGATTCGAGCGATATACGATACGCATACGTCGTATTATTCGGTCGAATTCTATCATTACGATTGGCAGGGGCAGTTGCAGCTGTACGACGTGCAGCGTCTGCCGTACGATGCGTCGGTCACGGCGCCGACGACGCCCGTCCGCGTTGCGGACGATACGTATCGCTACGAGTTCCGCGGTTGGGAGACCGAATCGGGCGAAGCGTTGGATCTTGCCGCACCGGTGACGCGCGACGTACGGTATTATGCCGTGTACGACAAGACGCCGCGTACGTATCGCGTACGGTTCTGGCAAGGCGAGACGCTGCTGGACGAACAGTTCGTCGCGCGCAACGCGAGCGCAACCGCGCCCGCCGTGCAATTGCCGCAGCAGACCGCGCAGTATTCGTATGCGTTTATCGGATGGGATAAGGCGTACGACGACGTCGTCGCCGACATCAACGTCTATGCGCAGATCGAAAGAACGGTGCGCACGTATCGGGTGACGTTCGTATTCGGCGATATGGAAGGCGCGCCGACGCGCGAAAGTCAGACCGTCGCGTACGGTCAGGCGGCGACCGCTCCGGATCGGCAGCGGGTTGCGCGCGATGCGAGCGCGGAATATACGTATGCGTTTATCGGTTGGGACGGCGATTATCTGAACATTGTCGGCGAGACGGAATTGCGCGCGCAGTACGACAAATTCGAGCGGTATTACGAAGTGCGCTTTGTCGGCGAAAGCGGCGAATTGCTGGCTGCTCCCCAATTCGTGCGTTACGGCGCCGCCGCCAACGTACCCGACGCGGCGCAGATCGTCAAACAGTCCACCGCGCAATACCATTTCTCGTTCGACGGCTGGACGGACGTCGACGGCACGGTCGTACCGACCCAACAGCTGTCGCGCATCGAACGCGATCTGACGCTTCGCGTGCATTTCGCATCGCAGCTGCGCGCGTACACGGTTACCTTTTTGGACGATTTCGGCAATCGCTACGGCGAACCGCAGACGGTGTATTACGGCTCGTCTGCGCAAGCGCCCGAGCAGCCGACCAAAAATTCGACGGTCAAATATGAATACTCGTTCGATCGATGGAGCACCGACGCTTGGACCGACGTGCAGGGCGATACGGTCGTAACGGCGCAGTTTATATCGACGATCCGCAAATATCTCGCGACATTCTTCTACGGCGACGGCGAGAGCGAGACGATGCAAGTCGAGTACGAGTCGCAAGCGGTTGCGCCGAGCGGCGAAATCTTGAACAAAGTATCGACTGCCAAATATCATTTTGCGTTTACCGGATGG
>CAJTKI010000011.1:4533-29656 GCA_910576875.1 uncultured Christensenella sp.
TGGGATCGTTCGAATATGACGATTTACGGAGACACCGAATTCCGCGCGGAATACAAACGCGACATTCGTTTTTATACCGTCACGCTGATGGACGTCGTGACCGGTAAGCAGAGCGCGCAACTCAACATGGCGTACGGCTCGCTCGTCGAAAATACGCTCAGCCACGACGGCTATACGTGGGACGCTTGGTACGACGAACAGGATTGCTATACCGTGCTGCCGCTTGCGGAAGAGATCGAAGAGTTGGACGAAGACGGCTTCTCGATCGGACATATTCAGGGCGATCGCACGCTGTACGGCAACTGCTATATGACCGGCTTGCAGGGCGGCGACGTCGAAGTCAAAGAAGGTCTGATCACGCGGCACAAGGGCTGGGGCATCACGACTTACAACGGCACCGCCAACAACATCATCATTCCCAAGGCGATCGGGCGGCGGCACGTGACCGCGCTCGCGTCCAAGATGCTGTACGGTTGTACGGCGGTCGGGTCGGTATACGTGCCGCGCACGGTCGAGTGCGTCGGCAACCGCGCGTTTGCGTTTACGGACGGCTTGTCGTCCAGCGACGTGCTGGTATTGTTGGAAGGCAACGTCAGCTATACCAAATGGCATACGATGTGGTATCATGGCTTTGCGTCGTCGACGAACGATGCGGAGCATATCGTGACCGGCGTCGAACGGTTGGCGACCGATCGGGATTTCATGTTCGTGTTGCGCAACGACGGCACTGCGATTTTGCATCAATATCTGAACAACAGCGCCAAACATATCGAAATGCCTTTGACGGCGGAATACGCGGGACAGTCGTATCAAGTCAATCGAATTTTGAAGTACGCGTTTTCGAGCGCGACCAATCTGGCGAGCGCGTATTTCCCGTCGCAGACCAAGAATTGGAAAGTCGGCGTCAAAATCTTCAACGGACTCAATTTGACCGCGTATATGCAGATGAGCAAATCTTTGCTCAACAATACGCCCGCGATGGACGATCCGCTCAAAGCGTCCGATTGGAAAACCAATTGGAGCGACACCGACGTCAGCGATACCAAGATTTCCGTCGAATGGGATACCGTCGGTCTGACGACGGCGGATCAGTTTACGTTCATCATTCGTACGGCGGGAGACGGATATGCGGCGATCGCGTCGCAGTACGACGGCGCGGGCATCTCGACGGTCAAGATTCCGACGACGGTATCGCTGGGCGAACTGACCGATATTCCGGTGACGGAATTGGGCGCGGGCTTGTTTAAGGGCAAAACGGGCATGCTCGGCGTTCAGATTCCGGATACGGTCACAAAGATCGGGGACGAATGTTTCTCGGGATGTCTGATGCTCGGCAACGTCCAAATGCCGTCCGCGTTGAAGCAGATCGGCAAGATGGCGTTCCTGATGTGCGCGACGATGCGGGAGATCTATTTGCCCGCAAGCGTGGACAGCATCGGCATCATGGCGTTTACCGGATGTCAAAGCCTGACGATTTACAGCGCAAAAGCATCGGATCCGGGCGTATTCAAATACGTGCTGGGTTGGAACAAAACGTTGGATACCGCGATTCTGACCGATATCAACTGGTCGAAGATGGGCATCTCCGACATCGCAAAACTGCTCAACGGCGCCAAAGATCTGCCGACGTATTGGAACGTGGAAGGCAAGACGAGCGTCGTCTACAAGGGCGGCACCGCCAACGCGCTGCATGTCGCGGTGACGTATTTCCTGACGCCGGACGGCAACGCGGAAATCGTCAAGATCGAAAAAGACGGCATATCGCCCATATTGGAGAGCGTGGAAATTCCGCAGCAGATTACGGTCGGAGACAAGACGTATACCGTGACCAAGATCCGCTCGGCGGCTTTGGAAGCGGGATTGGGCGTGACGACGTTGCGCTTGCCCGCCGCAGTCGCGCTCGAAGACGGCGCGTTGCCGGAAAACGTATCGGTCGAACGGATCGCGTAATCGAGATTACAAGCCTGTGAAGATAAAAAACGGGACGGCAAAACGCCGTCCCGTTTGTACGTATCTTTCGGGCCGGGTCAGAGATCGGCGCCGATTTCGCGCTCGTCCACATTAGGATTGACGTAGCGTTTTTTATTGTCTTTGTTGCGGTAGACGATCGCGTGGCGCGGACAGCGGTGGAAGCATCCCAGACAAGCGATGCACGCGTCGCCGAATACGATTTTGCCGTCGTCGCGCAACTCGATATTGCGCGCGGGGCAGATCGAGACGCATTTGCCGCAGCGCACGCATTGGTCCGTTGCGGACAATCGGTCGCCGATCAGATGCCAGTTCGCTTTGTTGATCAGATAGCGTCGTTCGTTCGTGCGTTTGCGCGCGGGAATGCGATAGCGTTCCGCCGCAATGTCTTGCGCGATCCGATCGATGCGCGCGTCCGCGCGTTTTAGGATGCGGTTACGGTAAAACGCGGGCGGAGACATAAACAGCGTATAATTTTCCGGCATCTTCATCGCGTATACGCTCACGACATGCAGACTTGCGGCGGTCGCGTATTCGTATATCAGTCTGTCCGCGCCGCCCATCCATCCGCCGTAATTCTGTACGACGACGATCGGCGCGTCCGATACAAGTCTTTGCAACAAATCGAGTACGGGGCTCGGCATGCCGAACGAGTAGACCGGCGTCACGAGTACGATGCGCGCAAACTCGCTGCCGTCTCCGTCGTAGGTCGGTATATACCGCACGCAACCGCCCAATCGCCGCTGCAATCGTTTGGCGATGTACAGGCTGTTGCCGGTGGAACTGAAATAAAAAATGCCCGGGTCTTTCATACGATCATTGTATAGCGCATGCGTCGCGTCGTCAAGCGTTGCGTACGATCGTCGCGCGCAGACGCGTACGCTAATGCGACACGGAGCCTGTCGGTCGGGACAGACTCCGTGATACGGATCGATCGTCGATAGGATTCGCGCGTCGCGATCAGCCGAGCAGGTCGGGCGCGATCCGTTGCAGTCGGCGGACGGACAGCGGCGACGATACTTTGAACGCAAACGGCGTTTTGACGTGCGTCTTTTTGTCCGAATCGTCTTTGTGCGGGATTTTGGCGTACCGTTTGGCGGACGGGTCGAGCGCCATGTGCAAGCGAATGTAGCGTTTGCAAAGTCGGATTTTGACCGCAACTTTGCGCCGACAGGTAAAGTTGTGACTGGAACGCGTCATGCTGCTTTTCAGTCCCGCGTCGGTCAGGATGCTGCATACCAGACGGTGCAGATCTTTGATGTCGTCGGAAGATTGCGCCAAGCGCTGTTCGAACGTCAGCGTGACGCGCTTTTTCTTGACCGGATCGGGCGCGACGTCCGCCGCGACTTCTTCATCGCAATCGAGCGGTTGTTCGACAACTTCGGGCTTTGCATCGGCGCGTTGGACGGCGGTTTGCTCGACCGCCTTGGAGCGGCAACGCTCGTAAGCGTTTGCGCACGGAAATTCTTCTTCGTTTTCGCAATAGGCGCAGAAATCGTATGCGCCGCACATGTCTCGTCCTTTGGTTTCGCTTTCCAGCCATTTTTGGACGTCCAGTTTGCTTTGCAGTTCGGTAATGTTCATAAGCGATTCTCCCGATTGATTTTACGATTTCAGTATAAACCTTTTGGACGGACTTGTCGATAGCCTTTCGAAAAATTTTCAAAATTCGTGTCGACCGAATGCGGCATATGGATCTATGAGGTCGGCATTCCGATAGCGGACAGGGGCGAAAAGCATGCGATCGACGGGAACTATTTTGAAAATTTGCGCAAAAATGTTTGTCAAGCCGCCCGATATGCCGTATAATAAATAGGCTATCTGGGTGTGGCGCAGTTTGGTAGCGCGCTTGAATGGGGTTCAAGAGGCCGGAAGTTCGAATCTTCTCACTCAGACCACAAAGACGACGGTTTTATCGAACCGTCGTCTTTGTATTTCCAAACCGCGTATCGTTTTCGGGCGAAACAAAATTCGACGCGGCGATTCCTGCGGGATGCGAACAATACCTGCGATCTTTGCGCGCTGCGTTCCGACTTGCGTAAAAGTATGGAGACGGACTTGCAAAACGCAAACAAACCGTTTCTGCAAAACGGTTTGTGCATTTAAAATACTTCGACTCGGTAAACTTTTTTGATTTTGCGTCGGGCTACGGGCGTTCGCTTGCAGGGCAAGCGGTTGCCGTCCGCATGATGCGGCGAGTGTCAGGACGGATTCGCGGGCGGATCGTCGTCGGGATCGTTCGCGTTTGCGTCGTTGCGGGCCTTGCGAGCGGGCAGATCTGCAAAGAGCGCGACGCCGCGCCGTTGCAGCCGTTCGAATACGTAGTACAGCGGCACGCCGAGCAGGTAGACGGACAGCAGTTGCGATGCGATCATCGTGCCGACGTTGTACCAATATACGGTTTCCGTTGCCATCAACAACCACATCAGAGGCAACAAGAACGCGTTGAGCAGGACGGGAAACAGACCGCCGATCGTTACGCGCGCCCAGCGGGCGGGCAATTTGCGGCACAGCCGCGTTCCGAACGCCGCGATCAGCGTGATCAAACTGCCGATCAGGACGTCCCACACGCCGTATTGGGAGAGCAAGTTGGCAAGGATACAGCCGACGAATAAGCCCGGAACGCTATCCAAAAACAGCAGCGGCAACAACGTCAACGCTTCGGAAGGGCGAAACTGGATCGGACCGTATGCGACAAAGGAAAATGCAAAAGTGATCGCTGCGTACAGCGCCGCGATAATGCCTGCGCGGCATATCGCTTTGGTCGTGAAACCTTTCATGAAAATGATACCTCGGTTTTTTTATTCGGAAGTGTTTACCGAAAACCTTCCGTCGCGTATCAGCATAGCACGTTGCGCGCATGCAGCGCAAGCAAAACGAAGCAACTTTACGGTACAAATTTTTTATACGCGATGCGCGCGCGGAATTGCATTCCGCCGCCTGCTGTGCTACAATCATACTAATTGGAGTGAGCAAGGAGAGCGTATGATCGTATCCGATATTTTTCGTGCAAAGCGGTTTGTAATGTCCGCGGAGGTGTTTCCGCCCAAGCGCAACGGCATGCTGGAAGGCGTCATAAGGGCGCTGAAAGACATCAAAGGGCTGTCGCCCGATTTCGTTTCGATCACTTACGGCGCCAACGGCAACGGCGGCGATACGACGGCGGACGTCGCTTCGGTCGCGATCGACGCGTTTGAGATGACGACGGTCGCGCATATGACCGCGGTCAATATGACGGTTGCCAAGTTGGAAGAAAAGTTGGAGCAGCTCGCGCGCAAAGGCGTGGAAAACATTTTGACGTTGCGCGGCGATATCGCGTCCGACAGCGCGTTCTATGATTTTCGGTTTGCCAGCGATCTCGCGGCGTATATCAAACGGCGGTATCCGCAGTTCCATCTGATCGGAGCTTGTTATCCGGAAGGGCATTATCAAGCGCCGTCGTTGGAAGCGGACGTAGACAATCTGCGTCGCAAGATCGATGCGGGCGTCGAACACTTGATCACGCAACTGTTTTTCGACAACTCCTGTTTTTATCGCTTTCGAGAATTGCTTGCGCGCAAAGGGATCGATACGCCGGTGTCTGCCGGAATCATGCCGATTACCAACGCGTTGCAAGTCAGCCGCACCGTCGCGATGAGCGGCGCGCACATTCCGCCCGATTTTGCCAAAGTGATCGCCAACAACGACGGTCCGCAGCTGTATCGCGCGGGGATCGACTATGCGGTGGAACAGATTCGGGATCTGCATGCCAACGGCGTGCGCGGCGTGCATCTGTATACGATGAACAAGGGCGAAATCGCGCAAGAAGTGTTTGCGCGGTGCAAGGATCTGCGGGCGTGAGAGAGTGGGAGTTTCGACTGTGCGCGGACGACGTATACCGTTATCTGACGCGCGGCGGGAGCGGCGAGACGGATTCGCGGTTGCTTAGCGACGCGCAACGCGTGTGCGACGGCGTGCGGGCGGCGGCGACGTGCCGCGTCGCGGGACGGGAATTTGCGATCGACAAGCAGACGGATCCGCCGACGTTAAGCGGGACGCAGGTGCGGTTGGACGGCGATGCGATTCGGCTGCATTTGGCGCAATGCGAGAGCGTATATTTGTTTGTCGCGACGTTGGGCGGACAGGTGGACGGAATGATCGAACGGTTGCAGGTGCGCAATCTTGCCGACGCGTATCTTGCGGATACGTGCGCGTCGCTGGCGATCGAAGATCTGTGCGAACAGGCCAGCGCGCGCATCGCGGAGCAGTGCGCCGCGCGGCAATGTTCGGTCACGTCGAGATTCAGTCCGGGGTACGGCGATTTTCCGCTGGCGGCGCAAGGCGCGATTTTGCAGGCGGTTCAGGCGGATAAAATACTCGGAGTTCGGTTGACGCGCGGCGATATGATGATGCCGAGCAAGACGGTTTCCGCGCTGATCGGGATCGGTCGCGGGAGAATCGAGAAAAGCGGCAGGTGTCTGACCTGTCCGCGCAAAGACGTATGCAAGGAGAGTTTGTGCAGTGATTGAGTGGTTGTCGGATCTGTATCTGGACGGCGCGACCGGAAGCGAATTGATCGCGAGAGCGGGAGTTCCGATCGGATACCCGCCCGAATTGTTGAATCTGGAACAGCCCGATATCGTATGCGGGTTGCAACGCGAATACGTTGCGGCGGGCAGCGGCTTGATTTACGCGAACACGTTCGGCGCGAATGCGTTGCGTTTCGGCGACCGACTGGAAGAAATTCTTTCCGCGGCGATCGCAATCGCGCGTCGCGCGGCGGACGGACGCGCAAAGGTCGCATTGGATATCGGGTCGCTGGGCAAGCTGATCGGAGACGGGGGCATCTCGTTTGACGACGCGTACGAACAGTTTGCGCAGATCGTTCGCGCGGCGGCGGACCGTACGGACTGCATCGTGATCGAAACGATGACCGATCTGGCGGAGACGCGCGCGGCGGTGTTGGCGGCGAAAGCGTACAGCCGATTGCCGATTTTGGTCAGCATGTCGTTTTCGGAAGGCGGAAGAACGGCGTTTGGATGCGGCGTGGAAAATTTTGCGTATACGATCGGCGCGATGGGCGTGGCGGCGATCGGCATCAACTGTTCGCTCGGTCCGATCCAGATGTTGCCGCTTGCGCGACGGTTGGTCGAGTGTACGGATTTGCCCGTGTTTATCAAGCCCAACGCCGGCATGCCGCGTTTGGAAAACGGCAATACGGTCTATGACATTACGCCCGAACAGTTTTGCGAAGCGATGGCGCGGATCAAAGAGATCGGCGTGCGGATAATGGGCGGATGTTGCGGGACGTCGCCCGCGTATATCGAGCGGTTGAAAGCCGTCTGCGATTGCGTTCGGGCGCGGCGGGCGCAATTCCGTCCGCGCAGCGTCGTTTGTTCGGCAAGCCGCGTCGCGGAGATCGACGACGCGATGCGCATCGTCGGCGAGCGGATCAATCCGACCGGCAAGAAGCGTTTTCAGCAAGCGTTGCGCGAGCGGGATTACGATTATATTCTGTTGCAGGGGATCGAGCAGGAAGAGCAGGGCGCGGACATTCTCGACGTCAACGTCGGACTCAACGGGATCGACGAAGCGATTGTGATGCGCGAAGTCGTGGAACGGTTGCAACGCGTGACGACGTTGCCGTTGCAAATCGACAGCTCGGATCCGGACGTCATCGAATGCGCGCTGCGCTATTATCACGGCAAAGCGATCGTCAATTCGGTCAACGGAACCGAGGAGAGTTTGCAACGCATCTTGCCGATCGTTGCGCGCTACGGGGCGGCGGTCGTCGGCTTGACGTTGGACGAGCGCGGAATTTCGCAGGATATCGACGAACGCGTGCGCATCGCCGCGTCGATCGTCGAAGCATGCCGACGCTACGGCATTGCGGCGCGCGACGTATATATCGATACGCTGACGATGGCACAGGCTTCGATGCCGGACAGCGCGCTGTGCACGCTCGGCGCGTTGGAACAAGTTAAGAGACTCGGCGTGCGTACGATTTTGGGCGTATCCAATATCTCGTTCGGGATGCCCAATCGCGAAGAGATCAATGCGGCGTTTTTGCAGATGGCGCGGCAGCACGGTCTGGATCTTTGCATCATTCATCCCAAGCTGCAACATGTGCGCGCCGGACAGGCTGCGTTTGACTTTTTGAACAATCTTCCCGGCGCGACACAGGCGTATATCGATTATGCGACGCAAATCGAGCGGACGACGCAGACCCTGTCCGATGCCGCATGCGACGATGCCGATATTCGCAAGTGCATCGTCGGCGGACGCGGCGCACAGGTCGCGGCGGCGGTCGAACGGTTGTTGCGCGACGGCGCGTCGCCGATGCGCGTCGCGGCGGAACATATGATTCCGGCGCTCGACGAAGTCGGGGAAGCGTATGAGCGCGGCAAGTTGTTTTTGCCTCAACTGATCGCGGCGGCGGATGCGGCGAAATGCGGATTCGGCGTGTTGGAAAAAGCGATGGAACGCGTCGACGGACGCGACGCGGACAAGGTGTTCGTGCTGGCGACCGTCAAGGGCGACATCCACGATATCGGGAAGAATATCGTCAAGGCGATCGTATCCAATTACGGATTCAAAGTCGTCGATCTGGGCAGGGACGTCGCCTACGAACGCGTGCTCGAAAGCGTGCGCGCGCATTATCCCTGCGTGCTCGGCTTGTCCGCGTTGATGACGACGACGGCGCAGAATATGGCGCGCACGATCCAACTCGTACGCGCCGAATTCCCCGAGATTCCGGTTTTGGTCGGCGGAGCGGTGCTCACGCCGCAGTACGCCGAAAGCATCGGCGGTACGTACTGTCGCGATGCGAGCGCGACGGTACGGCGGTTGCAGGAGATCTATGCTTAGAGATCGTCCGCGTCTTGGGTCGGGGTTTCGTACGGATTGTCCGCTACGTACCCCGTATACGAGCCGTTGGGATCGTACAGTGCGGATTGCGTCTCTTGCGGGACGCTTTTTTTACGTTTGCGACCGAATGGCATGGGGGTCCTCCTTGTCCGAAATTTGTCGGATAGCGACGTATCGCGACGGGATTATTGTGTGCAAGTAAAATCATTGTAAACCTTGCGCTTTGCAATTGACAGGATATGGACAATGGCGCTATGGCGTGATATACTGTATAGCGAGAGGTGCATATGGGAAAACAGTATCATGCCAAGTCCAAAAGGTTCAAGAGATTGTTTGTTTTGCACAAGGTTTCGCGTCTGGCGCACGGAATCCGAGCGTGCTATCGATACGATTCGCGCGTGCAACGCGTGATCAACGGATTGCCGGAAGGATTCGATATCTGCGTCGGGATATTGGGACACAGTCATACCGTCGTCATCACCAAGATCGGAGACGAGTTGCATTGTAAAATGACCGACGGCTACGCGGCCGGCGGCATCTATATCTATTTCAAAAATATGGAAGGCGCGATTCAGGTGTTGCGCAATCGGATCTCGTATCTGCAAGCGTACACGCAGTCGTATATCGTGATCGAAGGCGGGACGGAACGCGCGATCGACTTCGTCAACATGTTGTTGATCGTTCAGAATTATATGGCGACCGCCCGACAGCGCAGACGGTATTTGGGCGAGCTGTCGGAATTCGAAGTGCCGGTCGGCAAAATTCGGCGTTACGCGTTTTTCCGGGGGTGGATTGCATGAGTTATTTCGAATTCAGCGGCAAAGTCAACATCATCAGCGGCGAAAACGGCTTGGAACAGTTCGGGGAAGAACTGTCGCGCATCGGTTGCAGACACATATTCGTAATCAGCGACAAGACGGTGGGCAAACTCGATTTGATCGATCCGGTCATCGAGACGATCGTGCGCGAAAACGGGATGACCGCGTCCGCCGTGTATCAAAACGTCGAAAACGGATCTTCCTTTCAGAGCGTGGAAGAGGCGTATGAGATTTATCGCGCAAGTTCGTGCGACAGCGTATTGGCGATCGGCGGCGGCAGCGTCATCGATACGGCAAAAGCGCTCGTATTGATGCTCAAAACGCAATCGCGCGATCTGTCGCGTTTGCGTACGTACAACGCGGCGGTCGCCGCGCAACGCGTGCCGTTCGCGGTCGTGCCGACGACGTTGGGCGGCGGATCGGAAGTGACGCGTTTTGCGTCCATTCGCAACGATGCGGAGCAGTGCAAAGTGCAGTTCGTATCCGACCTGTTGCAACCGGACGTATGCGTGCTCGATCCGCGGATGATCCGCACGCTCACGCCCAGACAACTTGCTTTGGGTGCGACGCGCGCGATGGCGAATGCGTTGGGCGCCTTTATCAGTTTGCAAAGCACCGTCGTGTCCGACAAGTTTGCGCGGCAGGCGGTCGTTCGGTTGCGCTATGCGATGGAACTGGTGCGCGACGAATCGTCGGACAGCCGCGCGCGACTGTATCTGATGCAAGCATCAATTTTGGCGGGAGTGGCGCGATCCAACGCGCAGGTCGGCATCACGCATGCGATTGCCAACGCCGTCTGCGCGCACTATCCGCAGATCGAACTGTCCGAGGCGCTGGGCGTATTGCTGCCGCAGTGTTTGGTATTCAACAAAGACGCGCGCGCGGACAAATATGCGGCGATGTTTGCGACGCTTGCCGGCGAAGACGCGTATCTGAGCGTATCGGCGGACAAACGCGCAAGCGGATTGGTGGACTGTCTGGTGTTGACGCTCGGATATTATCACGAGAAATTCGGGACGCCCGCGACGTTGGCGGAGCTGGGCGTAGAGCAGGATAAACTTGCAGAGATTGCCTCGGCGGTCGTGCGCGAAGGCAATATCATGACCAATCCCAAACGGATTCGCGAACAAGACGTGTTGGAGATCCTCCAACGCAGTATGTGAGGTGACTATGCGCAACAGTGTCGAAAACGACGTCAAATTCCTGATCGGCGATACCGCGCTCGAAAATCTGATGTTCGAGTTGCGACTCAACGGCTGCAAGACGCCGATGCTCGTATGCGACGATATGGCGAACCGTTTGGGCTATAAGCGCGAACTGTTCCGCGCCGTCGACGGCAGCGATTGCGATCTGGCGTATATCGACCAAAAGATCGCCGACATCGCGACGATCGACGACGTCGAGCGCATCGCTCGCGCGTACGTCGCCGGCGGTTGCGATTGCATTATCGGGCTGGGACGCAAGGCGGTCGTGCAGACGACCAAGTGCGCCAAAGTGCTGCTGCGCGAAGGCGTGTCGAATCTGTCGCATTACGACGACTGTCCGATCGGAAAATATCCGGTGCGCGACGTGCCGCTGTTTCTCGTGCCGACCAACTTTGCGTCCGGATCGGAATGTTCGGATACCGCGCGCGTGTACGATACCAAACGCAACAAGATCTACTCGTTCGATACGTCTTACGCGTCGACGCAGGTCGTCGTCGTGGACAAACGCATGACCGACATCGTACCGCCCAAGGCGATCGCGTCGTACGGGTTGTGCGCGTTCGCGATGGCGTGCGCGGGATATCTGTACGAGTCGCAAGTGTTTTCCAAACCCTATGCCGAAGCGGCAATCGAATTGCTCAACGATACGTTGATCCCCTGCATCGTGCACAACGCGGATCGATCCAAACGCACGTCGATGATGGCGGCGGTTGTCTTGGCGGGGTGCGGATACGGCAATCTGCACAAGCATCTGTTGACGGAAATGACGGACGCGATATCCGACCGCTATCGGATCAATTACAACAACGTATTTGCGATCCTGTTCCGACAATACGTACGCCTGCACGACAACGACCCCCAACTGATGTCGGAGTTGCTCGCGTCGCTGATCGGCGAACACGAATGCGCGATGTGTACGCGCGCGGGACGTCCCGCCAAGACGTTGGAAACGATCGAACAGGTCTACGCCAACGTATCCGAAGTCGTCGATTATCACGAGCGGCTGAGCACGATGGGCGTGGAGCGCTCGCATTTTGCCGCGCTGGCGCAACAGGTGATCGCGACGCACGGCGACAAATCCGATCCCGAAGCCGCGTACAGCTTTTTGTCCCAATGGTTGGAAAGATGTTATTAAACGCGCCGTTGCACAAACGCTTGGAACGCATATTGACCGATATACGGGCGCAGGGCATTCGCCCGCGCCTGTTGTTGCATGTATGTTGCGCGCCGTGCGCGAGTTATTGTCTGGAATATCTGTCGCCGTATTTCGATATCACGGCGTATTATTATAATCCCAATATTACCGATCGCGCGGAGTATGCGTTGCGGCTGGACACGCTGTATGCGTTGTTGCGGGCGCGCCATCCGGACGTCGACTGCATCGCCGCCGAGCAGGACGCACAGGCGTTTTACAAGGCGGTTGCCGGGTACGAACGCGCGCAGGAAGGCGGCGCGCGGTGCGATTTGTGCTTTGCGTTGAGGCTGGACGAGACGGCGCGATTGGCGCGGGAGCGGGGATTCGACTGGTTTGCGTCCACGCTGTCGATCAGTCCGCACAAAGATGCGGCGCGTCTGTACGAGGCGGGCGAGCGCGCGGCGGCACGGTTTGGCGTGCGACAATTGCCCAACGATTTCAAAAAACGCGGCGGATATCAGCGTTCGATCGAGATCTGCCGCGAGCTGGGACTGTACCGGCAGACATATTGCGGTTGCGCGTATTCGCGCGCGGCGGATCGGGAGCATACGGAATGAATCTTGTAATTTTGGACGGACACGCGCTCAATCCGGGCGACTTATCCTGGCAACCTTTGGCGCAATTGGGCGCGCTGACGTATTACGACCGCACCGAGCCGGAGCAGGTATTGGCGCGCGCGGCGGACGCGGACGTCTTGTTTACCAACAAGGTCGTGTTGGACGCGCGCGTGTTGGCGGCATTGCCGCGTCTCAAATATATCGGATTACTGTCCACCGGCTACAACGTCGTAGATGTACAGGCGGCGCACGCCGCCGGCATACCGGTATGCAACGTCCCCGCCTATTCGACGGATTCGGTCGCGCAACTGACGTTTGCGCTGTTGCTGGAAGCCGCCAACGGCGTCGGCGAACACGCGGGTTCGGTCGCCCGCGGCGATTGGGCGGCGCATCCGGACTTTTGTTATTGGCTGCGACCGTTGTCCGAATTGTCGGGCAAGTCGATCGGGATCGTCGGATTCGGTTCGATCGGGCGCGCCGTCGCGCGGATTGCGACGGCGTTCGGGATGCGGGTATACGCGTCGGGACGGCGCGCGTTCGACGCGCCGCAAGACGTCGTTGCGTGCGATACGGAGACGTTGCTGCGCAGTTGCGACGTTATCAGTCTGCACTGTCCGTTGACGCCCGACAACGCGGGCATGATCGATGCGGACGCGGTAAGCAAGATGCGGGACGGAGCGATTTTGATCAATACCGCGCGCGGCGGTTTGATCGACGAACGGGCGGTCCTGCAAGGCTTGGAGCGCGGCAAGCTGTCCTGGTATCTCGCGGACGTGCTGACGCAGGAGCCTCCCGCGACGGATACGCCGCTGTTGCGGCATCCGCGCTGCATCGTCACGCCGCATATCGCGTGGGCGTCCCGCGCCGCGCGCGAGCGGTTGTTGGACATTGCGGCGGACAATTTGCGTACGTGGCAAAACGGCGGACTGATCCACTGCGTGTGGCAAAAATAGAAACAACGACAACAAAATTTCGGACAAAACGCGCTTGCATTTTGTCCGTTTCGCATTTACAATGATACGGTAAGGAGATCGATATGGTTACGCGTCAGATGCGACAGTGGATATCGTCCGGATCGGCGATCCGCGCGATGTTTGAAGAAGGAAAGCAACTTGCCCGTCGTTACGGCGCGGACAACGTCTATGATTTTTCGCTGGGCAATCCGTCGTTGCCTGCGCCCGAAGCGGTGCGCGAAGCGTTTTGCGACGTACTGCGGACGTGCGATCCGTTGGAGTTGCACGGATATATGTCCAACAGCGGTTACGACGACGTGCGCGCGGCGATTGCGCGGCGGCTGTCCGAGCGCGACGGGGTCGCGTATCGGGCTTGCGACGTCGTCATGACGGTCGGCGCGGCGGGCGGCATGAACGTCTTGCTCAAAAGCATTCTCGAACCGTCCGACGAAGTCGTCGTATTTGCGCCTTACTTCGGAGAATATCGCCGCTACGTCGAGAATTACGGCGGAATATTGGTCGAATGCGCGCCCAATCCGCCCGCATTTTTGCCAGACCCGAAGGAGCTGGCAGCCAAGATTTCTCCGCGCACCAAAGCGGTCATCGTCAATACGCCCAACAACCCGACGGGCGTCGTCTATCCCCGCGCGTGCATCGCGGCGATTTGCGACGTATTGCAATCGTTCCGCGCGCGCGGACAGGAGATCTGCCTGATTTCGGACGAGCCGTATCGGGAACTCGTTTACGACGGCGCGCAGGCGACGCCGATCGCGCCGCTGTATCCGAATACCGTCGTATGTTATTCGTATAGCAAGTCGCTTTCGTTGCCGGGCGAGCGCATCGGCTATTTGGCGTTGCATCCCGAGATTGCGGACGGAGACGCGCTACGGGACGCATGCAACGTCGCGACGCGTGTGCTCGGATTCGTCAACGCGCCGTCTTTGCAACAGAAGATGTTGTTGCGCTGTCTGGATTTGCCGATCGACGTATCCGCTTACGACGACAACCGCCGCGCGCTGTGCGAGATCCTCGACGCGTGCGGATTGGAATACGTCAAGCCGCAGGGCGCGTTTTATCTGTTTGTTCGATCGCCGCTCGCGGACGATCGCGCGTTTTGCGAAACGGCGAAACGGGAGAACCTGTTGCTCGTGCCGGGCAGCGGATTCGGTTGCGCGGGTTGGGTGCGCGTCGCGTATTGCGTGTCGATGCGCACGATTCGACGTTCGGCGGATGCGTTTGCGCGTTTGGCGCGTCGTTGCGCGGAGATTTCGGGCGCGCGATAATTGCCCGATTACGGTCAAAATCCTTGCGTTGTGCCGCGCTTGCGTGGTATGATGCAGATCGACGAATACACATGCCGCGATGCGGCGATAAGGAGAAATCATGTTTTGTACGCGTAAAGTAAACGATCAGGTGATCTGGGTCGGCGCAAGCGATCGCAGATTGGCGAAATTCGAGAATTTGTTTCCCGTGCCGCGCGGCGTGAGCTACAACAGCTATTTGATACTGGACGACAAGACGGCGTTGATGGATACGGTAGACGCGGACGTCGCGGATCGCTTTTTGGAAAATGTCGCGGCGACTTTGGACGCGCGCGCTTTGGACTATATCGTCGTGCAGCATATGGAGCCGGATCACGCGGCGACACTGGCGCGCGTTTTGGAGCGCTATCCCGATGCGCAGGTCGTTTGCAACGCCAAGACGCTCGACATGATCGGCAGATTTTTTCCGTCGTTGCAGTTGCGCAGTCCGATGATCGTCAAGGACGGCGACACGCTGGCTTTGGGCGAGCGAACGCTGCAATTCGTATTCGCGCCGATGGTGCATTGGCCGGAAGTCATGGTTTCGTACGAGCGCAAAGACAAGATTTTGTTTTCCGCAGACGCGTTCGGCTCGTTCGGCGCGATCGACGGAGCGTTGTTTGACGACGAAGCGGATTTTGATATGGAATGGAAAGACGACGCGCGTCGCTATTACGTCAATATCGTCGGCAAGTACGGCGCGCCCGTGCAGACGTTGCTCAAAAAGGCGGCGGGTCTGGATATCCGTACGATCTGTCCGTTGCACGGACTCGTATGGCGCAAGGATTTGGCGAAGATCGTCGAACTCTATCGCAAGTGGTCCTCGTACGAGCCGGAAGAGCGCGGCGTCTTGATCGCGTATGCGTCGATGTACGGCAATACGCAGAATTTGGCGGAACTGCTTGCGTGCCGTCTTGCCGACCGCGGCGTGCGCGCGTTGCGCGTGTGCGATATTTCCGTGACCGATATGTCCGAACTGACGGCGCATGCGTTCCGATACAGCCATATGATTTTGTTGTCGCCCACGTACAACGGCGAACTGTATCCGCAGATGGAGACCTTCCTGTCCGATCTGCGCAGACTGGCGTTGCGCGCGCGGACCGTCGCGCTTTGCGACAACGGCGCATGGGCTGCGACCGCAGCCAAACAGATGCGGACGCAGTTGGAGACGTTCAAGGATTTTCGCATTTTGGACGCGCAGATCGGGATCCGTTCGGCATTGCGCGCGGACGATTTGTCCGCCGTGCAGGCGTTGGTCGATCAAATCGTCGAAAGTATGGAATAATCTAGCGTTTCGCTTGCAATTTTCGTACGGATGCGCTAAACTGAATATATCGGCAATCGCGCGGAGCGCGCGGCGAAAAGGGAGTAGAAGGCGTTGCCGCGGCAACGTAGCATATCCGTCAGTACGGCTTCGGCTCGGGTATGTTTGAAATTTCGAGACTTTTCCATGATCGTTCATGGAGAAGTCTTTTTTTTCGGCGAGACGGACGGCGCTCCTTGTCGAATCGCGAGCGTTTGTGCCGAATCGGCATAAGAGCGGCGCGCTTTGCACAGATATAAAACGGCAATTCTATACGCGTACATATAAGGAGATACGGCAAAATATGTTCGATTGGCTTTACCGATACATTGCGATGACGCCGCGCGGCTTGCAGATCGTGCTGTTTATCGTCTTTCTCGCCGCAGGCATGGTCTCGTTGATCAAAGGCGCGGATTGGTTCGTGGACGGCGCGTCCGCGCTTGCCAAACGCATGGGCATTCCGACGATCATCGTCGGCTTGACGATCGTGTCGATGGGGACGAGTCTGCCCGAAGCGTCGGTCAGCGTCAGCTCCGCGATCGCCAACAGCGACGGCATTTCGATCGGCAACGTCGTCGGATCCAATCTGTTCAATCTGCTCGTCGTGCTCGGCATGTCCGCGATTTTTACGCCGGCGTTGTTCGATCGGCAGGTGTTGCGGCGCGATTTGCCGGTTATGCTCGGATCGGCGGCGTTGCTGTTGCTGTTCGCGTTTGTCTACAACACGCCGCAGGGCGGACTGATGCGGATCGAAGCGGCGGTATTGCTCGTCGTATTCGTATCCTATATCGTATTGACGTGCGTGCAGGCGCGCAAACAGGCGCGCAATAATCCGATTCCGCTCGAAGAACGCAAACAAGTCAAGGTCGGAAGGTCGTTGTTGTTGCTGGCGATCGGGCTGGCGTTGATCGTAGTCGGCGGCGATTTCGTCACATACGGCGCGAAGAGTTTGGCGTTGGAGATCGGCGTGAGCGAAACAATGGTCGGATTGACCGTCGTCGCAGTCGGCACGAGTCTGCCCGAACTGGTTACGTCGATCGTCGCCGCTCGCAAGGGAGAGAACGACATCGCGATCGGCAACGTGATCGGATCCAACATTTTCAACATTCTGTTTATTCTCGGCATGTCGGGCGCGATCGCGCCGATCGCGATTACGCGTACGGTACAGATCGACATCGTCGTGATGACGGTATTGTTCGCGCTATTTGCCGTCGTCGCGTATGCGCGGCGCAAGGTTTCGCGTTCGGTCGGCTGCGTGATGGTCGTGACTTATGCGGGATACATGGCGTACGTCATCGCGCGGGAATTCGTGCATTGACATGCGTCCGCCGCGCGGCGGACGGTGATTTTACAGGCGGTTTGCAGCGCTGCGCGGCGGCGTGCGAATCGTCTGTTTTTTCACAAGAAAAAGCGCGTATTTTTGCGATTTGCCCCTTGATTCCGATGTGCGCGTATGGTAGAATAAAACTCGTAAGGAGAGTTTTATGAGAAAAATCGTAATTGTCGGCGCAGGCGTCATCGGATGCGGCGTCGCGCGCGAGTTAAGCCGTTACCGCGCGGATATCGTCGTGTTGGAACGCGAGAACGATATCAGTTGCGGGACGAGCAAAGCCAACTCCGGCATCGTGCATGCGGGGTTTGACGCGCATACCGGCAGCAACAAGGCAAAATTCAACGTCGCGGGCAACGCGATGTTCGACGCGCTGGCGAAGGAATTGGATTTTCCGTTCCGTCGCAACGGCGCGTTTGTTTTGTGTTTCGACGATAGTCAGACCGACCGCTTGCGCGCGCTTTACGACCAAGGCATCGGCAACGGCGTGACCGAACTGCGCATTTTGGACGGCGACGAAGCGCGGCGCATGTCGCCCAATCTGAGCGATCGCGTCGTCGCGGCGCTGTATGCGCCGACGTCCGGCATCGTCAGCCCGTACGAGATGACCGTCGCCTATGCGGAGAACGCCGCGCGCAACGGCGTGCGTTTTCGGCGCAATTGCGAAGTCACCGCGATCCGCGCGCGGGAAGGCGGTTGGAACGTGACGGCGGGCGGAGAAGAATTCTTTGCCGACGTCGTGATCAACTGCGCAGGCGTGTATGCCGATACCGTGCATCGGATGGCGAGCGACGAGCCGTTGCAGGTTGTCGCGCGCAAAGGCGAATACGTGTTGTTGGACAAAGAATGCGGCGGATTGACCGATCAGACGCTGTTCCAGTTGCCGACGCATATGGGCAAAGGAATTTTGATCGCGCCGACGACGCACGGCAATATTTTGGTCGGACCGACCGCGACCGACGTCGAAGACAAGCGCGACGTCGATACGACCCCCGAAGGATTGCGCACCGTGATCGACAAGGCGCGTTTGAGCGTGCCGCAGTTGCCGACGCGATCGATTATTACGCAGTTTTCCGGATTGCGCGCGCATTGCGACCGCAACGATTTCGTAATCGGTTGGGCGCGAGAAGGATTTTACGACGTGGCGGGCATCGAATCGCCCGGCTTGACTGCGTCGCCCGCGATTGCGACGCACGTCGCGCAAGACGTCGCGCGCAAACTGGATTTGCAGACCGACGACGCGTTTGTAGCCGAGCGGCGCGCCATTCCTTGCTTTGCGCGATTAGATGATCGGGCGCGCGCGGAGTTGATCGCTTCCGATCCCGCGTACGGGCAGATCGTCTGTCGGTGCGAGACGGTGACGGAAGGCGAAATCGTCGAGAGCATTCGCAGACCGGTCGGCGCGGTGGATTTGGACGGCGTCAAGCGGCGCACGCGCGCCGGCATGGGCAGATGCCAATCGGGATTTTGCACCGCGCGCATCTTGCAGATTCTTGCGCGGGAACTCGGTACGGACGTCGCGGACGTGACCAAAAAGGGCGGCGATTCGCGCATCGTGTTCGGGAGGTTGGACAAATGAAACGCAATCTGGTTATCATCGGCGCAGGACCTGCCGGACTGGCGGCGGCGGTTGCCGCTTACGACGCGGGAGAACGCGATTTGTTGTTGCTCGAACGCGAACCGATCGGCGGCGGCATTCTCAATCAATGCATTCACAACGGATTCGGATTGCATACGTTCCGCGAAGAACTCACCGGACCGGAATACGCGGCGCGCTATCTGCAACAGGTGCGCGAGCGCAATATCGAAATCATGTCCGATACGACGGTTTTGCGCATCGGCAAGGATAAGGTCGTCGCATGCGTCAACCGCGACGGCATGCATCACATTCAGGCGAAGGCGATTATTTTGGCATGCGGCTGTCGGGAGCGTCCGCGAGGCGCGATCAATATTGCCGGCGCGCGATGCGCGGGCGTTTTTTCGGCGGGCACGGCGCAAAAGTTGATGAATACCGAAGGCTATATGCCCGGCAAACGCGTCGTCATTCTCGGCAGCGGCGATATCGGATTGATCATGGCGCGCCGCATGACGTTCGAGGGCGCAAAGGTCGAAGCGGTCGTCGAGTTGATGCCGTATTCGTCGGGACTCAACCGCAATATCGTGCAATGTTTGCAGGACTTCGATATTCCGCTGTTGTTTTCGCATACGATCGTGCAGATCAACGGCGAAGATCGCGTGCGTTCCGTCGTGATCGCGCAGGTGGACGAACAGCGCAATCCGATTATGGAAACCGCGCGCACGATCGAGTGCGATACCGTTTTGCTCAGCGTCGGGTTGTTGCCCGAGAACGAACTTGCCAAGACGGGCGGCGTTACGTTGTCTCCCGTGACGGGCGGCGCGATCGTGGACGATACGATGATGACGGATCAAGACGGCGTTTTTGCATGCGGCAACGTGTTGCACGTGCATGATTTGGTGGACTTCGTATCGCAGGAAAGCGCGCATGCGGGCGCATGCGCGGCAAAGTATATTCGGGATCGGGCAAGCAGCGACGCGTATGTGGACGTGCGCGCCAGCGGCGGCGTGCGGTATGTCGTGCCGCAGCGGATTGCCACCCGCGGAGACGACGTCGAGATTTCGCTTAAAATGCGCGTTGCCAACGTGTTCCGCAATGTGCGCATCGTCGCGCGGCTGGACGGTCAAGAGATCGTCGCCAAGCGCAAACAAGTCGTTACGCCGGGCGAGATGGAGACGTTGACGCTCAAACCGTCCGTCGTTGCGCAGGTGCGCGCGGGACGGACGTTGGAAGTGACGTTGGAGGAGCAGAGCGTATGAAAGAGTTGATTTGTATTTGCTGTCCGATGGGATGTCGTCTGTCGGTCAACGACGACGATCCGTCCGCGCTGATCGTCAGCGGCAATACCTGTAAGCGCGGCGAGCAGTACGCAAAAGACGAAGTGACCGCGCCCAAACGCATGATTACGAGCATCGTGCCGGTATTGGGCGCGGATTGCGCCACCGTGCCGGTCAAGACGTCGCAGGCGATCGACAAGAGCAAGATTTTCGCGGCGCTGGATCGGCTCAAAGGATTGCGCCTGCGCGCGCCGATTGCCTGCGGACAGGTCATCGTCGCCAACGTGCTCGGTACGGGCGTGGATTTCGTCGCGACCAAGGACGTTGCGGCGCGCACGCGAAAATACGTGCTTGCGTTGGATCAAGGGACGACGAGTTCGCGCGCGATCGTGTTCGACGATCAGGCGTCGATCGTATCGTCGGCGCAATGCGAATTTCCGCAGATTTATCCCGAGCCGGGTTGGGTCGAGCACGATCCCGAGCAGATCTGGCAGAGTCAGTTGCAGGTCATGAGACAGGCGGTCGCCAAGGCGGGCTTGCAGATGAGCGACATTGCCGCGATCGGGATTACCAATCAGCGCGAGACGACGATCGTATGGGATCGCAAGAGCGGCGCGCCCGTGCACAATGCGATCGTGTGGCAATGTCGTCGCACGGCGGAACGGTGCGAGCAACTCAAAGCCCAAGGCTTGGAGTCTGCGGTATACGCCAAGACGGGATTGCCGATCGACGCGTATTTCAGCGCGACCAAAATCGCTTGGATTCTCGATCGGGTGCCCAACGCGCGTCGGCGCGCGGAACAGGGCGAATTGTGCTTCGGCACCGTCGATACGTTTTTGATTTCCAGACTGACGGGCGGGGCGGTGCATGCGACCGATTATACCAACGCGTCGCGCACGATGCTGTACGATATCCATCGGCTTTGCTGGGACGACGATCTGTGCGAGCGGATCGGCGTGCCGCGCTCGATGTTGCCGGACGTGTTGCCTTCGGGCGGCTTGTTCGGATATACCGATCCCGACGTCGTCGGCGCGCGGATTCCGATCTGCGGCGTCGCGGGCGATCAGCAGGCGGCGTTGTTCGGGCATCTGTGCACGGACAAGGGCAGCGGCAAGAATACATACGGTACCGGTTGTTTTACGTTGGTCAATACCGGCGACGTCGCCGTCGATTCGCATCGCGGATTGATTACGACGCTTGCGGCGAGTACGGACGGGACGCGCCCGCATTACGCGCTGGAAGGCAGCGTATTTGTCGGCGGCGCGGTTTTGCAGTGGTTGCGCGACGAAGTGCGCCTGATTGCGACTGCGCGCGAAGCGGACGAGATCGCCGAGCGCACGCCGGATACGGCGGGCGTGTACGTCGTGCCTGCATTTGTCGGACTGGGCGCGCCGCACTGGGATTCCAAAGCGCGCGGGACGATCACCGGCATTACGCGCGGGACGACGCGCGAGCATCTCGTTCGGGCGGCGCTCGATTCGATCGCCTATCAAGTGTTCGACGTCGTGCATGCGATCGAGAACGATCTCGACGCGCCCGTTTGCAGTTTGCACGTGGACGGCGGCGCGAGCGTGTCCGATGTGTTGATGCAATTTCAGGCGGATTTGCTGGGATGCGAAGTCGAGCGTCCCAAAGTTGTCGAGACGACCGCTTTGGGCGTATGTTATCTGGCGGGACTTTCGGTCGGCATATGGTCGGATATCGAGCAGATTCGCAAGACGATTGCGCGCGGCAAGACATTCCGTCCGCGCATGGACGAGCAGGAGCGTCGCAGCCGCATCATGGGCTGGGAAGAAAGCGTCGCGCATGCAAAGCATCGCTAAGGCTTACGATTTATATAAATAAAACAAGATCCATATTATATACGAACAACGCGCGGCAATCGCGCGTTTTTCGTTGGATCGACACGGTATATCGCACGTCGTTGCGGCGTCCGCATCGTTTGCGTTTTTGCGATGCACATCGTTATGCAGGGCAAGGCGTATTGCAATGCTTCGAGAGGGCATTTTAATGACGGACGACACGGATCCGTCATTTTTATCAATTGTAAACTTTTTCTATATAAAATAGTTGACAATCAATTTTGCAATTGATATACTGAGACCATCCCGAATACGGAGCGATTTTATTATGGCGATCAAGAAGATTCACATCTCCCGTACCCGCACGAGAAATATGGTTTTGTGCGCGTTGTTCACCGCGTTGATTACGGCGGGCGCGTTTATCACGATTCCGATTCCGGTCGTGCCGTTTACGATGCAAAGCACGTTTGTGCTGCTGGCGGGACTGATTCTCGGTCCGTGGTGGGGCGGTTTGAGCGCGTTGATGTATCTCGTGCTCGGACTGATCGGCGTGCCGATCTTTACGCACGGCGGCGGATTCGGGTATGTGCTCAAACCGACGTTCGGCTATATCATCGGCTTCGTGGTCGGGGCGTGGCTGACCGGATTCTTATCGTATCGGGGCAACAAATCGCCCGGGTTTGCGCGTCTTTTCCCGGCGGCGCTTGCGGGATTGCTTGTATTGTACGCGATCGGCGTCGCCTATATGTGGACGCTGTGCAACTATGTGATCGACGCGCCGATGAGCGCGGGCAAAGTATTGACGGTCGGTTTTCTGATGACGTTGCCGGGGGATTTGGTTTGCACCGTTTTGTCTGTTGTCGTCGTGCGCAAATTGCAGCCGATATTGCTGGACAAATTGCGTACCGCCGAGCCCAAAGCGGACGGTGCCCGACAGGCGGTTGCAGCGGATGTCGACGCGTCCGCAACGCAAGATTCGTGCGATTCCGATTCGTGCGAGCAGTGATGCATATCGATCGAATCCTAACAAAAGACGCTTGTCGAAAAGCGTCTTTTTTCGTCGTATAAGCGGGAATCGTATCGGATTTTGTCTATTTGTTTTGCGACGTCGATCCGAATCCGCCTGTGCGGACGCCTTGCGCGCAGTCGTCTTGCGTGATGCCGAACGGCAGAAATACGCCTTGCGCGAATGCGTCGCCCGCGTGCAAAATCAACGTCTTACCGTCGCGGGAATCGTTGGTGACTTTGATTTGAATATGACCCTCGTTGTCGGCGTGATAGTAGTCGCTGTCGATGATGCCGACCGTGTTGTCCAGTTGCAGACGGTATTTGAATCCCAATCCGCTGCGCGGAAAGATGCACAGCGCCCATCCTTCGGAGATTTTTGCGCGGATTGCAGTCGGGATGCGCACGCTTTGTCCGGGCGCGAGCGTCAGATCGCACGGCGCAAAGAAGTCGTATCCCGCAGATCCCGCGGTGGCGCGCACGGGCAATTTGACCGCGTCGTATGCGCGCGTCGCGTCCGTGTCGGGCAGACATGCCGCGCAGTCTTGCGCAAAGCGTTGGGACGTAATTTTTTCAAACATGGCGATCTGTTGCATTGGTAATCTCCCGATGTGGTTGGTTGCTTTTACTATAACACGGATCGCGCGGTTTTGCAATCGTCCGAAACCGCTCCGTTCCCGGTTATTCGTAAACGCTGCGCGCGGGTTTGCACTCAAAAAGAAAGTAAAATTCACGCGAAATTTACACAAATTGTTTGTCTTTTCGCGCGCGATTGTGCTATGATGTTAATGACGTAAATAAATCAAAGGGGACAGAAGGATCATGTTAGAGCAAATCAAACAGTGGATTACCGACAATTTGACGCTGGCGATCATCATCGCGGTGGCGGTTGTATTGGTGATCGCAGTGATTGTTTTGGCGGCGGTCAGCGCGAGCAAAAAGAAAGCCGCGAAGAAAGCCGCGCAAGCACAAGCAACCCGGACGGCGGTTGCAGAAGACGCGTCCGAGCAGGCGCAGACGGAGCCCGTAGCGCAGCAACCGACCGACGAGCAGGAGACGGCGGAGCAACCCGTTGCTCAAGAGTCCGAAGCACAAGAGCCAGTCGTGGAAGAGACGGAGCAAACGTCCGTCGAGCAAGCAGAGCCGGAAGCGGAAACGCCGGAAGCGGTCGAAGCAGTCGAAGAAGCGCCGGTACAGGACGAAGTCGCGACCGAAGAAGTCGTTCAAGAAGAGATCGCGACGCAGGAACCTGCCGAAGAGATCGAAACGATCGAGCAAGCGCCCGCGGACGAAGCGACGGAAGAAGTTGCGGAGCAAGCCGCGGACGAAGTAGCGGAAGAAGACGCGGAACAAGCGCCGGAAGCGGTCGTCGAGACGGAACCGGAAACTACGGAAGAACCCGCCGCGCGCGAAGTCGCCGCGGATACGGTGACGGTGGTGCGCGTGACTTCGCAATTCGAATCCGCGGAAGAGCAGAAACCCGCGCCGAAGAAGACGACCAAATCCAAAACCGCAAAAAAAGATACTGCGACGGAGAAAGAGACAGTGGCAACGAAAAAGACCGAAAAACCCGCCAAAGCGGAAAAGACGACCAAACAGCAACCCGTAAAGGCGGAAAAAGCCGCGCCTGCGAAGGCGACCAAAGCGGCGGCGCCCGCAACGGAATCCAAGGCGAAAGCGCAGGCAAAGACCGACGCGGCGACCAAGCCGTCCGGGAAATGGCTCGTATACGAAAAAGGCGAAAACGAATACGTTTCGCACTTGATCGCCAACAACGGCAAGCTGTTGTTGACCAGCGAAGTGTATTCCACGTTCAAGGGCGCGATCAGCGGTATCGAGACGATCAAGCGCAATGCGGAAAAAGCCAATTTCGACATGCACTGCGACAAGAGCGGACATTATTTCTACAAACTCAAAAGCAGCGGCAACAAACTGCTGTGCGTCGGCGAAGTTTATCCCAACAAGCAGAGCTGTATCAGTTCGATTG
>CAJTKI010000012.1:0-19879 GCA_910576875.1 uncultured Christensenella sp.
TCGAATTTGCCTTTGACGATCTCCCAATCGATCGACAGTTCGATCTGTTTTTTGTTGTTGTCGAACAGATAATCGTCGTGCACGATTTTGAGCAATACTTTGGTCGTATAATGCCCGACCGTCGAGCCGCTCTGATTGGAGTATCCGTCCGTATACGTCGTACCGTTAAACGACGACGTCACATTGTCGATCTCGACGAGCAGATTGCCCGCGTCGTCCTTGGGCAGCGTGCTGCGCTTGATTTCCAATTTGTTCGTGACCGCGCCGTGACTGTCCAGCGTCCCGAACAATTGATACGCGATCTGCTTGCCGACCGCGATGTCCGCCTGATTCGCGCCGTTCGGGATCGGGTTGCCGCTCGGTCCCAACGCCGTATACTGCCAAGTAATTTTGCTCGTATCGATCTTCTTGGATTGCACCGTAAACGCCTTGGGCAATCCGACGTTGCTCGCGCTCTTCGCGATCGTATAGTTGAGATTGTCGTTGTCCGCCGCGGACTTGTCCAACGCCGCGGTCAGTTTGTACGTGCCGACGGGAATCTCCGACAGCCCGATCGTCGCGACCGCCTGCGTCCCCGTCTGCACCGCCGCGACGCTCTTGCTTGCGCCGCCCGCCTGATCCGCCGTATACGTCGCCGTCAATCGCACGGTATCGCCCGAGAGAATGCCCGAAGCCGTCAACGTCGCGTTGTAATCGCCGCCGACCGACCACTCCCACTGTTGGGAAGGAACGGTATTCGTCAATTCCAGCGTCAACTGCTTTTGCGCGATCGTAAAGGTCAACGTCCGTTTGTCGTTGCCGCCGGTCTCATCCGTCCAATATGCGCCGTCCGGTTGGATCAACGCGATCTCGATCGTATATGTACCGGCAATACGCGCCGAGATTTCTCCTTTTGTCGTATCCAACGCGAAATCCGTATCCGCGATCGCATTGCCGAACGCATCTTTGGCTGCGATCTCGGCGGTCATCTTGTCGGGATCGAAATCCTTCAACGCGATCGTCTGCGTCGCGCCGCTGTACTCCTTGCTCTTGTCCGCCTCCGCAATCGTCGGCGCGGCGACCGGTTTGGTAACCGCCGCGCTCGCCATCGTCAGATCCAAATGGAAAGCGGGACGCACCGCAAATTCGCGATCCGTATATTCCCGATAGAACGATCCCGTGTCTTTCAAATAACAGGAAGCGCCGGCGATCGCGTCGTATCCGGAGCGCAACCACGTGGGTTTCGAGTTTTTTTGCTGATCGACGGACAAGTTCCAAATTCCGGAAATCTTGCGAGACGCGTTATCGTTGGATCCGACTTCCGCCAAACTCGGCAACCACAAATAATCGTCCGACCATTCCGAATAGTGCGCTTTGGCTCCGGCGGGATTGGTCGACCCGTAATTCCACTTTTGGTTGTTCTCGTAGTAGCTTTCCGGATCGGGAACGCCCCATGCTTCGTTCGGGACCGTATAAAAATTCGCCTGCCCCGTAATCGTCTCGGTTTCCTGATAAGCGACGTTTTTGGGCTGCACCAAATATCGGATCAGCGACAAATTCCGCGACGGCTTATCGGGATCTCCTACCTGCGTCATCGTAAACTTCGCATACGTATGCGTCTCGCTCTGCGGAATCTGCGTCAAAGTCGTCGTGCCGTTTGTCGCGGCATATCCGCATCCCCCGCTGTTGAGCGCATTTGCGCGGATATAGCTCGTACTGTACATGTTGCTCGGAAACGCCGCGCTCGCGTTATCTCCCGTCCAAGTATTCCACTTGGAAAGGATTGTCGACGACGCCAGCCAAAACGTCGCGATCACGCGCCCGTCGTCCAACTTGCGAAGATCCGTGACCGTCCACAACTTGTCGTCGATTTTGACCACGATGTCTTTGCCGCCGTTGGCGTCGCGAATCGCCTGCGCGTCTTTGTTCGACAAATCGGCAACCGCGGTATTCTCTTCTCCGTCGCCGCGCAACGCGTCGATCAATTTGTCGAACTGCGCGCCGTCGAACGGTTTGGATTCCGCATTTGCCGTATCATACGTATTCAATGCCAGCAATTCGTCGATTGCGACCGTATCGTCGCCCGTCGCGGCATCGAGATCGGCAAACGCATACGCCGCATTCGTACGCCCCCAAACCGTGACGAAAAACATCCATACCGTCAACATCGCAATCGCGACCGTAACGACAAAACGTAAAGTCTGTTTTTTCGATATATTGCGTCTCATACTTTTTCTTAAATCCTTCCGATATCTCTTATTCCGTCCCGTAAACAACTGCCGAAATAGTTCATAGAATGCTATATTCCATGAACTATTTGAGAAAAATCAAGCAAAATTCAATGGAGATTAATTGCCAAATATCGGTAATTGCCCCGAATCCGATCGTATTTCTTGACTTTTTTCGTTATGAAGAATAAAATAATAATGGAAAAAGTTCATGGAATATAGCATTCCATGAACTTTTTTTCAAGCTTTTTACGCCATATCGGACGTGCTTTTACATCCCGTCTTCTACCGTTTCGCAAAACGCCGCGCCGCAATCGCATGTCGACAACGCATACAGTTTGCCGCCCGCGCGCCAACTCTGTCCGGCTTGTCGAGCCGCGGCAAGCGTATCGAACACGCCGACGACCGCGCTGCCGCTGCCCGTCATAAACGCATGCGGCGTCCGCGCGGACATCTCTTGCAACGCGACGCCGATCTGCGGACACAGTCCGATCGCCGCATCCTGCAACGCGTTGAAATATCCCGCCCGTCCGCGCGCAATTTGCGCGCACGCCGTCTCGATCTCCATGCGCGCGGCGGACGGTTGTCCGTCGTACGCCCGATATACCGCCGCGGTCGACGCGCCCGCGCACAGTTGCGCTACCAGCACGTGTAATTGCGGCATGCCGTCGATACGATTCAAAATTTCTCCGCGTCCGCGTACGCGCATATATCCGCCGTACAGCATATACGGACAGTCCGCGCCGACGTCTAACGCGATCCGCTCCAATTGCGCGGCGGGCAAACCGAGCAGACGGTTTGCGCCGAGCAACACGCCCGCGGCGTCTGCGGACGAACCGCCCATCCCCGCGCACATCGGAATGCGCTTGACGACCGCAACGTCAAAGTGCGCGCCCGTCTGCTCGCTCAGAGCATTCAGCGCGCGCACGATCGTATTGTCCGCCGTACAAGGGATGCCGTCCATACGCGCGGCGTTGCGCGCGGCGGGACGGAGCGTCACCGTATCCGCAAGGTTGACGCTTGCATTGAGCATATCCAGCCGATGATAGCCGTCCGGATATACGCCGTCGATATTGAGTACGAGATTGAGCTTTGCACGGATCTGCAACGTACACGTTTCCATGCGCTCAGTATATCACATACTCAATTCTTTGTAAACGATCAAGCGCTCCTGTCCGCTCAGCGGCTCGGACACGTCGGGATTTTGACGACGGATTTCGTCCATCGGCATCGCCAACTCTTTGGCGACGTCCCACATCGTCATGCCTTCGCGCGGCAAATAGACGACGATGCCGTTGTCGCGCAATTGGATCGCGTCTCCTTCCTGGACGGAAGCAATCCCGCGGATCGCGCGCTGCCGTTGCAGACAGATCGCGATGCACAGATTGGCGCCTACTTCGATCTCGCGATCGCGACGAATGCGTCCGCTCACTTCCAGCGCGATGCATTCCGCCGTCGCGGTATCGCCGAGATTGGCGAGCGCGCTCGCTCCCGTGATCGAAAACGGCAATTCGATCCGATTGCATACCGTCGTGCCCGACTGCGCCTGACAGATCGCGCCGACGCACAGCACGCCTTCGCATACGATTTCGCCGTCGCCGACCTGTACGCTGGTCAACTGGGAAGACAGCGTCTGCAACGCCAAAATCTTCGTCAAATCCTCGTCCGACACCGGCGCGGTCGCGCTGATGCGTTCGCGGATCTGCTCGCTGCAACATTCGATCCGATATTCCTGCTCGCTCGTATGTACGTCCAAATTGCACGTCGGACAGAATATATCCTGCACGAGATCCATCGTCTCCGTCCCGAACACCGCGCCTTCGATCTGCAATACCGCTTCCACGCGCATGACGTTGTTCTGTTCCGTCCCGAGCAAAACGAGCTTGCAATCCGCGACGCGGCAAGACAGACAGACGTTGGCGTTGACGGGCGCGTCCAGTTCGCGTACGAACGGAATCGTCATCGACTGCGCGTACACTTCGCCTTCGCTGCGGTAAATAATATCTGCGACCGCTTCGCCCTGCGCCGACCATCTGTCGTCGCGCAATTCGCTGCGGGTCGTCACCGCCCGTACGTCGAACAGTAAAATCTCGTCGACCATCACGCCGGTCTCGTACTCGTCGGAGAGTTCGACCTGCTCTTGCAGATAGCCTTGGAAATTCTGCGTCTCGACTTCGGCGCGCAGCTCCAACGCGCCGTCCGCGTGTTCGAGCAATTCGTCGGTGCGACTTTCGATCGCGTAGACTTGGAGGGTCACGACGAGTTGCACCTTGATTTCGTCGCCGGACACGGCGGTCTGCGTATCCGTCACGTGCGCCGTCACGCGGATCGGCATATCCGCCGCGATGCGGTCGGACGCGAGATCTTCGGCAAAGTCGGAAATATAGTCGAACGAGCGCAACAAGCCCTGTTCGTCCAGATACAACAGTTTGATGCCGGTCTTGCCGCTCATCTTGACCTGTTTGGACAATGCTTGCGCTTTGGTAACGGACGCGCTTGCCGTAACGAAACATACTTGCGACACGCCGCCCTTGGCAGAAGTGTCGAGATTGCACTGCATTACGATTTGCTTGGGGTCAAGCGCGCATTCGTACGCAAGTTTGACCGTGCGGAAAGTGGTGTTGACAGCCATGATAGCCCCCTTATTCGGTTGATACGTTACAATATATCGACCGATGCGGAAGAATATGACAACTTTATCCCGATGTTTGTCCGGATGTTTCCGCTCCCGTAAACCGCACGTTGCGCGCGAGCACGTCGTTGTAAGAAAAACTGAGAATTTCTTCCGCCTCCAATCGCCTGATCGTAAAGATCGCCGCGTACACGTCCTGTACGCAACCTTGGAACTGCTCGCGGTGATTGCGCCCGCGACGCACGGTAACGGTCAACGGTCTGCCGATGAGATTGTGTATCCCGCGTTTGACGGAATCGAGATTGTGAACGATCTGTCGCATAAAAAATCCCCCGTACCGATTGTCCCCGTACGGGAGATAATTATACCGACTCCAAGCGTTTATTCGGTCAAATCCGCGTATTGCGCGCCGCTCAGCGCGCACAGGTCGTCCGCCGCCAGCGTAATCTGCGCGCCGAGTTTGCCCGCGCTGCACGTGATCGCGTCGTACAGCGTCGCGGTCTCGTCGATCCAGGTGCGCAGCGCCTTCTTCATGCCCAGCGGCGAACATCCGCCGTGCACGTATCCGGTCAACGGCAACAACTGTTTTTGCGCGATCATTTCCAACGACTTGACGCCTGCGGCGCGCGCGGCTTTTTTGAGATCGAGCTTGCAACATACGGGAATCGCGAACACGCAGTGCTCGCGCGTATTGGCGACGGTCACAAGCGTCTTAAACACCCGTTCCGGCTCCTGTCCCGTCGCCGCCGCGACCGCCATACCGTCGGTCACGTCCGCGTTGTACGTCCGCGCCGTATACGAGACGCCCGCTCGATCCAAAATGCGCATGACGTTGGTCTTGTCCATCAGTTGTCGAACGTCCTTGCGATATAGTTGGCGAAATTGACCGGCATCAGGAAGATGCGCGTCTTGGTCATCTTGTCGCGCAATCTGGAATGTTTGGGCGCGATATCCTGCATCGCCTGCACGCTCAGCCGTTCGCGCAACGCGCGCTCGTCCCAGTCCGTCGGCACAAAGATTTCGATGCGTTTGATCTTGCCCGGCAACAGATCGAAATAGTTGTCCGACAACGGCGCGTGCAATCCTTTGACGCGCACGCTCGTGTACCGCGCGTAGACGGGAGATTGCAACGTGATCGTCGCCAAACCGTTCTCGACGCGCACCTGCGTCTCGATCTGCGCTTTGGGCAGACGGCTGTCCTTTTCGCGCAGCAACGGGAACGTCCGCGAACTGACGATCTTGCCGTCCCCGTCCAGCCAATGCGCAAAGAAATAACAATCCTTGAACAGTTTCTTCGGCACGCAGTCCCGCCAATGCACGTCGCACACATGCGCGACCGCGCCGCGCTCCAACGCATACGGCACGTCCTTGCGCATCTTTTCTTCGCCGCCGAACGTCGATACGCCGTACACCAAATGCCCTTCGATTCGCTCCAACGTATCGTTGTGCAACCAGATCGCCGCATCGCGCACGGTATTTTCGACCGTGACCGTGATCGGCGCGTTGAAATGCCGCGCGTGATATTGAACGGCTTTGAGATTGCCGTAATAGTCCATGCCCGACCAGGAACTCACGCCCCAGCAGTCGTTGTACTGCCAATACAAAGATCCGTTGCAACGACCTTTGAGCCGCCGCCAATGCTCGGTCGCTTCGCGCACGCATTCCATCTGCGCGATCTGCGTCATATAGACCATATCCTTAAACGCGCGCGGCTCCCAATACCGCAGCAACACGTAATACAGCATCTTGCTGTTGCCGCCGATGCACTTCTGATGCAGACGCATGACCGACATGTCCAGATCGAGTTCTCCTTCGCCGGCAAATACGTCGAGCGCGTTCAGACTGGGCAGCGACTCGATCCCGAATTCGCTGCAAAACCGCGTCTTTCGCTTGCGGTAAAATTCGAGCGGACGCAAACCGTGCCACACGTGCCATAGATGCGTGTCGCCGAAATCGTCGTGATTAACCTTCTTCATATACTCGCCGGAGCTGGGCGTACACGCCCAATACGGCGTGACGGGATCGAGTCCGCGCACCCATTCGCGCAGCGTCTCGTAAAAGAATTTGCCGGTCTGCTGAATGACGTCGCGACGGTACAGCCACGCCATCGACATGGATTCGATCTCGTTGTTGCCCGCCCACAGACACAGACATGCGTGATGCCGCAAGCGACGCACGTTGTCGACGATCTCCGCATGCAGATTTTCGACAAACGCTTCTCGCGCGAACGGATACGGCGAACACGCAAAATTGCAATCCTGCCATACCAAAATGCCGTAACGATCGCACAATTCGTAAAACAAGTCGCTTTCGTAATACGCGCCGCCCCATACGCGCAACATATTGAAATTGGCGCGTTTTGCCTTGCAAATCAGTTCTTCCAATTGTTGGGGGGTCGTGCGGTTGACAAAACTGTCGGTCGCGATCCAGTTCGCGCCGCGGGCAAAGATCGGCTCGCCGTTGACGACGAAACGGAAATTCTTGCCGATCGCGTCGGGCGCGTCGTCCAAGACGAGCGTGCGCAGACCGATCGTCATCTCGCGCATGTCCGTATCGCGACCGTCTACGCTCAGCGTGACGCGCAAGCGATACAGCGGCTGCGCGCCCAAACCGTTGCAATACCACAGCTTGGGCTCGCGTACGAGCAATTCGCTCTCCCGTCCCTGCGCGACGGCGACCGATGTCTGCCCGTCGAACAGTTCGTACCGATATTGCGCGCGTTCCGCATCCGCGCCGACCGCGTCCGCGCTCAACAGCAGCGTTACGCCGTCTTCGCCGTGCGATTGGCGCACGCGTACGTCTTCCAGTCGCGCGCCGTCGTACATACGCAGCCAAATGCTGCGACTGATGCCGGCGGGCAGCAGATGCGGTCCCCAGTCCCATCCGAAATGATACGGCGTCTTGCGGATCTGGCAAGAGCCGGCTTCGCCCATCGTGCTGTTGGGGAGCGGATCTTCGCTCTGCAAACGCGCAATCGTTTCGAGCGGGCTTTCGATGCGGATCTCGATCGTGTTTTCGCCCGCCTGCAACAGCGGTTTGACGTCCCATACCCAGGTACGGTTGATATTGTCCGTACGCGCGACTTGTTGTCCGTTGATCGAGACGGTGCACAACGTATCGAGCATTTCGCAGACCAGTTCGATATAGCGAGATTGCAACTGCTCCGCCGCGATCTCGAACGTACGCGTATAGATCCACTCGCGTTGCGCGACCCATTGTACGTCGTTTTCGTTGGTGCCGATCAGCGGATCGGGAATCACCCCCGCGCGTTCCAGATCGAGAAAGTTGCACCCGGGCACTTGCGCCGGGCAAGTGTATTCGCCCGTTGCGTCGCGCAAGATCCACGCGCCGTCCAGCGTATAGCGTTCCATAATTTGTCTCCTTTATCCGTTATACGTATCTATTAAACCATCTTTTGCCGAATATTTCAAGTACGTTTTGCGTTTTGCCGCGTTTTTGCGGCAATTTCGCGCTTGTACGACCGACCGATCTATGCTAGGATAAACATACGAGGTGCGCTATGAAAAAATCGATGACCGTTCTATCCCTGCTCGCGTTGACGTTGTTGGCATGTTGCTTTACGGCATGCATGTCGGACGTGCGCGATCTGCCGCAAGAAGAAACGCTCGCGGCGGCAATCGCCGATTACGATCTGATTTGGGCGGACGAATTCGACGGAGACAAACTGGATACGACCAAATGGCGCGCAGGTTACGATCTCGCGTCGCCCCAACATATTCGCCGCGCCGGCTATTACGAGACGACGGAAGATACGCTGTTCGTACGCGACGGCGCGCTGACCATCCGCACGCATTACAAATCGGACGGACAGTACGGCGCAGGCTGGTACACGTCGTGGGTGGAATCGGCAATCGACCGCGGACACGCTGCCAAACCGGAAAATTATCAAGGATTCCGCGCAACGTACGGATATTATGAGATCCGCTGCATCGCGCCGCCCTGCGAAGGCATGTGGTCGGCGTTTTGGCTGATGCCCGATCAAGGCGCGGGCATGACCGATCAAGACGTGCCGAACACCGGAAGCGACGGCGTCGAAATCGACGTCATGGAATCCCCGCATTACGCATTCGCCGAAAAAGAACAGAACATCCACGTCTTACACGGCGACGGCTACGGAAACGGGCTCAAATCCGACCGTTCCCCCGCCTATCGCATTCCCGACATGTATTCGGCATACCACACGTACGGCGTGCTGTGGACGGAGACGGAATACGTCTTCTACACGGACGGCCGCGAGACTTGGCGCTCCAAGCATACGGTCGACGGCGTAACGTTGGGCGTATCGCAGGTACCGGAATATCTGCTGATGACCGTCGAGATCGGCGGCGACAACGAGAACGGCAACCTGTATCCCGGCAAAACGCGCGGCGAAGACGGCAGTTGGCAACCGTTCTGGGCGGGCAATCCCGACAACAACGACCGCAGCCGCAATTACGATTTCGTCATCGACTACGTACGCGTCTATCAAGCGCGCGGCTGACCCGATCGGATGCAAACGACGGGGACGGTGCAATCTGCTCCGTCCCCGTATTTTTTTATCCGCGCCGCGATTTTTTCGATCTTGATTCGATACAACGCCATCTCGTAAGGCTGCAACGTCATGCGCAGCAACTGCCCTTCTTCGACGCGGATTTCGTCGCCTTTGGTCGGATGAATTCGCGCGATCCGATACGCGTTTTTGCAGAACGCGCGCGCCGCGTGATCAAATGCGTATTCCGTTTCCCGATCCGCGCTGTTGCGGATCCACAACAACGCGTCGTCTCCGTCCTTGGCATAATATCCGTACACGCCGCCGCTCGCGGGCGTCACGCCGAAAAACTGGCTGTTGCGCAAAATACGGAAATTCTTTTCCGCCCACTGCAACGCTTTCGCGGCGATTTTCCACCGCTTTTCGTCGAACAGTTCGGGACTGAAATACAACTCCGCAAAGCCCGTGCCGCGCATCATGCACGCATACATGTACTGTTCGAACTGCGCATAATCGTAGATGACGGTCGGATGTTTGTCGCTCGGCTTTTGCAGATTGCTCGTCAACGGCGGATTGCAGTTGCGCACCGCGTAGGTCGGTTCGTGATTGTACAGATACGCGACCGGAAATTGCAATTGCCGCACTTCGAAGAAATCGCGGTATCTGCCGTCCCGATAGTTGAGACACTGCGCGAGATTGTCGCCCTTGCCTTCGTATCCCATATCCGAACTGTTGTTGATCCATACCGCGTCGCACCATTTCAAAAACCACGGACTGCAATGCGCGTACGACGTAATATTCAAAAAGACGTCCGCGCGCGCCGCGCGAATCCGCTCGAAGCCCTTGATCCACTCTTCCCACAGATAGGTATAGAAGTACAATCCGTCTCCCTTTCCCTTGGGATGCCCGTGTCCGCGCGCGCGGCACGGCGTGATCGCAAAGCCGTCGATCTTGAAATAAGACACGTTGTATTCGTTGCAGAATTGCGCCATCCGCTCGCACAAATCGCGGATATAGCGCGGATTGGCGGTACAGATATCATGCGACTGTTTGCAGACCGGATAGCCGAGTTTTGCCAGATGCCCCGCGTAGCGCACCGTTTGCGTCGTATACCCGCCGCGCGGACCGAACCACACGCCGAACGTCGATCCCAGCGATTGGGTCAAGTCGCGTTCGTTGCGGAATCCGTCCTTAAAACTCGTCTTATCGAATTCCCAAAACGCAGGTCTTCGATAATCCGCCCATCCGTCGTCCACGACATAACAGTCCAACGGTCTCAGTCCCGCATTCGTCAATCCGTCGGCAACGTTGAGAAAAGATCGGACGATCTTGTCGGACGTGATGTCCAGCATATGATCGTACCAGCTGTTGAATTGTATGCGGAATCGGACCGGTCGCGCAATCGTCGCGATATAGCGGAAAAAGCGCGCGCGCATGCGATTGAATTCCGCGCTCTCGCCCGCGCCGATCACAAACGGCACCGTGCGGTACACGCCCGTATCGTCGGCGATTTCGCAGAACTTGCGTCCCAGATGATACCGCGACGCGCCATACCCCTGTTCGATGCGGTTGTCCGCCATCGGGAATTCGCCGCCCAAAAACAGATCGCCGATATAATACGGCTGTCCCATCGTCGTGATCGCGGCGGGGATCATAACGCGCTTTTTGACTTTGGGGATCGTCCAAGAAAATCCGTCGTGCGCCGCCATGCAGTCGAGCGTGATCCGATCGATGCGCACGGACGGCGCGTCGCAGGCGATTTCCAACGTCTTGCGCAACACGCCGCTCTGCAAATCCGCCGCATAGCGCAATCGCACGCGCCACTGCACGCCGTCTTTGTCCGCGATCAGCCCGACGCCGTCATCGTAGACGTCGCGCACGCGCATCTCCTCGCACGCGACGCTCGTCTTGCCGAACGCGCGCTTGGGACGGTAATATGTAATGGAAAATTCCGATCCGCGGCATTCCCGAACCGTGCCGGTCAGGCGGTTTTCGATCGTCGCGCCGACGATTCGGTCGCCGACGATCGACAGTTCTTTTGCGATTTCCGCGGTTTCGAATCTCATATATCCCCCCGATCCGTCACGTGCGGTTGGACAGTTTGAACACGTCGTCCGGTTTGCCCAAAATCAACACGTGATCCGCCTGTTCGAACACATAGTCCGCAGGCGGCGTCGCCATCAGATGATTGCCCTTTTTGATCGCAAGCACGTTGATCCGGAATTTACGCCGAATGTCCAACTCCTGCAACGTATGCCCGATCCAATCCTTGACGACCGCGATTTCGAAGATCGCGAATTCCTGCGTCAGTTCGACATAGTCGAAGATGTTTTTGGCATTGTGCCGAATCGCAAGTTTTTCCGCCATATCGTGTTCGGGATAGACGACTTCGTCCGCGCCGTTGCGTTCAAGAAATTTCGCCTGCATATCGCGGTCCGCCTTGGATACGACGTACGGCGCGCCCAACTCTTTGAGCAGCGACGTGACCTCCAACGACGCTTGAAAATTGTCGCCGATCGCGACAAAACAGATATCGAAGTTGTTGACGCCCAATCCGCGTACGACGCCTTCGTTCGTGCAGTCGCCGATCATCGCGTTCGCGTACAGCGGCGCGAGTTCTTCGATGACGCGTTCGGATTTGTCCACGATCATGACGTCGTTGCCCAATTCCGACATTTTGGACGCGAGATGCCGTCCGAACCGACCCATGCCGATTACCAAAATAGATTTCATGCTTTTCTCCTTTGTCAGCCGATCATGATGCGCTCGATCGGTCTGTCGAGCGGCGGATTGTCCCGTTTCTCCGCGAACGCCAGCGCGAACGACATCGCCCCCAAACGTCCTACGAACATCAATCCGATTACGATAAGTTTGCTGCATACCCCCAGCGAGGAAGTAAGATTGAGCGACAGTCCCGCCGTGCCGATCGCGGACACGACCTCGAACAGCGTCTCTTTGAGCGGCGTGCCGTCGATCGTCGCGATCAAAAAGGTCGCCAGACAGATCGTCGTCAGATAGATCGTCAACAATCCGTTCGCGCGACGTACGACGTCGTCTTCCAATCTGCGTTTGCCGATGATGATGCGATTCGTGCCGCGCGCGCCCGCGTACAGCCCGAGCAAAATGACCGCAAACGTCGTCGTTTTGATACCGCCCGCCGTCGATCCGGGCGATCCGCCGACCAGCATCAGTCCCATCGTCAGGAACTGGCTGGAATCGCGCATCGTCGTCATATCCACGCCCGCAAATCCGGCGGTGCGCGGCGTAATCGACTGGAAGAGCGCCGCCATCATCGCCTGTCCCGTATTCATGTCGCGGAACGCGTAATTGCGTTCGAGCGCAAACAGCGCGATCGCCGGCAACACGATCAAACACGCGGTCGTAACCAATACGATTTTGGTCTGCAAATTAAAGCGTTTGAAGCGGAACTTTTCTCCGAATACGTTGCCCCATACCAAAAATCCCAATCCGCCGATCACGATCAACGCCATGATCGTCAGATTGACGACGACGTCGCCCGACAGCGATTGTAACGACGTAAACTCCCCGCCGTATCCGCCGAGCAAATCGAATCCCGCGTTGCAGAACGCCGAAACAGAATGGAATATCGCATAATAGATTCCTTTCCCCGCGCCGAATATCGGGATAAATCGCGTACACAGCAACAGCACGCCCACGCTTTCGACGATCAAAGTGCCGATCAAAATGCGCCTGACGAGCAACACGACGCCCGCAATGCGCATCGTACCCGCGGATTGCATGAGAATCTTGCGCTCGAATACGCCGATATGCCGTCTGAGAAAGAGCGAAAACAGCGTCACGAACGTCATAAAACCGATGCCGCCGACCTGAATCAACAACAAGATCACGATCTGACCGAACGTCGACCAATACGTCGCCGTATCGTACACGATCAAACCGGTCACGCAAGTCGCGCTCGTCGCCGTAAACAGCGAATCGACGTACGGCGTCCACACTCTCGCGCGCGACGCCCACGGCAGCGCAAGCAAAAAGCTCCCGATCAAGATCACGATCAAATATCCGATCGCCAGCACTTGCGCGCTGGTCAGTTTGTGATTGTATTTGCGGATCGTGCGTCCGATTTTTTTACGGCGTTCCTGATTCATGCCTCGACATTCCACAGCGGCGTCGACAAATACCGCTCTCCCGTATCGGGCAGCACGACGACGATGCGTTTGCCGCAATTGTTCGGATCGCGCGCAATCTGCGTCGCCGCCCACAGCGCCGCGCCCGACGAAATGCCGACCAGCACGCCTTCCGTCCGCGCCAACAGGCGCGCCGTCTCGTACGCGTCTTCTTCCCGCACGGTCACGATTTCATCCGCAACCTTCGCGTCGTAATTCTTCGGTACGAAATTCGCGCCGATGCCCTGCAAATTGTGCGCGCCGCTTTGACCCCGACTGATCAGCGGCGAGCGCGCCGGTTCCACCCCGACCACGCGCGTGGCGGGATCGTACGATTTGAGACGCGCGCCCGCGCCGCTCAGCGTGCCGCCCGTCCCGATGCCCGCGACGAAGATATCCGGATTGCCGCCCAGATCGCGGCGGATCTCCTCGCCCGTCGTTTCATAATGGATCTGCGGATTCGCGGGATTGTCGAACTGTCCCGCAAGTACCGCACCGGGCGTCTGCGCTGCCAATTCCCGCGCGCGATCGAGCGCGCCCTGCATGCCCTGCGCGGCAGGCGTCAGCACGATCTGCGCGCCGTACGCGGCGAGCAGTTTGCGCCGCTCGAGCGACATCGTCTCCGGCATCGTCAAGATCACGCGATATCCGCGCGCCGCGCCGATCGCCGCAAGCCCGATTCCGGTATTGCCGCTGGTCGGTTCGACGATCACGCCGCCCGCGCGCAATTTGCCTTCCCGCTCCGCACGGTCGATCATCGCGACCGCCACGCGGTCTTTTGCGCTGCCGGCGGGATTGCGCGATTCGAGTTTTGCATAGACGCGCGCCGTCAACGACGCTTGCGCGCCGTAACGTTCCAGTTCAAGCAGCGGCGTATTGCCGACCATCTCTTCGATACTGCGGATCAGACTCATACCGTTTCCCCTTTGCGCCGACGGCGTAAAAGTTTTTCTATATTATATGCTTTTCAAGCCTATATTTCAAGTCTTTTGTCCACATTCTCCGCGATCCGACTCCGATGCCGACGATTTGCCGCGGACGCAAAAAGACGCCGCGCGCTCGGACTCGGAGTCCGGATACGCTTCGGCGCCGCTTGTCCGCCGTGTATGCCGAAGGCGGCTTGCGCCGCCCGTTCGGTTGTTCGATTTACGTCTGATCCTGAATTTGCAAGAGCACGACGCCCTGTTTGGCTTGACAGACCGGACATTGCGTCCAGGCTTCTTTGGACGTGGCTTCGTAGCCGCAATCGCCGCATTTCCATTTAATCGGCTTTGCCTTTTTGTACATCGTGCCGTTTTTCATCTGATCGTAGAGCTGTTCGAACAACTTGCGATGGCAGGTCTCGACCTGAATCAGATTTTCAAACAACCCCGCGATATCGGCAAATCCTTCTTCCCGCGCGATCTTCGCCGCTTCGGGATAAATGCGTTCCGCCTCAAACATTTCGTCCGTCGCCGCGAGACGCAGATTTTCGAGCAAATCCCATTTTTCGCGGAACGGATAGCCCGCGCAAATATCGATGTTCTCGATCGGTTGCGATTCGTCCGCCGTCTGGATAAACGTGTACAGCATGCGGGCGTGCTGGAATTCGTTGTACACGACGTCGTCGATCAGATCGGCGAGCGCCTTAAATCCCTGTTTACGCGCGCCGTATTCGATAAATTCGTACCGCGTGCGCGCCTGACACTCGCCTGCATAGGCGCGCGCCAAATTGATATAGGTCTGACTGTCTTTGAGTTTCATACGTAATCCTCCTGTGGCGGTAAGGATTGCCGATCGCAACGGTTTCTATACGGCGCGCGTGCAAATCGCACGACGGCGGCGCGCGCGGCATATGTTGTGGATATGAAGACTCTGAGTATTTGTATGATTGTACGCGACGAACACGACGTGCTCGACCGCTGTCTGCGTTGCGCCCGACAATTCGCCGACGAGATCGTCGTGCTCGACACCGGCAGCACGGACGACTCGCGAGAAATCGCGCTGCGCTACACGCCGCGCGTATACGACTATGTATGGACGGACGATTTCGCCGCCGCCCGCAACGCGGCGTATGCGTACGCGACCTGCGACTATATCATGTGGCTGGACGCGGACGACGTCGTGCCGCCCGCCAGCATCGACGAACTGATCCGACTCAAATCCCGCCTGCGCGACGAAGACGTCGTCATGCTGCCGTATCATACGGCGTTCGACCGATCCGGCAAACCGTCCTTTACGTTTTGGCGCGAGCGCATCACCCGCCGCGCCGCGGGCTTTTTCTGGACGGATCCGGTGCACGAAGTCATCGTGCCGCGCGGCAATATCGTGCGCGTAAACGCGCCGATCGAACACCGCAAAGCGCACGTTCGCACATCCGAACGCAATCTCGACATCTATCGCCGACTCATCGAATCGGGCAAGCCGCTGACTCCGCGTCAGGTATTTTATTACGGATGCGAGCTGTACTATCACGGTTACGACGCCGAAGCGATCTGCACGCTGGAACGCGCTCGCCGCGATCCTGCGACGCACGGAGACAACCGCTTGCAAGCATGCGTGCATTTGAGCGAACTGTACGCCCGCCGCGGCAATCCCGCGCTGGCGCGCGCCGTACTGGAACAGGGACTGTTCTATGCGTCGATGCCGTCCGCCGAAGCGCTGTGCCGACTGGGCGATCTCGATCGGCTCGACGGCTACTATGCCCGCGCGGAACTGTGGTACCGCGCCGCGATGCTGCATGCGCAAAGCCCCGCCGACGGCATCGGATTTTCCAAACTCGACTGCGCGACCTATCTGCCGCTGATCAATCTGGGCGTATGCCGCTATTATCGGGGCGACCTTGCCGAAGCGATCTCGTGCACCCGTCGCGCGCTGGAATTGTGTCCCGACCACCCGACCGCGCTCGCCAATTTGCGCTGCTATCTCGCCGCCGCGCCGCAAACCGATCCCGAGACCTGATCGCTCCGCTTTCGTCGCGGCGCCCGCCTTGACGCGCTTGTTTACATCGATCTGCGCGCCGCTCGCATAAAAGTCCCCGCGCCGTCACGACGCGGGGATGCATTTGCTTGTAATTACGATTTCGCCGATCAACCGATTCCCCAGAACCGATCAAAGAACTGTTGCAATCTTTCGATAATCGCCGCCTTTTTCTTTTCGCGTTTACCGTCGAATCTCGACATCGGCGGCATGATACGATCCAGATCCGTACCGTTCCGCTTCATAACGCCGTCGCGGAAACAATTTCGAACAAAGTTGCGCGTTTCAACGTCTTTTAAATTTTCTTCGGCAATGATCGCCGAAAGCTCTTCTTCCTTTTTGCGCGCAACGAATTCTTTCCATTCCAACAAAACGTCTTCCGCGTCGTTAATCCCCGCGATAAAGTTTTCGATAAGCGCTTTTTTACTGCGAAGCTCCAAAGTCGAATCGATCGCCCGATTGATGGAAATCAAAATTTCCTTATCCGCGCAATGCCCGTCGTGGTACTTCTTCACCAACAATAAAATATAATCGATATCGATTTCCACCTGCTGGATCAGTTCGATTTCGAATACGATGTCGTCGGTTATGTCTTCTTTCGTATATTCTCGGCGACGAGCGCGCCATTCTTCGTACAAATCGTTATACCGACCGCGATAATCTTGCAAATCGCGCTCGCAAAGGATTTCGTTTCCGCCGAATTCGTCGAACGAGATTAGGATATTTCGTATGCGCAAAATAGCGCCGAACAAGGCGATAAAATCTTTTTGTGCTTTTTCGCCTATGATTTGCGGTTCGGTCAAAGGATACTTCCGCGTAAGCTCTTCGATCAGTCCGACATATCCCTGCTTGTCTTTGTACCCGTAATAATAATCCTTGTAACTCTTCAATACGCAAATTCCGCCGGCATTCTTATCGCCGAACAACGCGACGGCATCGTCCGTACGTTTTTGCAAATTGCGGAAACAAACAATATTGCCGAACGTCTTAATCGAATTCAAAATGCGATTCGTTCTGGAAAATGCCTGCAAAAGTCCGTGCTGTTTTAGGTTTTTATCCACCCAAAGCGTATTGAGCGTGGTTGCGTCGAATCCCGTCAAAAACATATTCACGACGATCAACAAATCGATTTCGCGGTTTTTCATCCGCAACGAAATATCTTTATAGTAGTTCTGAAATTTTTCGCTCGACGTGTCGTAATTAGTCTTGAACATTTGATTGTAATCGCGAATCGCGCTTTCCAAAAAATCGCGCGACGTCCAATCCAGATTTGTCGTATCTTCCGAGTTTTCTTCTCCCAAAAGTCCGTCCGGTTCCTCTTCGTTGGCGCCGTAACTGAATATTGTGGCGATCTTCAACTTACGGCTCGGATTTTCGTTCATTTGCCGTTTGAACTCGTTATAGTAAAGTTTCGCCGCCTCGATCGACGCAACGCAAAAGATAGAATTAAAGCCGGACAAATGCAGTTCTTGTTTGATTTCTTCCACTTCTTTTCTGCCGTTTGCCGACGCAACGGCCGAAATATTGGTAAGTGCATGAAATGCGTAACTCTTTTCGTTACGAAACGTTTTGCGATTAAAATTCGTTAAGATATAATCGACGATATCGTGAATACGCTTGGGGGCGTTAAATGCTTTCTCTCTGTCAATATCTGCAACTTGCTTATCGTCTATATCGGGTTCTGCTTCCTTGAAGGTCTTAATATAGTCGACGCGAAACGGCAAAACGTTTTTATCGTTGATTGCGTTCACGATCGTATATGTATGCAACTTTGCGCCGAATGCCTGTTCTGTCGTTTTCAGGTTCGCGTTCCTGTTTCCCGAACCGGCGTTCACCGCAAAAATAGGCGTGCCCGTAAACCCGAATAAATGATATTTTTTGAACGATTTCGTAATGGCAACGTGCATATCCCCGAACTGACTGCGATGGCACTCGTCGAAGATGATCACGACGTGCTTTTCGAAGATAGGATGTCCCTTGTATTTTTTGATAAATACGTCCAGCTTTTGAATGGTTGTGATAATAATGCGCGCGCTCGGGTTTTCCAGTTGCTGTTTGAGCGCCGCCGTACTTGTATTGCTGTTCGCCGCGCCTTTTTGGAAACGATCGTATTCTTTCATCGTTTGGTAGTCCAGATCCTTTCTGTCTACGACAAACAGCACCTTTTCGATATAATGCAAGGCGGTCGCGAGCTGCGCAGTCTTGAAGGACGTGAGCGTTTTTCCGCTTCCCGTCGTGTGCCAAACATATCCGCCGCCGTTCAGCGTCCCGTATTGCTTGTAATTGTTGGAAATCTCGATTTTGTTTAATATTTTTTCCGTCGCCGCAATCTGATAGGGACGCATGACGAGAAGCTTGTTTTCCGAAGAAAATACGCAATATCTTGTCAACACGTTCAGGATCGTATGTTTGCAAAAGAACGTCTTCGCAAAGTCAATCAAATCGGGAATGATTTGATTGCTTTCGTCCGCCCAAAACGAAGTGAATTCAAAACTGTTGCTCGTCTTTTCCTTTTTCGCGTGTTGCGCTTTTTGCCCGTCTCGGATATGATTGTCGCGCGTGGTATTGCTGTAATATTTGGTATTCGTGCCATTGCTGATCACGAATATTTGCACATATTGAAACAAACCGCTTTCCGCCCAAAAACTTTCGCGCTGATAGCGATTGATTTGATTAAACGCTTCCCGTATCTTGACGCCGCGCCGCTTTAACTCGATATGCACGAGCGGCAAGCCGTTTACAAGGATCGTGACATCATAACGATTTTTATAAGTTCCCGCATTGTTTTCGTATTGATTGATGACCTGCAACTTATTCGCATGGATATTTGCCTTTTCGATCAGCGCGATGTTTTTGGTCAACCCGTCGTCGCGTTTGAAAGAGATACGGCTATCGCCTTCCTGAATCTTTCTTGTCTTTTCTACAATGCCCTCGTTTGCATTTGCGATATATACCGCAAAAAACCGCTGCCATTCCGCATCGGTAAAGCGTATTTCGTTGAGCGCTTCCAGTTGCACGCGCAGATTTGCAATCAAGTCAGCTTCGGTATGAATCGGCAAATATTCGTATCCCTGTTTTTGCAACAACTCGATCAAACCGCGTTCCAGCTCCGCTTCGCTCTGATACAATTCGGCATTGCGCCGGTCGGGAATATATTCGGCAACGACGGTGCTTTCGCTCGATTGCGTGACGATATGATAACAAGCCATACTTTTCTCCTTTGTTTATTGCGCCAATTCCTTAAACGTAAGCAGTTGATCGCGGTAATATTCGTATTGTTTTTTCCGCGCTTCGATTTCGGCGGGTAAACCTTGTGAAATATCCGTTACAAGACTGTGGAATTTATCCAAAATATTTGCAATCCGCTGCTGTTCTTCAAGTGTCGGTAAAGGTATAGAAATTGACTTTATCGATGGCATACTTGCATGTACTACCTTTGATTTAATTT
>CAJTKI010000012.1:19889-29637 GCA_910576875.1 uncultured Christensenella sp.
CATAACTTTTTTGCCGTTGTGCATCTGTTGTCGATAAAGCATACGCTAAATATTTAGAGTTTTGATTATGCTTCATAACCAATATGTCACCACCCGCGAGACATTTATTGTCGCCCAAATATGTACAAGATTTTGCAATTTCTTCCACACTTTCACCTGTTATGGCAAACAAAATATCTCCTTTTTCAAAATATTTTTTCGATGATATTTTTAGCTCGTTCGTGTGCGATACACAATTATCAAACCAAATATCGTAAGTCGTATAAATTTCGCCATATCGAACGCACTGTATACCTTCTGATGTTACTTCATCACGCCTAATACCTGCACCTCGATACATTGCTGTTGCTATTTCTCCCAGTGTTTTATTATCCGATTTTTGTCCTAAGATTAAACTATCCCGATAAAACTCATACTGTTTCTTTCTCGCTGTAAGCTCTGCTGTAAGCTCTGCTGTAAGCTCTGCTGTAAGCTCTGTGAAATTGTCCAAGATGCGGACAATTTCACGCTGTACTTCAATCGGCGGCACGGGAACTTTCAGACTTGCCAATTTACTACTTGATACGCTCGGAATACCTGCACCAACTTGTGACGACATCAATTCTTTTTCATAGTTTTTAATTATGTGATAAAGTAACCTATAATTTATCTCAATTTTAGGATTAACTAATACATAGCAATGCGCACCCGCCCAAAATTTGGTAGTAATATAATTTACATAACCGGCAGATGCACCGCCTTGACTTATGGTAATTAAGTTTTTACCAAAATTAAATTCATCCCAAAATCCAGATGGATTTATTCCGCCATTTATAACGGGATATTTACCTGCCGGCAGTAAGCCTTCTTTATTGAGTTGCTTTCCTTTTTTTATTTCGCATAGCTCGCCGAGCTCTTTATACTCAACTCCGTTAGGACATAGAGTATTTATCAATTCTCCAAGTTTACTCATTCCAACTCCGCAATAATCTTATTGATTTCTTCCCGCAAGACTGCTTCGCGTGCAACGATTTCATCTATCTGTTTGTTGAGTTCGTTTATATCAATCTTTTCGCGCGTATCTTGCTTTTCGACATAGGTACTGACGGACAAGTTGAAATCATGATCTGCTATGACCGAATTTTTGACGACCTTTGCCAGATAGTCGACATCTTTGCGATCGACGAAAAGTCGCAGAATATGATCGATGTTGGCTTGTGTCAACTTGTTGTTGTTCGTGACTTTGACAAACTCTTGGCTCGCATCGATCAAAAGCGTATCGTCGCTGAATTTCGATTTTTTGAGTACCATGATGCAAGTTGCTATACTCGTTCCGAAAAAGAGATTGCTCGGCAGTTGTATAATGCAGTCGATATAATTGTTTTCAATCAGATATTTACGGATTTTCTGTTCCGCTCCGCCGCGATAAAAAATGCCGGGGAAGCAAACGATCGCCGCAACGCCGTTTGTCGCCAGCCACGCAAGCGAATGCATGATGAACGCCATATCGGCATAGCTTTTCGGCGCAAGTATTCCTGCCGGGCTGAAACGAGTATCGTTTATAAGCAACGGGTTGGCGCTGCCTTCCCACTTCGTGGAATACGGCGGGTTGGACACGATTGCCTCAAACGGCTCCTCATCCCAATGCTGCGGGTGCAAAAGCGTATCTTCGTGTGCGATATCGAATTTTTCGTACCCGATATCGTGTAAAAACATATTAATCCGACAAAGGTTATATGTCGTCAAATTGATCTCTTGTCCGAAAAATCCTTGCCGCACATGATCTTTGCCCAAAATTTTGGCAAATTTCAACAACAACGATCCGCTGCCGCATGCCGGATCGTACACCTTGTTGACCTCGGTTTTCCCGACAATCGTCAATCTGGTCAAAAGCTCGGATACTTCCTGCGGCGTAAAATACTCTCCGCCCGATTTGCCCGCATTGCTTGCGTACATCCCCATCAAAAACTCATATGCGTCCCCGAATGCGTCGATCGTATTATCGCGATAGTTGCCGAGTTTCATATCCCCGATGCTGTCGAGCAGCTTTACGAGTTTTTCGTTTCTTCTCGCAACCGAAGAACCGAGCTTATTGGAATTGACGTCGATGTCGTCGAATAACCCTTTGAAATTCGCTTCGCTGTCCGCGCCCCGCGCCGAATTTTCGATAGCCTTGAACGTCTTTTCGAGCAGCTCGTTCAAATCCGGATTGGTCTTCGCCATTTTACGGACGTTTACAAAAAGTTGACTCGGTAAAATGAAGAAGCCTTTCGCCGATACCATATCGGCGCGCGCTTGTTCCGCTTCCGCGTCGGACAGGCGTGCATAATCGAAATCGAGATTTCCAACCGCATGCTCTCCGGCATTGATATAGTCCGCAATGTTTTCGGAGATATACCGATAAAACATAAAACCCAATACATATTGCTTAAAGTCCCAACCGTCCACACTGCCGCGCAGGTCGTTGGCGATATTCCATATAGCTTTATATAGTTCTTCGCGTTCTTGTTCTCTGTTGTTCATCCCGACGTACTCCTTCCCGATATTCGTATACTCCGATCGTACAACGCTGCGATTCGTTTTGCGCGGCGCGCTATTCGCCCCCGACAATCTTGCAGACGTCGATCCATCGGCGATAGCCGGACACGCGTTCCAATTCCTCGATCGTGAGGCGGATCGCGCTGTTCGAGCTGCCGCACGCGGGATACACCGCGTCGAATCGGCGCAACGACGCGTCCAGATAGACGGTTACTCCGTCCTCGACGCCGAACGGACATACGCCGCCCACGGCGTGCCCGATCCGCGCTTCGACCTGATCGAACGGAATCATTTTCGCCTTAGCGGCAAATTGGCTTTTATACTTGGCGTTGTCGATCTTGCAATCTCCTGCCGCAACGATCAGAATCGGCTCGTCGCCGATCAAAAAAGACAGTGTTTTCGCGATTTCGCCTTCCCGACAGCCAATCGCCTGCGCGGCAAGCGCGACGGTCGCCGACGAAACGTCGAACGCAATCATGCGCGCGTCCATTCCGAACGTTTGCAGATATGCTTTTGCCCGATCCCACGACATTTCGGATACCCGATTCCCGATGCGCCGCTCAGCGCCAGAAGACTTTCAGCGTCTCGCGATTGAGCACGCCCCATCTGCCGTCCGCGTACACGATCGCCTTGTCGTCGGCAAACGCCGTCGCGATCTCGAAGATAAAATCGATGACCTGATTGCCCTGCGGATCGATATATCCCGACTTGTCGCCGAGCGTGACGCTCGCCAGTCCTTGGCAAAAATTGGTCGCGGTATCGTAGCGATAATCGATGACGATATCGCCGTTGCGGTCGATATAGCCGAGTTTGCCGTCCTTTTCCACGCACGCCAGCCCTTCCGAAAACGGATACGCTTCGTCGAACGTCGGCGCGATCAGGACGTTGCCTTTCCAATCTTTATATCCCCAGCTGCCTTTGCGGCAGAACTTGACCAAACTCTCCGGCGTCAGCGGCGGGCGTTCCGCGCGCGCGACGACGGGACGCGTCCGCTTGCCTTGCAAGATCTCGTTGATCGTCATGCCGGCGTATTGGCGCGACAAACTGTCGTTGAGTCCCTTATTGACTTGATAGATCTGCGCGATTCTGCGTCTGCGCTCTTCCTGTTCCGGATCGGGACGGCGATTGCGTTCGTTGCGCATGCGTCGTCTGTCGTCCTGTCTGCCGCGCCGCGTATCCTGCGCGCGATCGGCGCGGTTGGGACGGTCTGCGCGCGGCGGACGCTGATCGGACGGACGCGACGCGTCGGCTTGCGCCGGCGCTCCGCTCGGTTGCGGCGCGTCTTCCGGACGAAAATCCAAGCCCAATTCCGCCAATTTGCGTTGGACTTCGATACAATTTTTCTTGCCGAAATTCTGAATGCGATACATCTGCGACATCCGCCGCGCCGCAATATCGCGCGCGGTGCGGATTCCGCCCGCCGCTAGCGCGTCCCGCGTGCGTTCGCTCAGCCCCAACGCGTCCAGTTCCAACGCCAATTTTTCAGCGTCGCCCTGCGGTTGGTAATGATCCTGCGTCATCGCGCGCCGCGGTCTGCGGCGGCGTCTGTTGTCGTTTCCCATGTCTCTAATGCTATCACAATTTCGCGCGCATTTCAACCGCTTTCCGCCATTTATATTTTTTTGGATTATGCAGTTGTCCTTTTGCGCGCGCTATGATATAATACGACGTATGGACAAGCATCGTTCGTATTCGACTGCGCTTCGACTGCTTGCGGCAATCCTGTGTCTGCTCGCCTGTCTGACGGCGACGATCGGGGCGCAAAGCGTCGCGGCGGAAGAATCCAACTCCGATCTGCGGATCGAGATCGACGGCGATACCCGTATGAGCGCATACGGGGAATCTTTTGCGTACACGCTCGGCACGACGCTGTGCGTCGCGGACGCCAACCGTCTGACGACGCTGCGCGCGGCGGTGCAATCCGCGCCGACGCACGTGGCGATGACGGGCGGACGTCTCGTCGTGCGCACGCAGGACGGCGCGCTGACGTTCTTTGCCTACGACGCGCAAGGCGTGCGGCGGATCGACAGCCCGTTCGCAGATACGGCGCTGGGCAACAAAAACGTGCATTCCGTCGCGACGTTGCAAGACGGCACCGTGCGTTGCATGACCGACGACGGCGTGCTGTTGCTCGACTTTGCCGAACATACGGTGACGCAGACTTTTTCCAACAAAAACAGTTTGTTCCGCTTCTCCGCTTGGAGCATCGACGTCTCGACCGCAAAATACGTGCTGTACGGCGTGCTCGACGGGCGGTTGTACCGCATCGACGATATGACGATGATCACCGAGCCGACTTTGGAGCGGTATGCGGTCGCGGGGATTTCCGGCGTGCGATCCGTCGCCGCGGGCAACGGTCGAGTCTATCTGAGCACGGCGGACGGCTTGCAGGCGTACGACCACGAGCATGCCGCGTTGACGCCCGTGTTGCCCGACATCGTACCCGATCCGGACGCGCCGTTGCACGTCGCGGGCAACTATCTGTACGCGCTGTGCCGCTCGGACCTGTCGATCAAACAATACGTGCTCTACGACGGCGTGCGCTACGTCAACAGCTTTGACAACAATCTGTACCGCGATCCGCAGCAATACGACGACGTGCGACTGCTCCGGACGACGGCGACCGCATCGGCGTACATTTCGCCGAAGAATCTGCACATCGCGTTTTCGGTGACCGAACAGACGTATTTGCTGCATCTGCACAACGTGCAATTCGGCAACCGCACATTCGGCTACGTCACGGACGGCAAAGGCAATTACGGCTATATCGCGGCGGACGGATCCGCTCCGGTGACTACGGTGCAGGCGAGCGATTCCACGCCGTTCGGCGCTTACGCGATGCCGTTGCATCCCGATACGCCGATCTACGAATATCCGCTCGCGCAGAGCAAGCAGATCGCCCGACTGCCCGTCGAGCAAATGCTGACGGTATTGGACAACGTCGGCGGCGAAAGTCTGTCCGAATGGGGCTGGTATCACGTCGCGTACACCGAAGCGGGCGCATACCGCACCGGATACGTCCGCGGCAGCGACCTTGCGCCCTACACCGATCTGCACGCGCCGAGCGTGCGCAAAGACGCGACAATTTCGGCGTCCAAATTCGGCGCGATCGTCAAGGCGTATCGCCTGCCCAGCACGGACAGCGAAGTCGTGCGCGAATACGTGGACGGCGAACGCGTCACGTTGGCGGAACAGTACGATCCCCGTTCGGAATGGACGCGCATCGTATTGGGCGACACGTACGCATACGTACCCACGTCGGCGTTGCACTTCAAGGGACTGACCGGCGTGCAAATCGCGGTCATCGTGATCGTCTGCGCGTTGGCGCTCGCGACGGTCTGCGTCGGCGTTACGCTTGCGGTGCGCAAACGACGCGACGCGCGCTATTCTTAATCGAAAAATTTTACGTTACGGGAGATTTGATATGAAACTTACAATGACCCAGCAAATCCTTGCCCGCAAGCTCGGCTTGGACGAGCAACAGGCGGTCGAACAGCTCCGCCCGGGCACGTTGATGGTCGTAGACGTAGACGTCGCGCTTTCCAACGACGTGACCGCGCCCGTCGCGATCGACGTATTCCGCAAAAGCGGGTGCGAACTGTGCGATCGCAACAAACTGGCGTTTGTACTCGATCACTTTACCCCCAACCGCGACATCAAGTCCGCCGAACAGTGCAAGATCGTGCGCGATTTCGCGCGGGACAAACAGGTCGACAACTTCTTCGACGTCGGCACGATGGGCATCGAGCACGCGCTGTTGCCCGAACGCGGGATCGCCAAGCCTTGGAGCGTCGTGATCGGCGCGGACAGCCACACGTGCACGTACGGCGCGCTGGGCGCTTTCTCGACGGGCGTGGGCAGCACGGACATCGCCGCGATCATGATGTCGGGCAAAGTCTGGCTCAAAATCCCGTCGGCGATCAAATTCCGTCTGCGCAACCGCCCTACCAAAGACGTCTGCGGCAAGGACATTATTCTGCACCTGATCGGACAGATCGGCGTAGACGGCGCGCTGTATCAGTCGATCGAATTCGACGGCGACGGCGTGCGCTATTTGACGATGGACGACCGCTTTACGATCTGCAACATGGCGATCGAATGCGGCGCCAAAAACGGCGTCTTCCCGATCGACGACGCGACGCTCGCCTATACGCAAGAGAGTTGCAACGCCGCGTTTGATCGCATGCAGGCGGGAGACGACGACGCGTATGCCCGAGTGATCGACGTAGATCTGAGCGCGATCCGTCCGACGGTTGCGTTTCCGCATCTGCCGTCCAACGCGCGCGTCGTCGAAAATCTGCGCGAAACGATCGCCGTCGACCAAGTCGTCATCGGCTCGTGCACCAACGGCAGACTGAGCGATCTCGCGCAAGCGGCGAAAGTGCTCGAAGGCAGACGCGTGCATCCGCACGTGCGCACGATCGTGATCCCTGCGACCAACAAGATCTATCTGCAAGCGATGGAACTGGGCTACATTCGCACCTTTATCGAAGGCGGCGCGATCGTATCCACGCCGACCTGCGGACCGTGTCTGGGCGGACATATGGGCATTCTCGCGCACGGCGAAGTCGCCGTCACGACGACCAACCGCAATTTTATCGGACGCATGGGCGCCAAGGACAGCTATATCTATCTTGCTTCGCCGGCAACCGCCATGGCGAGCGCGATCGCCGGCAAACTGATCGGCGCGTCGCAATTGGAGGACTGATTTATGATCGAAGGCAACGTATTCAAATTCGGCGACGACATCGATACCGACGTCATCGTTCCGGCGACTTATCTGAACACTTTTGACGAAAAAGAACTGGCAAAACATTGCATGGAATACACGAATCCCGAGTTTTACTCCCAGGTTCGCCCCGGCGACGTCATGGTCGCGGGCAACAACTTCGGTTGCGGCTCTTCGCGCGAACACGCGCCGATCGCGATCAAAGGCTGCGGCGTGTCGATCGTGATCGCAAAATCTTTTGCGCGCATCTTTTACCGCAACGCGATCAACATCGGTCTGTACATTCTCGAATGCCCGCAAGCCGTCGACGGCATCCGCGCGGGCGATCGCGTATCGGTGGACGTGGACAGCGGCGTCGTGACCAACATGACGACGGGCGCGACCTATCAGGCGATGCCCTTCCCCAAATTCATTCAGAACATCATCGCGTGCGGCGGTCTCGTCAACGCGATCAAAGCCAACCGGCTGTAAGGAGCTACTATGTCGAAATTTCATATTGCCGTCATCCAAGGCGACGGCATCGGACCCGAGGTCACTTCCGCCGCGATGCAGGTATTGCAAAAGATCGGCGAGCGCTACAATCACGCGTTCGAGTTTACGCAAAGCGTATGCGGCGGATGCGCTTACGACCGTTACGGCGAGCCGCTTCCGCAAGAAAGTCTGGACATCTGTCTGCAAAGCGACAGCGTCCTGCTCGGCGCAGTAGGCGGACCGCAATACGACGGTCTGCCGTACGAAAAGCGTCCCGAGCGCGCGTTGCTCGGCGTACGCAAAGCCATGGAACTCTACGCCAATCTGCGCCCCGCCAAACTGTTTGACGCGCTCGCGTCCGTCTGCCCGCTCAAACATGCGGCGAACATCGACATTATGGTCGTGCGCGAACTGATCGGCGGCATCTACTTCGGCGAAAAAGGCATGCGTACCGGCAAGTACGGTCGCGAAGGCTACGACGTCATGTGCTATGGCGAACTGGAAGTCGAGCGCATTGCGCGCACCGCGTTCGAACTGGCGCAAAAGCGCCGCGGCAAAGTCGCCAGCATCGACAAAGCCAACGTGCTCAAAACGTCCGGTCTGTGGCGCCAAGTCGTACACGACGTACACGCCGACTATGCGGACGTGCAATTGGAAGACGTGCTCGTCGACAACGCCGCGATGCAGCTTGTGCGCGATCCGTCGCAGTTCGACGTGATCGTGACGGGCAACTTGTTCGGCGATATCTTGTCCGATCTGGCGTCCCAATGCGTCGGCTCGATCGGCATCTTGCCGTCCGCCAGCATCAACGACACGACCCGCGGTCTGTACGAACCCATTCACGGATCGGCGCCGAGCATCGCCGGCAAGGACATCGCCAACCCGATCGCGACGATTCTGTCCGCCGCAATGATGCTCAAATATGCGTTTAATCTGTCCGCCGAAGGCGACGCGATCGAACGCGCGGTCGAGACGACCCTTGCCCAAGGCGCGCGTACCGCGGATCTCGCGCAGGACGGACTGCCCGTCATCGGCACGCGCGAAATGACGGAACGCATTATTCGCAATATCTGATCCGACGATCGATCCTATATCGACTTATCCCCGCTCGCGAGCGGGTTTTTTTCATCTCGATCGGATACGATTTCGCTTTTGCTTTGCGTCCGCGAACGGCGCTTGTGCAAATACGGCGAAGTACCGCGCGCCGACATGGCGTATGCGGATATAACGCGGTTGCGCGGACTGCGTCGTGCCGCGCGGATTTGCGCCGCCGTTTGCGGCGCGCGATGCAGTTGTCAATGTACGGCGGACGCACCTGCCTTTCGCATAGCCGTCCGACTGCATTCTAGCATGCGCTATCGCGCGGTTTCAAACTTTTATGACAGCGATTTTTGCCCTCGTTTTGCCGTATGATGCGCAATTCGCGCCGCCCGATTTGCGCAACCGCATACGAATACGGCGCGCCGTCGTCTCCGACCGCGCGCCGTATAGATGTCTTACAAAGCTCTCGATTGCCGTTGATGCGTTACAAGGTCTATTGTTGGCGATTTTTCCGCTCCTGCCGCTTGCGTATTGCACGGATGCCGCCGACTTGCACGGCGATGATCAGCAACAACAACGTGATCGCGCCCATCATGCCCAATGCTGCAAATACCGCGATTTGGAACCACCGCGCGGTTGCCGGCGACGCTCCGTCGCCGTTTGTATTGCCGTTGTTGCCGTCGATTGCGAAATCGAACTCGTACGGCGCGCTCTGCGTCGGCGTCTCCGTTACCTGTCCGTCCTCCGCGACAAATACGTAATTGCCCGCGCTGTCGCCTTTCAGCTTCGCGACGACGCTGTACGTCTGTCCCGCTTGCAACGCGTCTTCCGCCACGACGTTGCCCGCCGCGTCGCGGTACTCGTATTCGATCTCGACTTTGCCGTCGTACTCCGTCGGCAGTTTCAGCGTCGGCTTGCCGTCCGCCGTTTCCCACTCGCCGCGCAGTTGCGCCGGCAGGATATGCCATTCGATCTCGATCGATCCGTCCG
>CAJTKI010000013.1:0-10471 GCA_910576875.1 uncultured Christensenella sp.
ACGTTCGGCAACGATCCCGACAATCCGAATGCGCCCGGCAACAACGGCGGCATCGGGGGCGCGATATCCGAGGCGGATATGAATTGGTTTAAGACGGTATTCGCGATCATTGCGGGCGGCATTGTGACGATGACGGTATTGTTGTTTGCAATATGGCTGTGCGTCATGGGGATTCGTCGTATGCGCAAGACAAAGGGCGCGTAAGCGCATTGCGCGGACGGGAGACCGACGAAGACGAATTCGGTTAGAGACGGGCGGCGGAGATAATCGGTCGCCTGTTTGTTTTGCAGGCGGCGGATGCGGCGCGCTTGTCGTACGTCGGCAAAAAATCCTTGCATATCCGCCTGCGCTGTGATACAATAAAGTCCGCAAGCCGATGTGGCGGAATGGCAGACGCAAGGGACTTAAAATCCCTCGGGGGAAACTCCGTACCGGTTCGAGCCCGGTCATCGGCACCACCGATTCCGATCCGAATCGGGGTCGGGATGCGAATCCGATATGCGCGACGGTCTTTCCGAATACGGGATAGGGCGGAGCGGTATCGGTTTTTTAATTGTACAATCGCGTCGGGATGCGGCTATACGGGGATCTCGAAAAGGAGCGGATATGAAGAAGTTCGCATGCGTCATCGTATTGGCGGCGATATGTTTGCTGTGCGTATCCTGTACGGGCGACAAAATATTGCCCAACGAACCTTATGATGCGGGTAGTGTTTTATAAGCCGAGCGAACCGTTCCGATCATCGGGATCGTGCGGCGGAAGCGTGTTGCGACGCTCGAACGCGCGTACCATGCGGCGATAAAAAACAACATAACAAGTAGTGATCGAAAACCCCAGCACGCCGTAGATGATCTGCCACGGCAACATCCCCCGAGCGTCAAATATGCCGACAATAAATCCGCTGCCGATAAATACGAATAATAAGCCGGGGAATGTCGCTTTGCGGGCATAAACGGTCAGTTCGGACGGAATATATCCGCGCGCGCATTCGGCGACGTCGCGTCCGGCTTGAAACGCGGTCAACAATGCGCAAAGCTTTTCGATGCGATCGCAGTCGAACTTATAGAGAAGACCTTCTACCGTCAAAGTTGCTTTGCCGAAGTCGTACGGGAGTTCCGGCTTGTTGAACATACGGCGATTTTGGTCGATCATTCGATCGTTGCGCAACGAAAAGTCGTCGAGCATTTCCCGCGAGATGCGCATATAGCGGTCGGAGGCGACGTAAAAGATCAGATCGCCGTCCACAAACGCCGCTTTTACCGTGCGGGAAGTAAAATAAAAATAAACGCTCACGCCTGCAAACACCGCGCAGATCGGAGCGAACACTTTGGACATATATGTAATCGGAAAGCACATGATCAGCGTGCAGATCGCGATGCCGAGCGTGTAATGCAAGGCTTTCGGCGAGCCTTTGAAAACGATTGCGCGGGAAAAACCGGGCAATCGGGTCAGTTGTTGTTTGGTCAAATATTCCAATGTCGTATCCCCGATTTATATAATCATAACATGCAAACGCGCGGCGCGTCAAGCGGCATGGGATCGTCGCGTACGGTCTGCGTAGTCGTTTGGATCTCCGATGCCGGATCGGCGATCGCAATGTCGGATGCGGTTTGAATAAAGCGCATCGCAAAGGTCGGTCGAATAATTTGCATAATTATCAAACCAGTCCGTGACAAAATGTCACGACCTCGCTGTTTGGTATCCATTTCAATTTGCACAACTCTAAAACCGATGCGGCAAAAACCCGATACGCCCCGTGCGCGGATGGGACTTGAAATACGGACGAATCTGTGTTACAATTGATACAATCATCGATGCAAAGGGAGAAAATATGTTACAAGTCATACCGCTGAGTTCTTTGGTCAAAGTATTTTCGGACGAAAAGCCGACGGCAAAGCCGTTCGATCGGCTGAGTTTGTTCCGCAACGAAAAGGCGTCCGTACAGATCGCCGTATGCAGCGACGCGGATTGTTCGGCGACGCTGCGGATCGATTCGCCGTTGGGCGATATGCTGCACGCATACGTCGTACGCGAGATTTACGCGGGCATGCCGGTCGCCAAAACGCAGGACGATTATACGTTGCGCAACAAGCCGGGCGTATTTCCCGAACTGCTGTGTCCGCTCGACGGTGCATTGACGTTGCGCGCGGGAGAATGGCGGAGTATCTGGCTCGAAGTCGTCCCGAATCCGCTGTTGCCCGTCGGCGTACAGACGTTGGACGCGACGTTGGACGGCGCGTGCGGACAGGCGCAAGTACGATTTACGCTGGATGTGATCGACGCGAGTTTGCCCGAGCAGACGCTGATCTATACCAACTGGTTCCACACCGATTGCATCGCGACGCATTACGGCGTGCCCGTGTTTTCGGAGCGTTATTGGGAATTGGTCGAGCGGTATTTGCGCGTCGCGCGCGAGTACGGCATGAATATGGTGTTGACGCCGCTGTTTACGCCGCCGCTCGATACTAAGATCGGCAAGGAACGCGAGACGGTGCAGCTGGTCGGCGTCGAATATCGCGACAATACGTATACGTTCGACTTTTCGCGATTGGATCGCTGGATCGACATGTGCGATCGCGTCGGGATCGAATATCTGGAAATGTCGCATCTGTTTACGCAGTGGGGCGCCAAACGCTGTCCCAAAATCGTCGCGACGGTGGACGGGCAATGCAAACGCATCTTCGGATGGAATACGCGCGCGGCGGGGAAAAAGTACCGCGCGTTCCTTGCGGCGTTCGCGCCGCAATTCAAGGCGTATATCCGCGAGAAAGGCATTTCGGATCGAATCTATTTCCACGTGTCGGACGAGCCGGCGGCGACGATGTTGCGATCGTACCGCAAAGCAAGCGAGATCGTCGCGCAGCATTTCGGAGAATTTCGGATCTTCGATGCGTTGAGCGATTATAAGTTTTATCAAAAAGGACTCGTGCGCCTGCCCGTGCCCGCCAACGATCATATCGAGCCGTTTGTCGGCAAGGTCGATCCGCTGTGGACGTACTATTGCAGCGCGCAGAGCAAGGACGTGTCCAACCGTTTCTTTTCGATGCCGTCGCAGCGCAACCGCGTGTTGGGCTGTCAGATGTATCTGTACGACGTCAAAGGATTTTTGCATTGGGGATACAACTTTTGGTACAAACGCCTGTCGGTCGGACCGGTCGATCCGTTTACGGAAACGGATGCGGGCGGATTCTTCCCGTCGGGAGATTCGTTCGTCGTCTATCCGGGCGAAGACGGAACGCCGTTGCAATCGTTGCGGCTCAAAGTGTTCTACGACGCGTTGCAGGACATGCGCGCGTTGCAGTGGGCGGAAAGTCTGATCGGAAGAGCGCGCGTCGAACAATTGGTGTCGCAAGGGACGGATCGTAAAATCACGTTTGCCGAATATCCGCATAGCGACGAATGGCAGTTGGGACTGCGCGAGACGGTCAACGATGCGATTCGCGCCGCGCTCGGCAAGTGATCGCAGGCGGCGACGCCGTATCGGAATAAAAATCCGCGAGATTGCTCCCGCGGATTTTGCTATCGTCGTCAGTCGGGTTTGCGGCGAATCAATCGGGTTTGCGTGCGGCGGATGTCGTCCGGAAGAAGGTCGGGATCGAGTTGTTCGACCGCGGCGGTCGATCCGCAGCGTTTGGCGGTCTCGTAATACCATACCTTGTAGTCGAGCACGGCAAGCGTGTCTTGCAACTCGCGCATGCGGCTGAGAATGGTTTCGCGCTGACGCGCGAACAGTTGCAAGCGCTCGTCGATGGTTTCGTCTCCGCGGCGTACCATCGACATGAAATCTTTGATATCCTTGATTTGCAGTCCCGATTTCTTTAAGCATTCGATGATCGTCAGCGTTTCGAAATCCTTGTCGGTAAAGACGCGCACGTTGCCTTGGGAGCGTTCCAGAGCGGGCAGGAGACCTTCTTTGTCATAGTAGCGCACCGTGGACGGCGCGATGTCGAAATAAGCTGCGATTTGTCCGATCGTATAACGTTGCATGAGCGACTCCCGTGAAATTTTCAAGTTTTTCCGAAAAAAGCTTGACTTAAACTTCACTTTAACTTTTATAATCCCAGTATAAACCGATAACGACGGTTTGTCAAGCAATCCGACCGCAAGGAATCCGAAAGCCGCGCGGCGGGGCGGGCGAACCGAAAGGGAGGGAACTATGTATTTGGAACGTATCGACGGACCGCAGGACGTCAAGGCGCTCGATCGCGCGCAACGCGTCGAACTGGCACGGGAAATGCGCGCGGCGCTGATCGAAAAACTTAGCGCGCACGGCGGACACTTCGGTCCCAATCTGGGCATGGTCGAAGCGACGATCGCGCTGCACGTCGTATTTGATTCCCCGCGCGACAAGATGGTGTTCGACGTGTCGCATCAGACGTACGCGCACAAGATGTTGACGGGACGCAAGCAAGCGTTTTTGTCGTCGGACGCGTATGACGACGTGACCGGTTACAGCGCGCCGCAGGAGAGCGCGCACGATTTCTTTACGATCGGGCACACGTCGACCTCGATCAGTCTCGCGTGCGGCATGGCGAAAGCGCGCGATCTGGTCGGCGGAAAAGAAAATATCGTCGCGATCATCGGAGACGGTTCGCTCAGCGGGGGCGAAGCGATGGAAGGGCTCGATTACGCCGCCGAACTGCGCGGCAATCTGATCGTCGTCGTCAACGACAACGATATGTCGATCGCCGAAAATCACGGCGGTTTGTACGAAAACCTGCGCGCGTTGCGCGAGTCGGGCGGCAAGTGCGAGAACAATCTGTTCCGCGCGTTCGGGCTGGATTATGTATTCGTGGCGGACGGCAACGACATCGACGCGCTGATCCAAGCGTTCGAGCGGGTCAAGGATACCGATCATCCGACCGTCGTGCACATCTGCACGCAAAAGGGCAAAGGTTATGCGCCGGCGGAACGGGACAAAGAGCGTTGGCATTACTGCGCGCCGTTCGATCGGGAGACGGGCAAGCCGCGCTTTGCACAGAGCGGCGAAGACTACGGCGAATTGACGGCGCAATGGTTGCTCGATAAAATGCAGACGGATCCGCGCGTCGTTGCGATCACGTCGGGGACGCCGGGCGTATTCGGATTCGACAAAGACAAACGCGATCGCGCGGGCGCGCAGTTTGTCGACGTCGGGATCGCGGAAGAGCATGCGGTCGCGATGGCGTCCGGCATTGCGACCAACGGCGGCAAGCCCGTATACGGCGTATACAGTACGTTTTTGCAGCGCGCGTACGATCAACTCGCGCAGGACGTGTGCATCAACGGCAGTCCGGTCACGATTCTCGTCTACGCGGCGTCCGTATACGGCATGAACGACGTGACGCATCTGGGCATATTCGACATCCCGATGATCTCCAACATTCCCGGACTCGTCTATCTCGCGCCGACGTGCAAAGAACAGTATCTATCGATGCTGCATTGGGCGATCGATCAAAACGAGCATCCGGTCGCGATCCGCGTGCCGGCGGACGGCGTCGTCGCGTCCGGTCAAAGCGAATCGACCGATTGGGGGCAACTCAACCGTTATCGCGTCGTCCGACGCGGCGGCAAGGTTGCGATTCTCGCGCTCGGATCCTTCTTCGGGTTGGGAATGCGTGTCGCGCAGGCATTGGAGCGGCAGACAGGCGTAGCCCCCACGCTGATCGATCCGATTTATATCACCGGTACCGATACGAAATTGCTCGATGCGTTGACGAGCGATCACGATATCGTCGTCACGCTCGAAGACGGCGTAATCGACGGCGGATTCGGAGAGAAGATCGCGCGCTATTACGGCGCGCATCCGACGATGCGCGTGCTCAATTATGGATTGCGCAAACAATTTCTCGATCGTTACGACGTCGAACAGGTTCTTCGGGATAACCGTTTGACGCCTCGACAGATCGTACAAGACGTGCTGGCGTTGAATTGACGCCGCGAGACAACGGCGGCGCAATCCCGCGCCGACCGGCAAGAATCGGGAGAATACTATGGCGAAAAATGTATTGATTTTGTCCGCAAGTCCGCGCAAAGGCGGCAATTCGGATTTGTTGTGCGATGCGTTTGCGGACGGCGCGCGCGCAAGCGGCAACGTCGTCGAAAAGGTACGCGTCGCGGACTGCGAGATCGGGTATTGTCGCGCTTGTTCCGCGTGCGAGCGCAACGGCGGCAGGTGCGCGATTGCGGACGACATGGGGCGATTGCTCGATCGGATCGTCGCGGCGGACGTGCTGGTACTGGCAAGCCCCGTCTATTTCTATTCGATCGCCGCGCAACTCAAAACGGTCATCGACCGTTGCGTCGCGCGATGGACGGAGATCCGAGACAAAGAGTTCTATTATATTCTTTCGGCGGCGGAAGACAGCGATACCGTCATGGACGGCGCGTTGGCTTGCATGCGCGGGTTTTTGGACTGTTGCGACGGCAGCGTCGAAAAAGGCGCGATCTGCGCCAAGGGCGTATACGGCAAGGGCGACGCGGCATCGACCGAGTATCCCGCGCAAGCGTATCAAATGGGAACAATCGTATAATCCGATCCGATTATAGACATCGGCAAGGGAAGCCATACGGCTTCCTTTTTGCATATGCGGGCGCAACCGAACGCAGCGCGGAGCAAATCGATCCGCGATCGCAAACGGAAATCGTCGCATGTGAAAAATATCACAAAATTATTATGCTTTTTGCGGATATGTGTCGGAAATGCGTAATATTTTGGGGATTGACAAAATGACTTGACGACTGATATACTGCAAGCAAGAGGGACGTGATATGAGACATTCTTTCAAAACGGCAATATGCATCGCGCTGGCATGCGCATGCTTGACCGCGGTCGGGGCGAGTGCCGCGGGTTGTAAAAGCAAGGCGGTTTCTCCGATCGACCTGACGCCGTTGTCCGTATATATGGCGAACGATTGGTATTTGGGCACGACGACCGCGCAGGGAGATACCGTGAGCGATACGTTCGATCTAATGCAGGTATTCGTCACGGCAAGCGACTTTGCGTATTCGGGCGACAATCTGTCGATCGTCGGAACGACGGCGGTCGTGACGGGCAGCGGACAAGGCGTGCTGACGTTTCGCCGCGACGGCGCGGACGAAGCCCTGAACGTCTACGTCAAAGACGCGGTCAACGTGACGACCGAAGCGCAATTGCGCAAACATCTCGCGAACTCGGACAGCATCGTATTGCAAGCGGATATCGCGGCGCAAGGGTCGGACGATATTTGCGTCAAAAGCGATATCTACGGCAACGGACATCGGTTCGAAGCCTATTCGATCGTCAGCAAGCAGGATTCCTGTTTCTACATGGACGGTCCGCAGATTCGCATTCAGGATTTACACGTGATCGGCAAAGCCGTCGATCCCAACGACGAAACGGTCAAGCTGGAAGATTTCGAAGGCTTCGGCGCGCTGTTCAATCTGGACGACGCGTATTATGACGGACACAGCGTGCTCCAAAACTGCATCGGCGAAAACGGACATAAAATCGTCGTGCTACGCGGGATTCAAATCACGATCGAAGGATGCATTTTCCGCAACGCCGCCGATGCGATCATCGCGTCGGAGACGACGGAGAATAACACCGGTTCGCAGATCACGTTGCGCAACAACGTACTTGCCAACGCTGTCGTCGCGGGATTCCTGTTTTGGGGCGTGGGAAAGGCGAACGAGAGTTCGCAACAGACGTTGACGATCGAAGGATTTTTGGACATCTACAATTGGAAAAGTTCCGAGAACGCCAAACTCATGCCCGGCACCGAAGCCGCCGCGGGATTGGTAAACGGATTGATTCCCGGCGAATTGAAGAAAGAAGAGTACGCGCACTATTTCTACAAAGACGGCGGCAACAAATACGTGCATTTCGGTCTCGTGACCGTGTGGACGGGCGATAAGAAGTGTGACAATACGCCGACGATCGTCGGACTGGATGCGGTCGGAATCTATAAAAAAGATTTTCCGTTGCCGCCGGCGGCGGGTATTGTCGTCAGACGTTGCGATCTGTACGGATACGATTCCGCAGGCACGCCGCCGATCAAACCCACGGACAAGATTACGGACAACCCCGATCTGTATCAGGAATTGCGCAACGGCAGAGCCGCTTGATCTTCCGATCTTTTCCGCATATGCAAAACGTCGAATCGTCCGCACGGCTTGTCCTGCGGACGGTTTTTGTATCGCGCGGGACGGAGCGCAAGCGCAGGAAAATGTTGGAAAATTGCAAGTTTGGAAAAGTTAAGACTTGTAATCGCATAAAATGTGTGATAAAATAACCTAAATAAGTATGAGTTCGGGCGGTGAAAGCATGCAAGAAGAAAAAGTAGAATTCAAACGACTGAAAAAGGCAGCCAAGACCGATTATTGCGCGAAAGTCAATTTGGCGGTCGCGTATTATCTCGGCACGTACGAAGAAAAGCCGAACGTCGGGCGCGGCGTCAAGCTGTTGGAACAGGCGGTGTCCGGCAAATATGCGAAACTGTACGGATCGTCGGACAATACTTCCGCCGAGCACGGCGCGTATTGTACCGCCAACTGCTATCTCGGTTATTATTACGCGACGCAGAAGTCGCCCAAACCCAGCCGCAAAAACGTCTCGATCGCATTGCGCTATTACAACACGGCGGCGAAAGCGGGAGACGGTTTGGCGAACTATTCGCTGGCGATGATTTACAAAAACGGTCTGGGCAAAATCGATCCCGATCATGAAAAGTCGCAACAGTATCTGAGCGCCGCGAGCGAACGCGGACAGGCGAACGCGGTGTACAACGACGAATTGCTCAAACAGCGTCAGTACAAACGCGTATGGCTGCATGCGGACAAAGCGTCCGAAAAGGACGCCGCGTTGCAGGTGCTGGCGCAAGTACGGCGCAATATTCTCGACACCGCGCAGAGCGGTTGCAAGGAAGCGGAATTGGCGGCGGGACTGGCGTATCTGTTGGGCGACGGCGTGGATCGGAGCACGGTGCGCGCGGAAGAGTATTTGACGAGCAGTCACGAGAAGGGCTGCGCGATGGCGACGTATGCGCTCGGTTACATGTATGCGGACGGCATCGGCGTGCCGCGGTCGGGCGGAAAGGCGTTCGATTATTTCAAAGAATCGTATTTGGCGGAGCCGAGCGAACAAAACGTGATCGCGCTGGGGCTGTGCCATTTGATGGGCTTCGGGACGGTGCGTTCGGCGGAGCAGGCATATCAGTGTTTCCGCGTCGGCGTGGAGCAGTTCCACAGCGCGGCGGCGCACTATCAATGCGGCATGTGTCTGACGATGGACAAAGCGCTCGCCGAGCGCGAAGCGTCGGGCGCGGAGCCGAAGACGGCGGAATGGTATTTTACGAACGCGGCGAACACCGGATATGCGCCGGCGATGTACCAGCTGGGGCGGCTCAACGATCCGACCATCGGCGGCAGCCGCAAGGGCGAGAAGGCGTTCCAATACTATTCGCAGGCGTACAAGAAAGGATACAAACCCGCGGCGGCGGGATTGGCGCGGCTCTTTTTGAGCGGCAACGGCGTCGCGCCGGAAGGCAAGCGCGGATACGTGTTGCTCAAAGAAGCGGAAGAAGCCAACGTCGGCGAAGCGATGACGATGCTGGCGCAGATGTATTGCGGCACGTTTGCCAAAGGTTTGGTGGACGTGGATTACGAATGGGCGGGACAGTACTGGCTCAAAGGCGCCAACTGCGGCGAACTCGTTGCGATGCGCGAAGTCGCGCAGGCGTACCGCGAAGGCAAATACGGCATTCCGAAAGATCCGATCAAGGCGCTGGAATGGAGAGAGCGTTGCGCCAATATGGGCGACGTGGACGATTACCGCGCGTTGGCGACCGCATATGACAAAGGCGATCGCGAGAACGGCGTGGGCAGCAATTCGGAAAAAGCCGCGTATTGGTACGCGATGGCGGCGTTGTACAGCCCCGTCAAGAAAGATCGCGAGTATTGTGCCAATCAGTTGAACCGCTATGCGCGCGACCTCAACAATGTCTGGGGCACCAAACGCGAAGTCAAGCGTCGGATCAAGAAACAGCGCGCGCAGCAACGCGCCGAACAAGCTGCGCAGAAGAAAAAGGCCAAGGCCGACAAGAAGTGAGACGGGTCGTCCTTGCGTCCGCGTCTCCCAGACGGGCGGAGCTGATCCGCGCCGTCGCGCAGGACGTGGAGATTTTGCCGCAGGACGCGGAAGAGCGCACGCATTACCGTCGTCCGCATTGCATCGTGCAGGATTTGGCGCGGATCAAGGCGGGCGATCTCAAAGATCGGTATCCCGACCGTTTCGTAATCGGGGCGGATACGATTGTGTGGCGGAGCGGCAAGCTGTACGGCAAGCCGTTGACCGAAGCGCGCGCCGCGACGTATCTGCGCGAGTTGCAGGGCAAGCGACACAGCGTCTATACCGGCGTGTACGTCGCGTACCGCGGACGGGAACGTACGTTTTGGGTCAAGTCGGACGTCGCGTTTCGGACGATGTCCGATCGGGAAATCGCGGATTATATCG
>CAJTKI010000013.1:10481-14212 GCA_910576875.1 uncultured Christensenella sp.
GGCGGGCGCGTACGGAATACAGGATAACGAAGTCGTGCAATCGTATCGGGGCAGTTATACGAATATCGTCGGGCTGCCGCTGGAACGGTTGGAGCGCGTCTTACAGGAGATGGAGAAAACGGAATGAGCGTGGATTTGGTCATCGACATCGGAAGCAAATTCGTTACGATCGCGCAACGCGGTCGGGGCGTCGTGCTCAAAGAGCCGGCATTGGTCTTGTTGGAGAGCCGCCGCAATAAGATGCGTCTGGTCGAAGCCGGACGCGGCGCGACCAAATATCTGCATCAGGCGGCAAGCAACGAGCAGGTCATCGCGCCGATTCGGGGCGGTATGATCGTGCACGAGTTCGCCGCGCAGGAAATGCTGCGCGAGTTTTTGCAACGCGTCGTGCCGGCAAAAGTGCTGCGTCCGTCCGTGCGGATGATCGCGTGCGTGTCGTGCGGTTTGACCAATACCGAGAAGTCGCAGATCGAAAAGGTTTTGATCGGCGCGGGATGCAACGAAGTTACGATCGTCGAGTCTCCGATTGCCGTTGCGGCGAGCGTGTCGGAGGGCAGTTCGCAGTTTGTCCTCGATATCGGCGCGAGCAAAACCGAAGTCGCGATCGTCGGACACAACGGCATCGTCGCGGGATGCAGCGTCAACATCGGCGGGGACGCGTTCAATAACGCGCTGATCGACTATGTGACCGATACCAAGCGTTGTCGGATGACGATGCCGATCGCCGAGCGCGTCAAGAAGAGCATCGGCAGCATGTACGAGAACGACACGACCTGCACCAACGTCGAGATGGAAGAAATCGGCACGGACATCGACTATACGTATAAGATTTACGCAAAGGATTTCAAGAACGCGATCGAGCCGCTCGTCGCCAAGATCATCGAAGTCGCATACAATCTGACGTTCCAGATTCCGGACACGATGGCGCAGGACATTTTGCTGGGCGGGATCGTCGTGTGCGGCGGCAGCAGTTATATCCCCGGGCTGTGCGACTATATCGGCAAAGCGCTGGCGTTGCGGGCGAAGCAGATCGACGAACCGCTCAATGCCGCCGTACTCGGCGCGCTGTATTATTGCGATCATCCCGAGCGTCTGGAAGACGTACTCAACGTGCAGATGGCGTAAAGTCCGCGCGAAAGATATCGACGACGAACCGAAGTTTGCGCTTCGGTTTTTTCATGCCTTTTGCAGCGATCGGACGCGCGCTTGCGCGATCGGATGCGTTGCGCGATCCCCGCGACCGCGCTCGGACGTTCGAAAGGAAATATCGGACAAAAGCCGTCACCGCCTGCGCGGGAGAGACAGGATTCGACACCTGCGCCACGCTATAATACATGCGTTGCAGGAGTAATATGGCAAGGAAAATCGTAGTAACTTCGGGAAAAGGCGGCGTCGGCAAGACGAGCGTAACGGCGGGGATCGGCATCTGTCTCGCATCGCGCGGGTCGAGCGTGCTGCTGATCGACGCGGACGTCGGTCTCAACAATCTGGACGTCGTGCTCGGCATGGAGCGACGGATCGTATTCGACATGACGGACGTGCTGTCGGGCAAGTGCAGCGTCAGACGCGCGCTGTTGCAAGACGAGTATTTGCAGAATCTGTATCTGTTGCCGTCCGCGCACGCGTATGCCAGCGACAGCATTCCGGCGCAGGATTTTCGCAAACTGCTCAATCGATTGGACAACAGTTTCGAATACATTCTGATCGACTGTCCGGCAGGGATCGACAGCGGATTTCACCGCGCGGTCAGCGGGGCGGACGAAGCGATCGTCGTGACGACCGCGCATATCGCGGCGATCCGCGACGCGGACAAGACGCTGGCGATGCTTGCCGGTTACGGCTTGTGCGGCATTCATCTGATCATCAACCGCATGCGCGGCGATCTGATGGTGCAGGGCAGCATGATGCCGCCCGACGAGATCGCGAGACTGCTGCGGTATCCGTTGATCGGCGTCGTGCCGGAAGACGATACGATTACCGTATATTCGCAGGTCGGTCGGATCGGCATGCAGGCTTCGCACGCGCGCACGGCGCTGGATATGATCGCCGACAATTTGGTCAGCGGCTCGCGCAAGGTCTACGATCCGACGGTGCGCTACCGCGGTATTTTGGGCAAGCTCAAAATCTGGTTGGATCGGGGGTTGTAACGCGCGTCGACGGAACGGCGCGCCCGCGCGAGAGGTTGTTTCAATGAATCCATTATTCGGAGTAAAAAATATGAATGAGAGCAGACAGGCGATACAGCGCCTGCGCAGCGTATTGCTGCAAGACAAAATCCAATCGTACGAAGGGTTCCTGCGCGTGTTGCGCGGAGATTTGTACGCGGTACTCAACTGCTACATGCACATCGTCGGAGACGTGGACGTGCGGTTGGAGCCGCAGGAAGAAGACAGCTTTTTGCTGCGCGTGGAAGTCAAAGCCGATCATATCCAAACGCCGCATACGCTGTGACATAATCGGCGCATCGGGTGCATATACGTATACCAATCCAAGCTGAGAGGTGTGTATATGAAATATGATGGCTATCCCACGACCGAAAGTACCGCGTATCCGAACGCAAACGTCGAACGTCGTACCCGTCGCCGCTCCAAAGTCAATTTGCTCGATATATTCATCGTGCAGACGGTTTTGTGTGTCGCGATCAGTTGCGGCGTGATGATTTCCAGACTGGTCGCGCTCGGTTTGTGAAAGTCAAAATCCATCCGCTCTTTTTCGTGCTCGCGCTGTATTTCGTCGCGATCGGGCGCGGAATTCTATTGGGCGGATATTTGATTGCCGTGCTCATGCACGAAGTCGCGCACGCGCGGATGGCGAAGTGGCGCGGCTATGCGCTCGGCAACATCACGATCATGCCGTACGGCGGCGTAATCGACGGCGGCGCGTGCTACGACAGGGCGGACAACATTTGGATCGCGCTGGCGGGACCTGCGATCAATCTGATCCTTGCGATGCTGGTGACCGCGTTGTGGTGGCTGATGCCGGCAAGCTACAATTATACGATGGATATCTGCATCGCCAATCTGTCGCTCGCGCTCGTCAATCTGTTGCCGGCGTATCCGCTCGACGGCAGTCGGATCGTCTATGCGCTCGCCCGCAACAAGATGCGCGCGATCGCCGTCTTGCGCGGGATCGGCATCGCGCTGGGCGTCGGCATGCTCGCGCTGTGCGTCGTGTCGATCTGGTATCAATTTCATTTGAGTATCGGCATTTTCGGGATGTTTCTCGTCTACGGCGCTTGGGCGGGCGGAGAACGCAATACCTATCTGCATCTGACCGAACGCGCGCCGATCGTCAAGGATTACGAGCACGGCGTGCGCGCATGCCGTCTGGACGTCGGGTGGAACACGCCGTTGCTGCGGTTGGTCTCGCGGCTCAATCCGCAGGAACGCTATGAGTTTACCGTACTGGACGAGTAGCTTGCGCCGCGCTATGCGGTCAGCGAAACGCAGTTGCAGCAACTGTGCGTCGGGCATGCGTTGACGGACGGAATCGGCGTTGCATGCGAATCGTACTTCGGGCAAAAATCCCGTCCGGACGCGGAAAATACTTGAAAAGCAAACCGTTATTTGTTATAATAAATTCGCAAGTGCATGCATTTGCGAATTTTTTTGCGAGGTAACTCATTTATGTTGTACGCAGGCGTGGATATCGGCGGGACGAACGTCAAGCTCGGTTTGGTCGATTCCGACGGCGCGATCGTCGCCAAGTCGATGTTTAAGACGGATCCGGGA
>CAJTKI010000013.1:14222-28837 GCA_910576875.1 uncultured Christensenella sp.
GACTGGATTGTTTTGCCGTTGTTGACGAGATTCTCAAACATTTGAAGCGCTTGACTGATTCGGTGCATACGGATATGCGTTCGCTCGGCGGGATCGGGATCGGAATTCCGGGCGTCGCGGATACCGAACGCGGCATCGTCGTCGCCGCGGCGAACGTCGGGTGGTACAACGTCGAACTTGCCCGCGACGTGGAACGCAAATCGGGACTGCGCTGCGTGATCGGCAACGACGCCAATTGCGCCGCGTTGGGCGAACAGCGTTTCGGCGGCGGCAAGGCGTATCGCAATATCGTGTTTATTACGCTGGGTACGGGCGTCGGATCGGGCATCGTCATCGACGGCAAACTGTTTGCCGGCATGGGCAGCGCGGGCGCGGAAGCGGGGCACATGACGCTGATCTACGAAGGCGAAATGTGCAATTGCGGCAAGCGCGGCTGTTGGGAGCGCTATGCGTCGGCGACGGCGCTGATCATGCAGACCAACGATGCGATCGACCGCAATCCGGACAGCTATCTCGCCTATCTCGCGCGCAAACAAGGCAAGGTCAGCGGACGCACGGCGTTCGAAGCGAGCGAGCACGGCGACCGCGTCGCGATGCAGGTCGTCGAACAGTATATCCGATACATTGCCGAAGGGCTGATCAGTCTGGGCAATATTCTGCATCCGCAGGCGTTCGTGATCGGCGGCGGCATTTCGCACGAAGGCGATAAGTTGATGCGTCCGTTGTGCGAATACGTCAACGCCTATCTCGACAAGAGCGGATTCCGTCCCGCGATCGACGTCGTTCGCGCGACGCTCGGCAACGGCGCGGGTACGGTCGGCGCCGCAGCGCTGGTGATGTGATGCGCAGCGAGATCGAGCGTCGGCTGCCGGAGATTTTATTGCAGGTCGAACGTCCCGCCCGCTACGTGGGCGGCGAATACGGCTTGCCCGATATGGACAAACCCTGTCGCGAGCGCGTGTGCATTTGCTTTCCCGATAAGTACGAAGTCGGCATGAGCAATATCGGCACGCGCATTTTGTATCATATGCTCAACGATACCGACGGCGTCGTCTGCGAGCGGTGTTACGCGCCCGACGAGGATATGGCGGCGGCGCTGCGCGAGCGGGGATTGCCGTTGTTTTCGTTGGAGACCAAGCGCGGATTGACGGAATTCGATCTGGTCGGCTTTTCGATCGGATTCGAGTTGCAGTATACCAACATCGCGTACATGATGGATTTGGCGGGGATTCCGTTCTATGCCGCCGAGCGGGACGAATCGTATCCGCCGATCGTCGCGGGCGGTCCTTGCGTCGTCAACCCGATGCCGTTTGCGGACTTTTTCGACGCGGTCCTGATCGGAGACGGCGAGAAGAATCTGGCGGAATTGACGCAGCTGCATATGCGTTGCAGACGGCAAGGGTTGTCCAAACAGGCGTTTTTGGATCTGGCATGCGATTTGGAAGGCGTGTACGTTCCGTCGCGCGACAATCCTACGCGCCGCGCCGTCGTGCGCGATTTGGATCGTGCGTATTATCCGACCAAAGTGCTCGTACCCAACTGCGAGATCGTCCACGATCGCGCGACGATCGAGTTGTTCCGCGGTTGCGCCAACGGCTGTCGGTTTTGTCAGGCGGGATTTTATTACCGTCCCATCCGCGAGCGCAAGCCGGACACGCTGTTGCGGCAGGCGCGGGAATTGATGGATCATACCGGCTACGACGAGTTGAGTCTGTGCAGTCTGTCTACCGGAGATTACCGCGCGCTCAAACAGCTCACGGACGGTCTCAAACTCGAAGCGGACAAGCGCCGCGTCAAACTCGCGTTGCCGTCGTTGCGATTGGACAGTTTCGAGGCGGAGATTTACGAAGACACGCGGGGCGCGTCGTTGACGTTTGCGCCCGAGGCGGGCACGCAGCGCTTGCGCGACGTCATCAATAAGAACGTCGGCGAGCAAGATATTCGCGCTTCGCTGATCTCGGCGATGGAGCGCGGCGTCAAAAACGTCAAACTGTATTTTATGATCGGATTGCCGACCGAGCGCGAAGAAGACTTGCAGGGCATCGTCGATATCGTGCGTTCGGTCAAGGATCTGCATCGCGCATACGGGACGTCCAAATTGCTTAATATCAGCGTGTCGACGTCCGTGTTTATCCCCAAGCCGCTCACGCCGTTCCAGTGGGAAGCGCAGATTCCGTTGGAAGCGATGCTGGAAAAACAAGCCTGGCTGCGCGAACGTCTGCGCATCAAGAACGTGCGCTACAATTGGCACGACGCGTATGCGTCCGTGGTCGAAGCGATTCTGGCGCGCGGCGATCGTGCGCTTGCGCCCGTCATCGTACAGGCGTACCGCAACGGTTGCAAGTTCGACAGTTGGAGCGAATGCTTCGATTACGAGCGTTGGATGCGGGCGTTGGAGACGTGCGGCGTGTCGGCGGATCGGTATACGCGCGAGTTTGACGAAGACGAACCGCTTTGCTGGGACGCGATCGACAACGGCGTGACCAAGTCCTATCTGCTTGCCGAGCGGCACAAATCCCGCGCGGGTTTGACTACGCCTAACTGTATGGGCGATTGCAACGCGTGCGGCGCGGCAAAACTGGGAAGGTGCTACCAATGATCGTATTGCGGTATGTCAAACGCGGAGATCTGAGCTATGTCTCCCACAAGGATATTTTGCGCGTGTTGCAGCGCGGACTCAAACGCATGCGCGTGGACGTCAGATATTCCGCCGGATTCGTGCCGCATATGCTGACGTATACGACGGCGCCCATTCCTTTGGGCGCGCAGAGCGTCGCCGAGTATTTTACCGTCGAATGCGACGGGATCGGAGCGGAAGAATTTTTGACGCGCTACAACGCGGCGATGCCGTCCGGCTTGCGCGGGGTATTTGCTTGGCAAGTCGATAAGAATCCCAATCTCGCCGGCATCGTGCAGGCGAGCGATTATCGGATCGAAGCGCCCGAGCTGGACGCGCAGGCGGTCGAGCGACTGGCATCGCGCGATGTATGGCAGATCCCGATCGTACGCAAGGGCAAGGAGCAGACCGTCGATATCCGTCCGATGATTTACGGATTGCATTGCGAGCAGGGACGACTGCACATGCGCTTGGCGACGGGCAGCGTCGCCAACCTGCGCGTCGACGCGATGTTGCGCGCGCTCAACGACGCGTGCGGTTGCGACTTGTCGTTGCACGACGTCGTGCGCACGGCGCAGTTGGCGCGGGATACGGACGGAAACTGGACGGATGCGGAGCGGTATTTGATATGAAAGAAATTCTGATCCACGTACACCCGAGCAATACCAAGGTCTGCATCGTCGAAGACGGTCAGCTGGTCGAGTTTTGGGTCGAGCGCAAAAACCTGTCTCGATTGGTCGGCAACATTTACAAGGGCAAGGTCGAAAACGTATTGCAGGGCATGCAGGCGGCGTTCGTCAATATCGGCTTGGAAAAGAACGCGTTTTTGTACGCGGGCGATACGCTCGAATACAACGAAGAACTCAAAGGCGTCACCGATACCAAACTGCATCTCAAAGCCGGCGAGCGCGTGCTGTGCCAGGTCGTCAAGGACGAATTCGGCACCAAGGGCGCGCGGATCACGATGAACGTCACGTTGCCCGGTCGCGGGCTCGTGCTGATGCCGCAGATCGACTACGTCGGGGTCTCGCGCAAGATTACCGACGAAGCCGTCAAGCGCGATTTGATCGATTTTATCCGCGCCAACAAGCCGAACGGGTACGGCGTGATTTTGCGCACGCAGTCCGTCGATTGCAGCCGCGAAGAGTTGTTGCAGGAACTGCGCGAACTGAGCGAAAAATGGGAGAAAATCAAACGCGATCATCTGGCAAAACCGGTATGCTCGTTGTTGTATAAAGAAGAAGATCTGGCGATCCGCGCCGTACGCGACATGTTGCGCGACGACGTGGACCGCATCGTGCTCAACGACCGTAAGTTGATGGACGAATTCGTCAAAGCCTTTCCGTATCTGTTGGAAAAGAAGCCCGATCTGCTGTCGCTGTACGAAGGATCGGAAGACATGCTCAAATTCTATCGGCTTACCGAACAGATCGATATGTTGTTGGAGCGCAAAGTCGTACTCAAAAACGGCGCGTATCTGATCATCGATCGCACCGAGGCGTTGACGGTGATCGACGTCAATACCGGCAAGTACGTCGGTCGGCAGAATTTGGAAGAGACGGTATTCGAGACCAATCGCATCGCGGCGGTCGAGATCGCGCGGCAGTTGCGTCTGCGCAATATCGGCGGCATCGTCGTCATCGATTTTATCGACATGTCCGATCCGGCGCACAACGAGGCGGTCTTGCGCGTGTTGCAGGAAGAGCTGTCCAAGGATCGCACCAAGACGTCGCTGGTCGGGATGTCGTCGCTTGGCTTGGTCGAGCTGACGCGCAAGAAAAAGCGCAGCATGATCGAGTCGGTCATGTTGCAGCCCTGTCCGTATTGCAACGGAGACGGCTACGTATACAGCGACGAACACGTGATCGGCAAGATCAAGAACGCGCTGCACGAACTGTTCGCCAATCCCGCGACGCGGTCGGTGTTGTTGCGCGTGTCGCCGAGCGTATGCAACAAGATGTTTTCGCTGCGATTGATGGAACGCGAATGCGCGGGCGATTGGCGCGACAAGCGCATCTACGTCGTCTCGGACGACAGGCTGCATATCGAAAAGTTCGAGACCAAGACGCTCGTCGGCGCGATTCTGGATTTGCCGTCCGACGCGCGGATGCTGCATTGACGATTTCGCGCGGAATTTTGGTACGGATCGTTTGACATGCTTGCAAGAGTATGCTAATATGATCTACGAGCCGCTTGAGAAGGGTTTGTAAGCGCGTAAGCCACCCGATCAGCGAGACGGATAGAGGAGGTAACAACATGTACGCAATTGTGAAGACCGGTGGCAAACAATACAAGGTTGCGGTCGGCGACGTGATCAAAGTCGAGAAGCTCGACGCAGACAAAGACGCCGAAGTAAAATTGGACGTTGTCATGATCGGCGGCGACGGAGACATCGTGTGCGGCAGCGCTGTGCAAGGCGCGAGCGTCAGCGCGCAGGTGCTTGCGCAGGACAAGGCTAAGAAAGTAATCGTTTACAAGTACAAAGCCAAGAAGAACGAACGCAAGCGTCAAGGTCACAGACAGCCGTATACTGCGTTGAAGATCACGGCAATCAATGCCTGATGACGACAGTCAAGGTAACAAAACACAACAATAGCATTGTTCGCGTCGAATGCGACGGACATACGGGATACGGAGCCGAAGGCGAAGACATCGTATGCGCAGCGCTCTCGTCGGTCGTACAGACGGCCGCATTGGGACTGTTGCAGGTAGCGGGCGCGCCCTTACAGTTGGAAAGGGACGATGCGCGCGGGTATCTGCTGATGGTGCTCCCGAGCGACTTGGACAAGGCAACCAGGCACGATTGCGACGTGATTCTCAACACGATGTTGTTGGGCGTTGCGGATCTCAACGAAGGCTTTTCAAATTATGTAGAATTGGAGGTACGGTAATATGTTTATCCAGATTCAGTTATTTGCGCACAAGAAAGGTGTCGGTAGTTCTAGAAACGGCAGAGACTCGGAATCCAAACGTCTCGGACCGAAGAGAGCGGACGGACAGTTCGTACAGGCGGGTAATATTTTGGTCAGACAGAGAGGCACGAAGTTCCATGTCGGCAACAACGTCGGCAAAGGCAGCGACGATACGCTCTATGCTTTGATCAGCGGTGTTGTTCGTTTCGAGCGCAAAGGCAAGGATAAAAAGCAAGTCAGCGTTTACGCGGCGGAATAATTACGGATTTCGTATACAATGCCCCTGCAAGTTTGCAGGGGTAATTTTTTTGCTCTTTTTTTGCGGAATTTGTCGAAGTTTATACGCGATTTGCGGATCGGGTCGCTTTTCGCCGCAAATAAGGTCGAACTTTGCGCGCGGTCGCTGTCGAATGCGCGCGACGGAATTTCGAGCGTCTCGACGCGGTTCGACAGGGTTTTCAGACAACTTTCGCGCATTTCTGCGTGCGCTTGTCGGCTGTCGGATTTTGTCGTCACGTCCGAGCGCGGCGACGATCGGGTAGCGCGTCCGCGTGTTTCGATTTCGCGCGCAATCGACGCGCTTCGACAGGATCGGACGGGATTCGACGCGCGCGTCGCGCTATACTGTATGGGAAGGAGAACGCTATGAATTACGCCGTCTTATATGATCTGAACGCCGTCAAAATCGGCTGTCCGACCTTCGAGCGCGCTTTGGAGACGCTCGAAGGCAAAATCGTCTATACCAAACTCTACGGCTACAACGCCAAGCGCAACAACGACTATACCGCGTTTGTGCGCAACCGTTCGGCGCATGTCGCCGTGCCGCTTGCCAATCGCAAGAAGGTGCGCGTCGACATCCGTCAGGTAATCGACGCGATTTATCTTGCCGCGTCCAACAAGGGGATCGACGCGTTTTTTCTGATTTGCTCGCCGATCGACGCCGCGCCGATGGTGCATGCGTTGCGCGAGATCGGCAAGCGCGTCGTATTGGGCACGTTGTCTCCCGGATCGCTCGATGCGGAGTGCGACGCGGTCGTGTTGCTGGAACGCGAGGCGAGTTGCTCGGATGCGGTTGCGCAATCGGCGCCTTCGCAGGTTTCGCCCGTCGCGCCGTCCGACGCGCAGGTCGCCGCGGAGCGCGAAGAAGCGAGCCCCGCGGACATGTTTTTGCCGTACACGCAGGTGCAGGGCAATGCCGCGCAGATGGAACCGGTATCGCAGGCGCTGGAAGAGATGATCGCCGTTAAGGCGTCCCGCAAACCGCAGTCCGAATACGCGCAGCCCGCCGTCGCAATCGACGAATTGCTCAAAAAATATTTCTGAATTTTCCAAAGCGCTTGATTTTGCCGTCCGCGGACGATATAATATATAAAACTGCGATTGTGAGGAAATATTTATGAAACACATCATTTCGGTAGTAGTGCGCAACAATTCCAGCGTGTTGGCGCGTGTGAGCAGTCTGTTCGGACGGCGCGGATTCAACATCGATTCGCTGTCGGTCAGCACGACGCAGGATCCGCATATTTCCCGCATCACGGTCGTCATCAACGGCGACGAAAATTCGCTGGATCAGGTCGTCAAACAGACGACGAAACTCGTCGATACGATTTCGGTGACCGCTCTGTGCGCGGACAATACCGTCGCGCGGGAATTGCTTTTGGTCAAAGTTTTGGTGCAGGATTCGGACGAAATTCGACGCGTTGTCGCGATGTGCGATTTGTACGGCGCGATCATTTTGGACATCGGATCGGACGGCACGATGATTGCCGAGTTGACCGGCACGAGCGCCAAGATCGACGAGTTTGTCGCGGAATTGTCGGCAAAGGGCAAGATTTCCGAAGTTTGTCGCACCGGTATCACGGCGATGGAGCGCGGACGGCAAGCCTGACGCGCGTTGCAGATCGGATAGACGGACGACGGCAGGGATGCCGTCGTTTTTGTTTGCGGGAATTGTCGTCGGCGTTGCCGCGCGATCGCGTCGCGAAGCGGGCGGAAACATCGAAAAAACGCATGAAAAAAGTTCATGGATTGGTATATTCCATGAACTTTTCTACCGTTATTTTATGCGAATTATTCCGATAAGTCAAGTTCTTTTTTAATCGGATCGGCAAATCGTCGGATTGTCGGGGCGCATTTCGGCAAAATAGCCACTATTTTACTTAGAAAGTTCATGGAATATACCATTTTATGAACCGATCCGCGGCGGCGAGCGGCGGTATGGACGGGCGCGCGAAACGCATATTGTATTCGCGGATACCGCGCGTTTGCGGGAGCGCAACGATTTGCGCGACGGGCGTTGTGCATCGGACGGCGACAAATTGTATGCATTCGTTATACAATTTTTGCGTGCGGTGGTATAATGGAGCAAATCACTCAGAGGACGAAACTATGACACAAGATTTGTTATCCGAACGCATTTTATCTACGCCGCCGTCGTTCATCCGCAGCATTTTGAAGACGGCTTCCGATCCGGAAATCATCTCGTTTGCGGGCGGGTTGCCCAATCCGATTTCGTTTCCGCAAAAGGAATTGGCGCAGTCCGCGCAGCGGATCGTCGAGCGGTACGGCAGCAAAGTATTCCAGTATTCGATTACGGCGGGACTGGAAGAGTTGCGCGACGAAATCGCGCGGCGTTACAATGCGCTGTACGGTTTGGATTTGCGTGCGGAGCACGTGTTGATCACGACCGGATCGCAGCAGGCGCTGGATTTGATCGGCAAAGCGCTGCTCAATGCCGGCGACGGCGTAATCTTGGAAAAGCCCAGTTATTTGGGCGCGATTCAGGCGTTTTCGCAGTACGGACCGCAGTTTTATTCGGTCGAACTGACGGACGAGGGCATGGATCCCGAAGGATTGCGTCAAACGCTTGCGCGGCATACGGCAAAGGTCATGTACGCGATTCCGAATTTTCAGAATCCGACCGGACTGACGTACACCGCCGACAATCGCGCGCGGATACGGGACGTTTTGCGGCAATATCCGGATCTCGTGTTGGTCGAAGACGATCCGTACGGAGAATTGCGCTTTGACGGCGCGCCGTTGCCGTATATCGGCGCGGGAGAATTGGGCAACAGCATTTTGCTCGGTTCGTTTTCCAAGACGATCACGCCGGGCATGCGGCTGGGGTATTTGATTACGCAAAACACCGAGCTGCTGCGCTATATCTCGATCGCCAAAGAAGCGACCGATCTGCACACCAACGTGTATGCGCAATATCTGATTCTCGACTATCTGCAAAACAACGATTATCAGGCGCACATGGATCGGATCAAAGCGTTGTACCGCGATCAGGCGCAGACGATGTTGCAGGCAATGGCGGAATACTTTCCCGCAGACGTGCGCTATACGCGTCCGCACGGCGGTATGTTCATATGGGCGACATTGCCCCACGGCGTCAGCGCGATGCAACTGTTTCCCCGAGCGTTGCAAAAGAAAGTCGCGTTCGTGCCGGGCGATCCGTTCTATATCGGACAAAAGGACGTCAACACGATGCGGCTCAATTATACGAACGCGGACAGCGAGACGATTCGGGAAGGGATTCGCAGGTTGGGCGATTTGCTGCGGGGGCTTTCGGGCGCGCGCGGTTCGGGCGCGACAAGCGGCGCGGTTGACAAACCAGACCGCGCACGGTAGAATATCAATACAAGTCCGTCGCCGATTGCGGACGGCGGACGAAAGGAGATAGCATATGCGTAAAAAGATAGCGGTCATCATGTTGCTGACATTTGTTTGCGTGTTGTCGTTGACGGCATGCGATCTTTTCGGCAACGGCGGCGAATCCGGCGGCGGACACGGCAACCAAGATGCCGAGTATACCGTTCGGTTCGAGACGGACAACGCCAACGAATCTTTGCAGGCGCGAACGGTACGTTCGGGCGAGAGCATACGACTGAGCGTGTTGACGAAATGGGATTATACCTTTGACGGTTGGTATGAGTCGAGCGATTTCAACGGCACCAAATATACCGATACGTACACGCCGACGGGCGATGCGACGCTGTATGCAAAATTCCGTCTGCACGCGTTCCCGCTGCTAGCGGAAGAGGCGTCCGATGCGACCTGCGATTGGGACGGATTGCTTGCATGTTACAGATGCAAGGATTGCAACGCGTACTTCTTGGACGCCAACGGCACGCAACCCGTAGATTAGGACGAGGTCTCCGTGCCGTCGCACGAGAATCATCCGTATTCGGATACATACAGCTATAACGGCGTTACGCACCGCCGCTATGCGACGTGCGATCGTCCGTATTTGTATACGGATTACGGCATGCACGATACGCTCGGCGCGAACGGCGTTTGCTCGAAGTGCGGATACGCATTGGCGAGCGAAGCGACGCAGGGATTGAAATTTGCATATGACAATTGGAGAAAGGGATATGTCGTGACCGGCATCGAAGACGCCGCCGGGGTCGAGACGTTGGTCATTCCGTCCGAATACGACGGACAGCCGGTCGTGCGCATTGCGGACAGCGCTTTTGAAAAGGGGTATAGCGGCATCAAGGCGGTCGTCTTTCCGGAGTCGATTACGTCGGTCGGATCCAACGCGTTCCGCGGGCTCGGTACCGCGTGCGACGTCGCGTATTTGGGGACGTTGGAGCAGTGGTGCGACATCGATATCAGCAGTTCGTTGGGCACGTCGATCTTTTCGTCTTTCCAATTGTTTGTCGCAGGCAAGCAGATCGTCGATTTGGTTCTTCCCGATTCGGTAACGAGCATTTCCGGACATTTCCGCGGATTGCGGGAGTTGAAAAGCATTACGTTCGGCAACAACGTCGAGACGTTCTATGATTTTCCGCTCGTAAATAAAGTCCGCTATACGGGGACGTTGGAAGATTGGTTTTCGATCCAAATTTATTCCGGCGCGGCGCCGTTTGGCATGGAAAGCGAATTGTATATCGACGACGAATTGGTCAGCGGAGAATTGGTCGTGCCGCAGTCGGTGACCGAAATCAAAGATTATGCGTTTGATCGTTATTCCGGATTGACCAAAGTCACGATGCACGACGGAGTGACCGCAATCGGTATTGCGGCATTTAGCAATTGCGAGCAGTTGAGCGAAGTCCGCGGTTGCAGCGGAGTCGTGACCCTTTCCATGTGCGCATTCCAAGCTTGCGACAAATTGGAGCAAATCGACGATATGCCCGTCTTGCAAGTCATCGGCGCGGCGGCGTTCCGAGATTGTAAAAGATTGCAATCGTTTACCGTATCGCAGAGCGTGGTGCGGATCGGGCAGAGCGCGTTCGACAATTGCGACGACGCGCTGTGCAGCGTCGACAACGGCGTTTATTATGTCGGCAAATGGGCGGTGATGAGCGACAGACTGACCGATGTCAGTTTGGTGTTGCGCGCGGATACGGTCGGAATTGCCGATTCGGCATTTTCCAATTGCGGCATCAAGGAAGTGACGATCCCCGCGTCGTTGCGGTATATGGGGATCTCGGCGTTTGCGCAGAGCAAGCTGCAAAAGGCGACTGTGGAGCAAGGCGTGACGTATATCGGCGATCAGGCATTCCATAGTTGTGAGAGTTTGCAAGAAATCTCGCTGCCGAACAGTCTGAACAAGATCGGTCGCGAAGCGTTTGCGTATTCGGGACTGGAAACGGCGGTTCTTCCCGATTCGGTGACGGAGATGGGAGATCGGGCGTTTTTGGAGTGCAAACAGCTCAAATCGGTACGCCTTTCAAAAGGATTGCGCGGCGTTGCGCAAGAAGCGTTCCGGGGTTGCGTCGCTTTGACCGATCTCGATCTTGCGGAAGCGGAGCAGATCGGCGCAGATGCGTTCAACGGTTGCACGGCGTTGGAAACGTTTACGTTGCCGACGACCTGCGTGGAGATCGGTCGCGGTGCGTTTAACGGCTGTACGGCGCTTGACAAAGTGCATTATATCGGCACGCAGCAGATGTGGGAGCTTGTGCGCGTCGCATCGAACAACGACGCGCTGAACAACGCCGTCGTCTGCGAACCGCCCGTCGACTGAGCATCGTTGCATATCCGCGCAAATCGCGGTATCGATAAGCCCCTGCATTCTGCAAAGAGTCGGGGGCTTTGTCGATGCCGTGCGCCGCAGTCTGTGCGGTGCGCAATATTCGTTGCGCCGCGCAAAAGCATTGGAAAATCTTGTAAAAATACAAACAAATGTTTACTTTTTATAGCATTTGTGTTAGGATATCGATGGAAGGACAGCGGATATGGACAAGACGACGGGACAGAGCCAACGCCTGCATACGATTTTGCATTGCGACGCCAACAATTTTTACGCGTCGGTCGAGTGTATGCTCGATCCGAGTTTGCGCGACAAATACGTCGCCGTATCCGGCAATCCCGACAAGCGGCACGGCATTATTTTGGCGAAGAATCAAGCCGCCAAACAGATGGGCGTACGGACGGGCGACGTGATATGGGAAGCCAAACGCAAATGCCCCAAGCTCATACTCGTGCCGCCGCAGTATGACGAATACGTGCGTATTTCGCAGCGATTGTTCGAGCTGTATTCCGAGTACACGGATCGGGTGGAGCCGTTCGGGATCGACGAGTGCTGGCTGGACGTGACGCAGTCGCGGCGTTTGTTCGGCGACGGCAAGACGATTGCGGATACGTTGCGCAAGCGCGTGCGGGAAGAGTTGGGACTGACGATTTCGGTCGGCGTGTCGTATAACAAAATTTTTGCCAAGCTGGGTTCGGATTATCGCAAACCGGATGCGACGACGGAGATTACGCCCGACAATTATCGCCAAATCGTATGGCCGCTTCCGGTCGCGGATCTGCTGATGATCGGACGCAAGACGCGGGACAAACTCGACAAAATCGGCGTGCGTACGATCGGGCAGTTGGCGGCGACGGGGCGGACGGTGTTGGAGCGGATGTTCGGGATTAACGGCGTGCGTCTGTACGAGTACGCCAACGGACTGTCCGATGCGCATGTGCGCTTGTGCGACGAAAACCGCATTCCCAAGAGCGTCGGCAACAGCACGACGCTTCCGCGCAACGTCTGTGCGCGGGAAGAAGTCTGCGCCGTCGTGCTCGCGCTGTGCGAAATGGTTGCGATTCGGATGCGTCGATACCGCTTTGCGGCGCAGGGCGTGCATCTGGGACTTAAATACGAAGATCTGACGTATGAGAGCAAACAGTCGCGCCTGTCCGTGCCGACCGCGCATGCGATGCAGCTTGCGGACGCGGCGATGGGCATCTATGACGCGTCGTTTGCGGGGGCGCGATTGCCGATTCGGGCGATATCCGTGACCGCGTACGATCTGCGCGATTCGGGCGCGTGCGTACAGTTGTCGTTGCTGGACGATTTCGGGCGCGGAGAGCGGCACGAGCGACTGGACGAGGCGCTCGATCGGTTGCGCGACAAGTACGGATATCGAGTCGTGCGTCCCGCGGCGGTGCTGGAATTTCCGTTTTTGTGCGAAGATTTGAAGGACGGCGATTTTTTACCGTTCCGAAAATAGCGAAACGCGCGGCGATCGAATTGTGCATAAGAATCCTTAAAAAGCACCGAAAAACGCAATGAAAAATAGTTCATGGAATAGAATATTCCATGAACTAGTTACAGTGTAATTTTAACTGCTGTTTTATATAAAGTCAAGACAATCTCCCGTCAAAGTGCCGAAAACCAATATTTTACAACGCATATTGCCGTATTTTCGATACGAATTTTTATTAAATCAGCCATCGGAATCCCTATATCTTAAAATAGTTCATGGAATATTCTATTCTATGAACTATTTGGAATGTGTTGGGATCGGTATGAGAGTATGTTTACGGAAGTGACAGCGCATGACGCGAGATAACAAACGACAACGATATATAGCGGCAATTGCGTCGTTGTGTATTTGTATTTGCATCGGTGCGATCGGACTTGTAGGCGTATTCGCAAACCATGCGGAGCAGGCGTATGCGTTCAATGCTTTCGAGATCAAAGAGACCGATACGGTATCGATCGGGGAGTTGTTGTGGACGGATACATACGATGCGGACGATAACGGCGCAAAGGTATTCAATAAATTTCAATTTGACAAATTGATCGACGCGATGCGCAGCGGTTCGGAACAGTATACCGCAATTGCGAATTTGTCGAACAAGAACGCCGGCGATTTGCGGGCGATCAACGGCGGTAAGGATATCGTCGTTACGATCGACGGCAAGCAGTGGACGGTAACGGATCTGCACAAGTTGGCGGACGGACGCGTGATTGCGACGATGTGGTTGGCATCTTCGACGGAAATGTCCGAGTGGAGCAACAATTGGTTTTCCAACGATGCGACGTATACCTATCCGAGTAACATGTACAGTACCAGCTATATTCGCGCCAATGCGCTCAACAGCGGCGGATGCGGATATGTCGCAACCGAAACGGATGCGCAAGGCGCAGGGAAATTGACGCCGATCGAGCAAAATGCGTCGCATCCGTATGCCAAATTTACGATGGGGACGGTAGAGAGCGATAAAAGGAATTTATCCTTGACCAAGTATATCGTCTGTCCGATAGAAGTGGATTATCAACAGTCGGAAACGATTCGGGCATTCGATTCGTCTTATTCTACATCGCCCAACGAGGCTTGGGGAAGACCGGAACTGGAATCGTATTACGGCAATGACAATAAATGGGATTATAGCAAAAAGGGACATTACGCCGAATGGTCGACGGATTATTTATGGTTGCCGAGTTTGGCGGAGACGGGGTATAGCGGGAAGTCGGGCATTTGGAATCTTTCGGACAATCAACGTAAGAATGAAAATAAATCTTGGTTGCGTACGGGACGATACAATGTAGCATACGGCGCATGTTTTCTGGACGAATCCGGCGCTGTGAATACTGCGGATACGGCTGTTTCGAAACAGTATTCCGTACGCCCTGCATTTCATTTGGACTTAACGGCGGCGGAGCAAGCGGCGGGATTGGATTTGCCGACAAACGAAACGGTTACATACGACGGTACGAGTTACAAGTTGGCGGATCGAGACGCCGCGCCGACTTGGTACAGCGAAGCGATCTACGGCGACGCGACGCGCGTATCGGTCGAGTATTCGGCGGACAGCGTCATCGACGCGGGCACGTACGAAGTGACGCTCAAGCTGTT
>CAJTKI010000014.1 GCA_910576875.1 uncultured Christensenella sp.
CTCGATCGCTTCCGTGTACTCGGTCGCCGCGCTCGATCCCGCTTTGACGTATTCCCATTTGATACCCGACAAATCGAGCGTCCCTTTGACGATCTCCCATTGCAACGTCGCTTCGTACGTCTTCTGACTGCCCGGGAACAGATAATCGTCGCTCAACGTCTTCAACAAGACTTTGGTCGTATACACGCCGACCGTAGACCCGCTGCGATCGATGTATCCGTTCGTGTACGACGTACTGAGTTCGTCTATACCGATCAATGCGTTGCCGTCTCCGTCTTTGGGGAATTTGCTCTTGTCGATGCTCATCTCATAGACGACCGCCGCGCTCCCCGTCGCGGTCTTGTACAACGCGTATCCGATCTTGTTACCCTGCGGCAATGCGCTGTCGTCCGCGCCGCCCGCGATCTTGTTGCCTTCCTGATCCTTGGCGGTATACAGCCAACTCAATCCTTCCAAATCGTCGTCCGTTACGCTCTTGGCGGTTACCGTAAACTTCTTCGGGATATTCGCCGTCGTCAAGCCGTTGGAGATCGAATAATTAATATTGTCGTTATCCGCCGCGGACTTATCCAACGCTGCCGTCAATTCATACGAGCCGATCGGTATCGCGGACAGATCAATCGTCGCGACCGTCTGCACGCCGGTCTGCACCGCCGCGATTTCTTCCTTAGCGCCGCCCGCCTTGTCCGACGTATACGTCGCCGTCAGCTTGACCGTATCGCCCGACGCGATCCCCGATACCGTCAACGTCGCATCGTAACTATCGCCGACCGTCCAACTCCATGCGCTCGACGGCACGGTATTCGTCAACGACAAACTAAGTTGTTTGGGCGTAATCGTAAAAGTCAGTTTCCGCTTGTCCGTACCGGCAGTCTTGTCCCGCCAAAACGTGTTGGTTTGGTCCGACAATGCAAATTCTACCGTATAAGTACCTGCATGTTTTGCTTGGACCGCACCTTTGGTTGTATCCATCGAAAACGTAGTCGTGTCGATCGCGTTGCCGGCGGGGTCTTTTCCGGTCACGGTCGCTTGCATCTTCGTAGAATCGAAATTTTGCAGCGAGAACGTCACATTCGATCCTGTATATTCTTTGCTTTGATCCGCCGCGCTTGTCCCCAATGTCGGCACATCTACCGGTTGCGTCGCATCCGCCGCCGCGGCAGTCAAGTTCAAATGAAACGCAGGGCGCACGGCATAAGTATCCGGAGCATAGCTATTGATACCGCCGCCGGACGTATCCAAAGCAAAAACAATGTTTGCAACGGTAAAATTGCCCGAGCGCAGCCACGAACTCATATCGTTGCTGCGTTGATTTTGGGATAAATTCCATATCCCCGTAATCCCGTTATATCCGGTCTCCACCAAACTCGGCAACCAAAGATAATCGTTCGACCATTCTGCATAACGGTCTTTCTTGCTGTAATTCATATCGTTCGTATAATACGATTCTTGACTCGGAGTACCCCAGGCTTCGTTAGGACAGGTGCTATAACCATCATTGTATGCAAGCATTGTTTCCGTCTCTTGGTACGCGACGTCTTTGGGCTGCACGATATAGTTGCATAGTGACAACTCGCGAGCGCCGTCCTTGACCGATCCCATCGTAAATTTTGCATAAGGATGATCCGCACTCTGTGCAACCGACGTCAATGTCGTCGCGCCTTGCGTCGCCACGTATCCGCTTCCGCCACTGTTAAGCGTATGGGCGCGAATATAGCTTGTGCTGTACATATTGCAAGGATATGCCTCCTTAGGCGCATCGACGAACCAAAGATTCCATTGCGATGTCTCCGCACTCGTTGCCAGCCACATCGTCGCAATGACGCGTCCGTCGTCGAGTTTGCGCATATCCGTGACCGTCCATAGTTTTTGATCGATTTCGACAACGACATCCTTACCGTCGTTGAGATCGCGGATCGCCTGCGCGTCTTTGTCCGACAAATTCTCGATTGCCGTCTTTTCTTCTCCGTTGCCGCGCAACGCGTCGACCAGTTTCCAAAACTGCACGCCGTCAAACACTTTGGCATTGCTTTGGGCAGTATCGTAATGATCGAACAGCAACTCGCCGATCGACACCGTGGTCGTCGTATCCAAATTGGTCTCGTCGAACGCGTACGCGCAATCCGCCGAAATCCAAATCCCCGCAAACGCCGCGCACACCGTCAGCACGATTAAGCCGAACGCCATTGCCGTTCGCAATTTCGATTGATCCATTCGTCTGTATGTCATCTCCGTTCCTACCCGTTTTTCTCTCGATTCCGTCCCGAAACAACGATCGAAAAAGTTCATGGAATACGTCATTCCATGAACTTTTTAAGCAGTATCGGAATTTTGACGGCGATATTGCATCCGGAATCTCCGAAAATACGATCAAAATTGCGTTACGCCTTGACAGTTATCCCGCATAGGATTAAAATACAGGTACAAAAAGGTACATGGAATGACGTATTCCATGTACCTTTTTACATGCGGTATTTCGCGCGCTTTGCACTGCGCGTTTCGCTTAAAATCATCCTGTTTTCCATCAAAAAACGAGCGGAAATTGCTCGTTTTTTGCAGATAATTTTGTGCGATTCGATCGCTGATCCTATTGAAGACAAATCGTATCGAATATCGTATGCAGACTATCGATCAAGATTTGGTTTGCTTTTTGCGCAGGCGCCGAATACTCAGCATCGTAATCCACATCAGCAGCATCAACAACGTGATCGCGCTCAACAACCCGACGACGGCAAATACCGCAGCGCGGAACCATTTCGCGTTCGCCAGCGTTTCTCCGTCCCCGCCCGACTGCGTCGGCGTATTCGGTCTGTCGGGATTGTTCGGATCTCCCGTCTGTCCGTACGTAAATACTTTCGAATTGCTCTGCGTCGGCACATCCAACACATTGCCGTCTGCGTCCGTGATCTCGAAGTTGTCCGCGCCCGCGCCGCTCAGCTTCGCAACGATCTTGTACTGTTGCCCGACGACCAGATCCGCTTCCGCCACGACGTTGCCGTCCGCGTCGATATATTGGTATACGACTTGCACGTATGCCGCATATTTGCTCGGGATCACAAAGGTCGGCTTGCCGCTCGCATTGCTCCAATATTCTTCGATTTGCGCTTTGGCGATTGTCCACACGATCGTCCGATCTGCCGCCGCGTCTGCGTCCGTCTCCCATACGTAGTTGGCGCTCGTCAATTCGATCGTTGCGCGATACGTCCCTGCGGCCGTTGCCGCAAGATCGCCGTCCAACGTCATATTGTCCGCATCGAATCCCGCGATCAAATCGGACAAGCGTTGCGCGGCGCCGTTGAAAGTCGTCGTCTTTACCGTCGGCACGGCAATCGCTTTGGGCAAGATATGCACCGCGTACGCTTCGCCGTCCAATACGTAAGAATCTTCCGCGCCGTTGCGCAGCGTGATCACAATCACATAATCCCCCGCATCCGTCGGCGCGGCGTTCAACAACGTATTCTTGCTCATGTCCGTCAGATCCGTGCCCTTGTAGTACGCAATCGTATAATCGTCTGTGCCGATTGCGCCGTCTCCGTCGATCTTCCACCGAATTTCGGCGGACGTAAAATGCGACTGCTTGTCATACGTCACGCGTCCGTCGCCCGCAAACGACGGCGTTGCCAATACTTTGCCGTCTCCGACCTGGAACGTCGTACGCGCATTGTCCGCCAAGACGTAGTTCGTCGTACCGGCGACCAATGTCGCTACGACGGTAAAGGTTTGGATTTGCGTGCCTACGTCGATTGCGTCGATGTCCGCCAATCCGCCCGTCAATTCTTTGCCCGACGCGTCGTAATACTTGTATACGATATACTTTTGATACGCGTCTCCGCTGATTTCGCGCGTATAGTATTTTTTGCCGTAATCATTGGTACGCGCGACGCTTTTCCAGTTGATCGGAATTTGTTTGGCTGTAATTTCCCAGTTCAGTTTCACTCCCGCAGTCGGCGCTTCGAAGCTGTCGGTATCGTAATGCAATTCTGCGTTTTCCGCAACATACTTGCCGACCGCGTTCTGAATGTGTCCCGAATACGCATGTTCGCCGACCGTCAACCCGAGCGGCAACGTATTCGATTTGACGCGTACCGTGATGTTCTTGCCGTCGTGATACTCGACGGCTTTGCTATATTCGGTCGCGGTACTCGATCCCGCCTTGACGTATTCCCATTTGACCTTCGTCAGATCGAACTTGCCTTTGACGATCTCCCATTGCAACGATATCTCATGCGTCTTCTGACTGCCTGCAAACGCATAATCGTCGCTCAACGTTTTGAGCAATACCTTGGTCGTATACGATCCGACCGTATATCCGCTGCGATCGATATATCCGCCCGTATACGACGTGTTCAACTCGTCTATGCCGATCAACGCGTTGCCGTTCGCGCCTTTGGGGAACGTGCTTTTGTCCACGCTCATTTCGTAGACGACCGCCGCGCTGCCCGTCGCCGTCTTGTACAACGCGTATCCGATCTTGTTGCCTTCCGGCAACGCGCTATCGTCCGCGCCGCCTGCGATCTTGTTGCCTTCCTGATCCTTTGCCGTGTACAGCCACCCGAAACCTTTGAGATCGTCTTCCGATATGCTCTTAGCGGTTACCGTAAACTTCTTGGGCATGTTGGCGGACGCAAGTCCTTGTTTGAGCGAATAATTGAGATTGTCGTTGTCTGCCGTCGCCGCATCCAACGCCGCCGTCAGCGTATACGATCCGACCGAGATCTCGGACAGATCGATCGTCGCAACCGCGCCCGTGCCGTTCTGTACCGCCGCGATATCTTTCTTAACGCCGCCCGCCTTATCGGACGTATACGTCGCGCAGAGACTTACCGTATCGCCCGATACGATACCGGATACCGTCAGTTTTGCTTCGTAGCTGCTCCCGACCGTCCAACTCCACGCGCTCGACGGCACGGTATTGGTCAACGATACCGTAAGCTCTTTGGGCGCGACGACAAAGGTCGCCGTACGTTTGTCCGTGCCGCCCGTCGCATCTCCCCATATCTTTTCGCTGTCGGTCAAGTGCAATTCGACCGTATACGTCCCCGCGTACTTTGCCGTAATCTGTCCCGTCTGCGCGTCCCATTTGATACTGTCCGCCGAGATCGCGTTGCCCGCAGCATCTTTGCCTGACACCGACGCGCGCATCGTCGTCGCGTCGTATTTGCTCAACGCGAACGTCAACTCCGCTCCCGTATAGTCCTGCGACCGATCCGCTTCGGACGCGCCGATCGTCGGGACGGCGACTTTGTTGTTTTGGGCGGCGCTTTCCGCGCGCGTCAAATCCAGATGGAACGCCGGACGCACCGCTTTCTTTTCCGTTACGTTCGTATAAAAATACTCGCCCTTTGCCGTAACGCCGATCGCTCGATGCGAATATTCATAATACCCGCTGCGAAACCAAGTATCCGTACCGTTGCTGCGTTGGGATTGCGATAAATTCCATATTCCGGATACCGCCGGCGAAGCATTGTATCCTACTTCCGCCAAACTGGGCAGCCATAAATAATCGCTTTTCCATTCCGTATAACCCGGTTTGTCCTTATAATTCATGTTTGGATTATACTGTTCTTTTGCGGGCGTTCCCCATGCTTCGTTGGGGCAGGTATTCCAAGACGTGCTGTATTGCAATATGGTTTCCGTTTCCTGATACGCCACGTCTTGCGGTTGCACGAGATATTGGATTAAAGATAAATTTCGATCCGCGTTCGCCGCATCCGTCTTTACTTCGCGCATCGTAAACTTTGCGTACGGATGTGCGGCATTTTGCGCGATTTGCGTCAACTTCTCCGACGACGCATCGCCTTCCGTCGCAACATATCCGCAACCGCCGCTGTTCAATGCGTCGGCGCGGATATAGCTCGTACTGTACATATTGCTCGGATACGTATATAAAGGATTGTTCGTATCTCCCCACAAGTTCCATTGTTCCGTTTCGTCCGTTGCTGCCAGCCACATCGTCGCGATGACGCGCCCGTCTTCCAACTTGCGCAGATCCGTCACCGTCCACTGCTTGCCGTCCATCGTGACGACGATATCCTTGCCTTCGTTGAGCGCGCGAATCGCCGCCGCGTCTTTTGCAGACAAATCTTTGACCGCCGCTTCGCTTTTGGTTTCCGCTTCGTTGCGCAATGCGGCGACCAACGCCGCAAAGGTATCTCCGTCGAATACCGCCGCATCGCTTGCCGTATCGTAGTCGGACAACAGCAGTTCTCCGATGGCGACGCTTGTCGTCTCGTCCGCCTGCATCGCATAGACGCGCTCTGCGGCAAGCACGGCCGTCGCAAACCCCGCCGCAAGCGTACATAGAATGATAACGATCGCAATTGCAGATCGGATTTTAGATGTCTTCCAATATGTGTTCGTCATGTCGTCTTCCTGTCTCAATCGATTCTTATTCCCGTACCGCAAATCACAACGCAAAAAGTTCATGGAATACACTATTCCATGAACTTTTTCGGGAATTTGGATCTTTTCTCTCTGAAATTCATCCGAAATTGCAGAAAAAACGATTAAAATCGCGTGACGCCTTGACAGATATTTCGCATAGGATTAAAATATAGCTACAAAAAGGTACATGGAATAGTGTATTCCATGTACCTTTTTTGTATCGCGCGATCGCAAGTTTCGTTTGCGTAAGCGCCGTTGAACTTTGCGTTTTCTTCCCTTACAAACGCATCGATCGATCTAATAAAAAATCGCTCGCATTGCGGGCGATCGTATTTTGCGATCTATTTCGGATTGCGATCGGATCATCTGTCCGACAACAACTCGATCAGCTTGTCTTTGACCAGATCCACGTCTCGTTGCAATGCGGATTTGGATCGACCAGTGATCTTCTCGACTTCGCGCAAAGTGTAACCTTGCAGCATGACGTAGTTGACCAGACGCATTTCGCTTTCGCTCAGCATTGCCCGCAACTCGCCCAAAAAGAAATCCGATTCGCAATCGCGATAATCCAATTTGTTGTTGAGATCCGTCAATTCGCACAATTCGTAGCGATCGCGGTGTTCGTTGTTTTTCAACGCAAGATTTTTGACGATGGTGTACGCCCAATTCAGACCGTTGAATCCGGGTTCGAAACGATCGATGTTCTGCACGATCAAAATATATGCTTCCTGTACGATATCGTCCAAGTCTTGCGCATTCTTCAAATATCGCATCGCGACGAATCGGAACAATCGGTTGGTCTCTTTATAAAATATATTGAAAGCCAGCGTGTCGCCGCGCTTGATCCGCAGCATATATGTATTGATGACTTTGACGTGGCGCGCCAGTTTATGCTCTTTACCGAAGCATAGCGCGGACTCTGCTTCCCGCGCGTCCTTACCGAGTTCGGACTGCCGAAGCGACTCGTTCCAAAATAATTCTTTGCGCATATATTTCCCCCGTCTTCCCCTTCATCAGACATCGAGTCGCCGCGTACGACACCTCCGCCGTACGGTTTTTATTCTACACCAATTTTTGCATTCCCGCAATGCTTACGATTTGTTTTTCTGGAAAATTTTTACATTTTTCGCCAAATTTCGCGCAAATCGGTCGGTAATACGTCTTGTCGCAATTCTGTCGACGATTCGTCCGCCGCGCAACGCAAAAAACGCGCCCCGATCGTCGGGGCGCGCACGCAAAGCGATTTTTCGTTTTATTCGGTTTGTTTCGGCAGTCCTTCGCGCGCCAAATCGCGGATCCACAACGTGTCGTACAGCGGTCTGAGCCGCAACAACTCCGCCAGCGCGTGCGAGATCAATACGGCAAGCATCAGCGCAAACAGCGCGTCCGTCCTGCCCGTCGTCTCCGCAAACAGCGCGATCACGGTAAACGGCGCGCGAATGCACGCGCCGAAAAACGCGCTCATCGAGATCATCGCCAACATCGGCACATACGATTGCGGCATGCCGATGCATACGCAGACGCCGCCGACCAACGCGCCCAACATCGCGCCGAGCGCCAGCATCGGCACCATCATGCCGCCCGTAACACCGCCGCGGAAGATCAGCGCGACCAGCGCGAACTTGATCGCCAGCAACAACAATAGTTTTCCCCAACCATAGCGCATCCCCAAAATGCCGTCGATGATCCAAGCGCCGCTGCCGACGTTGTCGACGACGAAGATATTGACGACCGCTGTCACGGCAAACGCCGCGACGATCATCGTCCAACGCGGAAGTTTGGATCGATACGCGATCCGATCCGCCGTCAAAATCACGGTATTGAACAATTTGGCGCACAGCGCCGCCACAACGCCGACCGCGACGACCGCCCAGATATAGCGCAGAGGCAACGTCTCGATCGCCGATGCGGCAAACAGTATTTCGTGCATGCCCAGCGCCGCGCCCAGTCCCAGCCGCACCGCATACGCGTACAGTACGGCGACGATCGCCGACGCGATCAACAGCGGATCGAACTTGCGTTGCACTTCTTCGATCGCAAACAGCACGCCCGTACACGGCGCGATAAACGCGCTTGCGACGCCTGCCGCCAAACCGCTGTTGGCGACATAGCGCTTGCCGCGCGGCAAACCGCCCAACCGTTCTACGCCCGCGCCCAAGCCGCCGCCGAACTGCACGGTCGGACCTTCCGCCCCGACCGACATGCCCGCGACAAACGATACGCCGCTGCCGACAAACGTCGCCAGACACATCTTCCACCAAACCAATTGTTTTTTGCCGCACATCATCGCTTCGGTACGCGGGATTCCGCTGCCGCGCGCTTCGGGCAAAATCGTCGTCCACCAGCACAGGAATATCGCCGCCGCCAACATACACGGCACATACAGCGCGATCCAACGCGGCTCGCGCGTCATCGCCTGTCCGATATCCAACGCCGCGCCCGCGGCGTATTCCAAGATCCGATTGAACAACGTCGCCGCAACGCCGACCGCGACGCCCGCAATCCCGCTCCACGCCAATACGGGCACGACCCGCTGCGCGACATGCGCGCGGAGCGTAGGCGTCAGGATCGTTTCGATCGGATCGAGATAATAAGTCGGTTGCGGTTTCACGTCGCTGCGTACTCCTGTGCGTTTCGACGCCGTTTGGACGCCGTCGTCGATCATTATACATCATACGCGCGCAAATGTACAGCCGTTTGCGCAATCCCGCTGTTTGTCGCAGCTTGCGTTTTTGCACGCCGTACGCGACAAAAGCAACGCTCCCGCCGCTCGATGCGGCGGGAGCGTCCGCGTTGTTCGCATCAACCTCCTACGGCGACAGGACGACCGTCACCGCGCTGTGCGCGGGCAACTCCAACCTGCCTTGCCACGCCGATTCGCTCGTCTGCCAATTGCATGTCGGATCGGTCACGGTGTATTGCGCCGTCGCATACGCGTCCAGTCCGCCTACGCGCAAGGATTTTGCGCAGCCGTCGTTGAGCACGATCAGCACGACAGACCCGTCCGCCTTGCGGTACGCGCTGTAATCCAATCCCGCCCATCCCGTCAGATCGGAACAAGTCGCGCCGAGCGCAACGTCTCCGCGATCGAGAAATTTGGAAAAATGCCCCATGACGTAATAGCGTTTGAGCACGGACAACTTCTGATTGCCCGCGGCGTCGGTATCCCAGTACACAAGTCCGTCGTTGTAGTCGCCGCTCGACACCGCCAGCCACCAGCTCCAATCGGTCGCCTGCACGATGGACAGATCGCGGTTGATGACCTTGCCCAAAAACAGACCGCTGCGCATTGTATCGAACCGTCCTTCTTCCATTTCGCAAAATTCGGTAACGGAAACCTTTTTCTCCGGATAACGCTTGCGCAGATAATCGGCAAACTTGCGACGATGTCCGACGCTGTCTTCCGCGCCGTACGCGTGTACCGATACCGAACGCAACGATCGGAACCAGTCGTACGACTCCAACGCTTGCAGATAATCTCTCACGTCGTCGCGTCCAGAATAGAACTTATAATTGCCGGACTCGAACAGATCCCCTTCGAACGTCGTCCCGTGCGCGCGATTCCACGCCTGCAACCGCGTCATAAACACGTCCGCAAAGCGCGCCAACTCCTGCGGATCGTAATGACAGCCTTCCTGCGTCGCGTCTGGACCGCCCCAATCCCATTGCGGCTCGTTGATCGGACTGATCGACACTTGCGGCGCGACGGGCAAATGCGCCAAATATCGATCGTAGATCCCCTGCACGCTGATCAGCAGATAATCCGCAAAGGCTTCGTAACACTCGGGACGCAGATTGTTTTGCTGTACCTGCGCGCCGGTGCACAGTCCCGACTGTGTCATCAGATAATGCGGCGAATTGGCAAAAAACACGACTTGCTCGACATTGCCCGTCGCAAGGGACCTTGCGAACATTTCCAACGCGCCTTGATCGCGCGTCTCGAAATCATAATTGTTCGGATCGGAAAAATCCGACATTTGACCGTACCGCTCCGCGACGAAAAAGCTTTCCGCGCGCCGATCGGCATCAAACCACGCCTGATTGTACGGCTCGCGCGCGTCCAACGCCGCGTCCGCCGAACCGCCGCCGATGTTGTATCGATAGATGTTGAGCGCCAAGCCGCTTTGCCCGTACAGCATTTCCACGCTGTCGCGCTTGACCTGTTCGGTCGCGTCGCGTCCCATGCGCTGGAACGTCCACGCGGACGACGCGCCGAATCCTGCGACCGTCTGCCGCTCGTCCGTCAGATCTACGCCGATCCGCAACGGACAATACGCGGCGATCGCATACATTCCGATGCTCAGCACGGCGACCGTCGCGACGACGATCCCGACGCGAAGCGCATATTTTGCCGTCGCGCGCAACGCGCGCATCCAAGCCGTTCGATTCATCGATTCCCCCCTTGCGCCGTATCCGACGCGCCTAAACAACAATTGAGGGAGCGTACAAACGCTCCCCTTGTCGCAATGTTCGGTTATGCGATCTGCGGGATCTGCGGCACGTTCTTGGTCTCGATCTCGACGACCATCTGCATCTTTGCCCATACGTCCGCTTTGAGCACCAACGATTTGTCGATCTCGTTCTTTTGATCGTAATACGCGATCACGTTTTCGCTGAAATATTCCAGCGTACGCAAATCGTGCGCCGTGCTCGACGTGACGGATACGCGCTCCAACCGCATGCCGCCGACCTTTTCCCAGTCGTACGTCAGGTCGGATCCGACGCCGCTCGACGCGGCGGGATCGTGGTAATTCGCATACGGATTGCCGTCCGTGTCGTAGACGTAGCGGAATCCGATCTGACAGAAGTTCTGATAGATCTTGAATCCGTTCGTCGCGTCGGTCACCGCATCGTACGCGGAAGAAACGTCTCTGCACTGACCGATCATATCCTGCCAGATCGTCAGCAGATCGGTCAGATCGTATCCGCCGACCTTAATCGCGGCGTCTCCCGTCGTCTGCGTGACCGTATCCGTTGCCGTCGTCCAACGCTTGGCGGTCGCCACGGTCGTCAATTCGCCTTTCTTGAATTTGGATTTGTATTCCTTTTCGGACAATTCTTGATACCCCGTCACTTCGGTATAGACGTCGGCGGAATCGTTGTCCCGGTGTACGATCACCTGCACGCGGGCAGACTGCACGCGCCATTGCGAATCGTCCGTCTTGCCCCAGCCCGCCTGCGTCGTCGAGCCGCGTTGCACGTCGTTGTAATACGTATAGACGACGTCGAACTGCGTCGCGTATGTCGCCGCGTCGAATTTGTCGAACACCTGTCCCAAATCCGCATTTGCCTTTTCCGCCTGCGCGCGCAGGTCGGCATAATACTCTTCCGCAGACGGCGTACATGCGCACAGCATACCGACCGCGATACAGATCAACGCGATTGCCGCGCCGATCAAGTTCCGTTTCCGATTCTTCATTCCGCCTGTCCTCCTTCGTCCGTTTTGTTCGGCTCGGGCTGCGTCTGCGCGGTCATTTCCACCTGCGCGGTCTGCATCTCGCCCGACACGGTTGCCTGCGGGGTCGCTTGCGCGTCCGCGTCGGCGACGCTGTCCCGTACGGCGTCTCCGTCCGCCTGCGCCGCCTCTTCTTCCCGACGCAACGCCAGTCGACCCTGAATCTCCGCCATCCGTTTGCCGGACAGTTTGTAGAACAACATCGGCACGATCGAGATCAGATTGAGTGCCGCGGGGATCAACGTGTAGATCAGGAAAAGCCCCGTTTTCGTAAATTCGGACTGCACGGGCTCGTGCGATTTGAGGAAGCTCAACGGCTGCGAGAACATAAAGAACGCGAGCAACCACGCCAGGAAATAATCCTTGAACGCGCTCGAAACCTTAGACCGCAGCGACATCAACGCAAACGTAATGCCTTCGCACCGCTGTCCCGTCTTTTCTTCCCAGTAGTCGATCGTATCGGTCGCCATCAAGTGCGGCACGACGTTGAGGATACCGACCGGCAACATCGCGACAAACATCGCCGCGGCGATCGTATACCACTGATTGCCGCCGACCGAATAGATAAACCATACGAGCGCCAACGCGACCGAGTGCCAGATCGTCGCAAAAATAAACAACTGCTTGGCGTCCATCTTGGTTTTGAGCTTGGGCGCGAGCAGCATGCCGATCATCGACGCGACCGCGCCCGGCAACGCAAACCAGATCTGCAACGATCCGTTGCTGAATATGTACGTCACGACGTAGATGATCGCCGCCGATACGAGATTGCGGAAAAACGTAAGCAAGTTGGACAGAATCAACAACAGGAATTGTTTGTTCTGGAACAGATACTTGAATCCGTCCGTCATCTTGGGACGGTCGACGGTCGGTTCCAGCCGCTCTTTGATGCTCTGTCCGCCCAATACCATAAACAGCGTGCCCAACGTCCCGATGATGATCGCGACGATCAGATAGACCGAACGGTAGTTGTTGCTCAACAGCAATCCCAACGAAATCAGCACCAACGCCGACTGCTCGCCGATCGAGCCGAGAATACGGCTGATCGAGATCAGACGGGTCCGCTCCTGCGTATTGGGCGACGCGACGGCAGGGATTCCGCCCAGCGGCACGCCGACCAACGTACCCATGACCGTATACGCCAGATAGGACACGTACATAAACACGATCTTGCCGGTCATATTGAGACCCGTCACCGGCACGAACAGCAGGATCGATATAATGCCCCACGGAATGGATCCGAATAGCAGATACGGACGCATCTTGCCCCATTTGGAACGCGTCTTGTCGACGATGACGCCCATGATCGGATCGTTGAGCGCGTCGAAGATCTTGGACACGAGGAACATCGTTCCGACCGCGGTCGTACTGATGCCCATACACACCGTGTAATAGAACAGCAGATACCCCTGCACCAGTCCCGTAATCGCGGAACTGGCAAACTGCGCAAGCGAGAAAAAGACATAATCCTTTTTCGTCAGATACTTGCGTTGGACGAGTTCGGAGCCGGACATGTCCGACGGCGCTCCCGTCTGCGGCGCAAGCGTTTGCGCCTGTTCACTCACATTTTCCACCTTTTTTCCTCCTTATACCCCTTGCCGAAACGGCGACGCTCAGATCTCCTTGCGGAAGAACTGCCCGTCCGGATAACTCAGTACAAACGCTCCCGTCGAGCTCCATGCCTGCAACAGCGATCCGTCCGGATGCGGCGGCGCGAAAAACTCGACCGGCGTATAATTGCCCTTGGCGACGTTATAGGTAAACCACCGCGTCAAAGGATACGTATCGTCCATGCCGTACATGCGTTTTGCGTACGCGTACATGCAAGACAGATACGGCCAATCTCCGCCGTTGTGATAGTAATACGGCAAAGAAGATTTCTGCACGATGTGCTCGGTGTTTTTATAGAACGGATACACGCTCATCGTACCCCAGTCGCCCATGCCCTGTTCGGCATTGTTGCGCGATTCCAGCCACCGTTCCATATTGGTCAGCACGCGCCGCGCGCGCTGCTCGTCCGCGATCCCGAACAATACGCACGTCACCGTATCGATGGACAGGTTGTCTTCGACGAACGCGCCGTCTTTGTAGTTGACGTACCAGCCCTTGTCTTCGTCCCAGAGCAGATCGTTGATCGCCTGGCGCACTTTGGCGAATTTCTGCGTATACATGTCCGCCTGCGCTTGATTGCCGCGCGCGCGCAGCAGTCCCGCCATCGCGTACAACGCCCGCGCGTACAACGCCTCGTCGTACGTCACGTATCCGCTGCGGAACACGTTGTCCGCCCAGTCTCTGCGGTTGTACAATCCGCCTTTGACGAGCAATCCGGTTTGGTCCGCTTCGCGTTCCAGACGTTTGAGCGCCTTCTCGGCGACTTCGATGACCTTGCCGCCCTTGCACTTGCAATCCAGCACGGATACGTCGCCCGTATGCGCGACGTAATCGTATACCATCATCACGAAGAAGGACGGCGAATCGTAGTGGTCGCCCCAATGGTTTTTGAAATTATACCGCACCGCAGACGCGCATTCGCCCTTGTCGTTGATGCCGTTGGCGAGCGTAACGATCTCGTTGCGCACGAGATCGGGACGGACGGGCAGCACGGACAGCACCGTCCAATAGCCGTCGCGGTAATACGTGCGCGCCGGGAACTGATAGACGATCCCCGCCAAAAATCCCTTGAACGCGCCCAATTCTTTGTAGTTGGACAACGAGCAGTTGAGCAACGATTTGTAATATGCGTGCAAGAATTCGTCTTCCAACTCGACCGGACATTGCAACCGATCGATATACGCGTCGCACTCCATGCGCGCCTGCTCGAACTGCACGATCCGCTCGCTCACGTCGCAGTACGTAAAGTCGCCGCGCGTACCCGCGCCGATCACGTATCGGAACGCGCGCGTCTCGCCCGCGCGGACGCTGCCGCCGAGAAAGAACTGATTGAAGAATCCGCGTTCGCACTCGCCGATCGCGCCGCCTTCGCCGATCGCGACGTCGAGATAGAAGTCGCCCATGACTTCGCTGCGGAAAGTTACCGCCGCGCCGTTGCGCTCTTCGCGCACCTTTTTCTTACGCATTGCGCCGCCCGCGATGCGAAGCAGATTGCGCGCCGAAAGCCGACTCGGCAACTGCTCGACGTACGACGCATAATGAATCCCGAAGTTGACGGTATTGCGAAATTCGATATCCTGCTTGGCTTGCACGCTGTGTTCGACGTAAATGCAGTTGTTCGTATCGTCGAGAAACTGCACGATCGTGATCCGCGCTTTGGGCTTGTCGAGGACGACGGTCTGTTTTCTGCCGACCATCGTCACTTCTTTTTCGCACCGATAGTCGAGCGGTTCGCCGTCCAGCGTCAGCAGGCTGTAATAACTGCTGAACACCTGATACTTGTTCATGACCGCGTATTTGGATATCGCGCTTCTGCCGTCGAACTGCGCGGTAATGCGGTTGTTGGCGACGTCGTATTTGGCTTGTTCGTGCATTTTGCCGCAGGCGACGATCGCGCCCTGCCGATACGTTACGTTCATGAATTCTGCTTGACCCCCGTCTCTTTTTCCTGCTCGACGTGTTCGCGCAGCAAGCGGACGTACAATTCTTCGTCCAGCGGCAATTCGACCGTCTGTCCCGTCCATGCGGACAGATGGATCGCGTTCGAGAACGTCAACCCCGTAATGCCGTCCGCGCCGGGCGCGATCAGGTTGGCTTTGCCCAGCACCGTCGCCGAGAAGTTGCGGATAATGCCCATATGCTGTCCGCCGAGCAACGTTGCGATCGCTTCGCGCAACGGCTGACGATACGTACGCGTTTTGCTGCGAATGCGTTGCGTCGTCAGATCTTTCTGCACGCCCGATTCTCTGGCGCGCACGCTCTGTTCGGAGAACACCGGCTCCATCACCGAGTTGCGCGTAAATTGCAATTTCTTGCGCCAGTTGCCGCTGATGACGATGCGTCCGCCGTCGCCCGAAATTTCCAGTCGATTGCTGCCGGGGAATTCGTGCGTAGACGTGATGAACACGCCGCTTGCGCCGCCTTCGAATTCGCAGTACGCGGTCACGTCGTTTTCGACGTTGATCGCGCGTCCGACCGTGCGCGCGCTGCTCCATACGCGTTCGATCTTACGGTTGGCGATCCAGGTAAACAGATCGAGTTGATGCGGATCCTGATTGATCAACACGCCTCCGCCTTCGCCGCCCCAAGTGCCGCGCCAGCCGCCCTGATCGTAATACGCCTGCGGACGGTACCAGTCGGTAATGATCCAGGCGATGCGTTTGAGTTCGCCCAGCTGTCCGCTTTCGACGATTTGTTTCGCCTTGCGGTACATGCTGTTCGTGCGTTGGTTGTACAGCACCCCGAAGACCAATTCCGGACGCTTGGCGGCGCAAGCGTTGAGCTCGCGCACCGCTTTGGTATACACGCCGATCGGCTTGTCCGACAGCACGTGCAATCCCTTTTCCAACGCCGCGATTCCGATCACCGGATGCAGATAGTGCGGCGTATCGATGATCACCGCGTCGATCAAGCCGCTGTCCAGCATATCGGTATAATTGTCGTAGATCTTGACGCCGCCCAATTCCTTTTGCGCTTTCTCGCGCCGCGCGGGCGCGATATCGCAGACCGCGACGAGCACCGCGTTTTTATCCTTGCCTTTGTGCAAACGCTTTGCATAACTGAAACCCTGTTTGCCGATGCCGACGATTCCGTATCTGACTTTTTCCATGATTACACCTCCGCTCCGACTTGCGCGAGCAATTTTTGAAGTCCTTCGTACTGCCAGCGGAAGATCGTCTTGCGATCCACCGTCTGCCATCTGCCCATACCCTTTTCGCGATCGATCATGCGGAACACCTTGTGCCATTTGCCGATATACGGTATCGCCCAGGTGATCCAGCACAGCGCTTGGAACAGCCGCTTGTGATCGGCGTATTTGCCGGTATGCGGTTCGAGCGTCATAAAGCCGTCGTAACCGCGCCGCACGATCAGATCTTCCAGCCACTCGGTATAGTGTCCTTCTCCCATGCCGACCGGCACTTCGACGCGATAGCGCGAACAATCCTTGATATGATAATAATCGCAGTATTCTTTGACGGTATGGTACGCTTGCAACGCGTCGTATCCGCACTGGATATAGTTGGACGCGTCATAGCACAGGCGGAACTGCGGATCGTCGATCGCGCGGTACAGTTGCACGCAACGGTTGGGTTCGTCGCCGTAAATGCGCTTTTCGTTTTCGTGCAACAGCACGATGTCCGTTCCTTTGACTTTCTGCAAGAATCCTTTGAGTTTTTCCGTGACTTTGGGAAAATACGCGTCATAGTCCTTTCCGCCGACATGGAACGAGAATATCCGTATGTACTTGCATTCCATCAGCCGGCAGATTTTGACCAATTCTTCCAGCTTGCGCAACTGCGCTTGATACGCCTGCTCGTCGTCGAGCTTGATCTTGCCGATCGGCGATCCGATCGACGAAAACCGCACGCCGTAGCGATCGAGCGTAGGCTTGACCTGTTGCTCGAACTCTTGCAACGTATAATCCGCGATGTTCTTGCCGTTGATCTTGCGCGGGCACATGTACGTTTCGCCCAGCTCCCGCACCATCTTGCACTGCGTCTCCAAGTCCGACGATACTTCGTCGTAAAATCCGGATATCCGTATCATAATTTTGCTCCCTCCCCGAGATTCTTATCGTTTTCTTGTGCGGCTTTTTCCGCCAGCATCCGCGCGTACAGCGCTTCGTCGACCGGCATCGCCGTTTTTTCGCCCAGCCACGACGACAGATACATGCCGTTGATCAAACCGAGCGCGCGGATTCCGTCCTGTCCGGGCGCAATCAGTCGCGATCCGTCCCGCGCCGCGACGGCGCGCGCGAAATCGTTGAGAATATTGCACTGCTGTCCCCGCACGACGTCCCGCAGCCATCTGCGCCAACCGTACCGCAAGCGGTACGTGCGCGACTTCTTATCCGCGCGATTGCCGTAATCCTTGGTTGCGCGCGCATTGATCTCGCGTTCGGCATATCGATTGACCGTTACGCGCGCGCTGTGCTTGTGCGCGACGATCTTACCCTTTTCGCATGCGATTTCCAGACGGTTCGTCCCCGGATACTCGTGCGTAGACGCATGGAACGTACAATGGAAGTCCGGATACTCCAACAGCGCCGTCACGTCGTTTTCGGTCGTGATGGCGCGATTGACCGTCTTGCAATGCGCGGTAATCGCCTGCGGCATGCCCAATATCCACTGCAACAGATCGAGCTGATGCACGCATTGATTGATCAAAGTGCCTCCGCCTTCGCCTTTCCAAGACGCGCGCCAGCCGCCCAAATCATAATAGTACTGCGTCCGATACCAGTCCGTCACCGTCATCGACGCGCGCACGACGTTTCCCAATTTGCCGCCGACGATCCATTCCCGCACCTGCGCGTATACGCGGTTGGTGCGTTGATTGTACATGATCCCGAATACGACTTGCGGATGTTGCGCCGCGACCGCGTTGAGTTCGCTTGCATACAGACATGCGACCGAGATCGGCTTTTCGACCAGCGTATGAATCCCGCTTGCGATCGCCGCCGCGGCAATCTCGACGTGCGCGTAGTGCGGCGTCGCGACGATCAACGCATCGATCGTTCCGCTCGCGATCAACGCGCGCCAGTCCGCATATCTCGCCGCGCGCGGATACCGCCGCGCGCACCGTTCCAAGACCCGTTCGTCCGTGTCGCAGACTGCGGCGAGACGCGCGCCTTTGACCCGCCCTTTGGCAAGGTTGTCCGCGTGCTTGCTCCCCATTCTGCCGATCCCGACGACCGCAAATCTCATACACAGTCTCCTTTTGCGCACTGCGCGACGATTTGCGCCGCGCGATCGGGACGGTTGGTCGTGATATTGAACAGTCCCATCGGACAGTATACCGCCAATTCTTCGTCCTTGTCTACCGTGTACAACGACACCTTGACGCCTTCGGACAGGCATTCCTGCAAAAACGCCTTCGTTGCGCGCGCGCGGCTGACGTTAATCCCCGCGTAGACGGGGGACGCGTAACTTTCCAGTCTGCGTCGGATCTGCGCCGCGTTGCCCTGCGTATACGAGATGCCTTGCAAGCGATTGAAATACACTTCGCATTCGGTCAGATTTGCGGCTTCGCGCTCGTCGACCGAACCGGTAAAATAGATGTTCGCGGTCGCGCCGAGCTGTTTGGCAAGCCGTTCGACGTCGGGCGCGAGATTGCGCGATTTGGTATCGCAGTTGATGCGCAGCCCGCGCTCTTTGGCAAGACCCAGCGCGTATGCGAGCGTGAGTTTGCCGCGCTTGCACAGCGTAGGATTGTGACTGAGAATCAACTCCCCGCCGACGCGGCGAATATCCACTTCCAGCGCCTGCGCGCCGTAGCGGTCGATCCCGTCGAAATACTTTTGACTGTTGCGCCCCGTACCGAGCGCGCCGCCGTGTGCCGTAATCATACGTCTTTCTCCTTGATATAGATCGGACTGGTAATCAACAATTCGCCCGATTCTCCGTCCGCGCTGCCGACGATCTCGATCCGAAACGCGCCGCGCGCCGTATACGGGATCTCGATCTTGCCGCCCGCAAACGGGTACTCCTCGACCGTCCCGTCAAACGCCGCGATCCGCGCCGCGTGCAACTCGACCGCGCGTCGCCGCGCAAAGATCGGATCGGGTCGGGCGGTAATTTCGACGACGCCGACGGCGCCCCGATCGAGCGTATCGCCCAACTCCCGCCGCACGCCGTCTGCCCGAAAGCAGATATCCGCGCAAATGCCCACGGACACAAACGTGCGCCCTTCGCGCACGGCACGCACGCACGACGCTTCGCTCGCCCGATCGTCGACCAGCAGATAGGTCGCCCCGTACGCGGGCGCGTGTTCGTCGCTGTGATGCCAGTCATACCCGTACATCGCGCTGATGCGGTATCCGCTGCGAATGAGTTCGATCCACCGCGCTTTCGCGCGCGCCGAATACACGCTCTTATGCGGCAAAATACCGGAATAGATTTCGTATCCGCGGATATGCTCCCACGTCGTCGGACGGTATTCGAAATAGCAGCCCGTACACAGCGGATTGCCCATCCGAAACGGGTGCGCCGCCGTCACGACCGCGCCGTCTTCGTCCGCGCGCCGCAAACATTCGTCGATCGTCTGCGGCATCACGTCGCGCCAGTTGACGCGCGTATCGCCCAGCACGGTCAGATGTCCGTGGAACGTCGTCCACTCGATACCCCCGATCAGCGTAATGCCGCGCGCGGCGGCTTCCGTCCGCAAACGCGCATGCGCGGCAGTCGTATTGTGATCGGTCGACGCGATCGCGCCGTACCCGCGTTCGCACGCGCGGCGGATCAGCGTTTCGGGTTGCATCGACCCGTCGCTGGCAGTCGTATGACAGTGCATTTCCGCTTTGATGTATTTCATATCTCGTACTCCGCCCGAATGTACGCGTCGATCGTCTGCGTCACGATCGAATTGACGCTGATCGTCAACGCATAGTCGCCCGCGCGCAAGATCGGCGTATCGAAAAATCCTTCCGTCGCTTGCGCGCCGACGGTCAGTACCTGTTCGGGATTGTGCCGATGCGCGGTACCGAGCCAGCCGTCCGGCCCGTCCAGGCTGTACGACAGATGATTGGACAGCGGCATGCACCGCCGCATATCCGCCGGATCGGGACGTTCGATTTGCCCTTGCGTGCGCATGCACGCTTCGATCATCGGTTCGGCTTGCGCGTAATCTTCCAGATATTTCGGCGTATAGCGCGCCGTAACGACGATGCGTTTGGCGTCGGTCGGAACGGAAAATTCCACCTTGCGGTGCGTAAACTCGTCGTCGCGCGTCAAGCGGATCGTACAGTCGAGCGCCGTAATCATTTCGACTCCCGAATGTCGGGGATCTCCGACATTTCGACGCGTCTGCCGCCTTCGCGTCTGGACAGCTCGATCGCCGCGGCGATGCGGTGACTTTCGACGGTCTGTTCGATCAACGAATGATGCTCGGACGGTTTGCCGTCGCGCAACATGTCGATCAACGCACGGATCACGCCCTGATCGCCGCCGTAATGTCCCTTGATGACGGGGATCATGTTGACGACGACTTTGCGCTCGCGCTTATCGAAATGTCGGATCCGGATCACGCTGCCCATGTCGTCGGCGTACAGTTCGCCCTTCGTGCCGCGGATCTCGGTATGCCGATGATCGTGTTCGTTGAACGCGTTGACCGTCATCACGACCTGCGTGCCGTTGCACATTTCCATCTGCACGGTCTGCGTATCCGCGACGTCGTTGTCGCAGCGGTATACGCATCGCGCGTACTGTTTGCCGCGCGGCTCGTTGCGCAACGCGTGCAAAATATCCTGTGTTTTATGCGAAAGACAAAACGCAAACGACGCGTTCCAACGGAACTTGCGCTTCGCGCGGATCAACCCCTTTTTGCGTCCGACGTACAGATGCTCGCAATCGTATGGACACGTCGCGCGGTGCGGACAGTCGAAACAGTTGTCCGCCGCGCCTTGCGGCGCTTTATCCGCCTTAAAATGCATCAGACCGCCCTGCGAAACGACGCTCTTGCATTTGCTCGCGGCAAACCAGTAGATCAAATCCAGATCGTGACAGCACTTGGCGAGCATCATCGGCGAAGATTCGGATTCCTTGCGCCAGTTGCCGCGCACGTAGCTGTGCGCAAAATGCCAATGCGCGATATTTTCGTCGTGTTTGATCAACAACACGTCTCCCAACTCGCCCGCGGCAATCAAATCGTGTATGTAGCGGTAATACGTCGCATACCGCAACACATGACACACGAGTACTTTCAATCCCTTTTCGCGCGCCTTTTGCTCGATATCCAGACATTGCTCGACGTCGGGGCTGACCGGCTTTTCGAGCAACAGATGATAGCCCAGATCGAGCGCGCGCATAGCATGCCCGTAATGGTCTTTGTCCTGCGTCGCGATGACGAGAATGTCCGCGATTCTGCCCTGTCCGAAAAAGGTTTCGGCGGACAGATAACACCGTTCGGCGGGCACGTTCCACGCCTTGCGGACATTTTCGATTTTCGCCGGAATCTTATCGCACAGCGCGACGACTTGCACATCGGGCGTTTTGACCAAATATTCGCCGTAGTTTTTGCCGCGCGACCCCAATCCGAGCACTGCTACTTTCAACATATTTTCCCTCTTTCCCTTGCTTTGTTTTGCTGCTTGCGCCTATCGGCGATCCGACGGCGTTATACGCCCGAATACGCCGAGAACCCGCCGTCGATCGGAATCACGACGCCGGTCACGAATCCTGCCGCCCGATCGTCGGACAGATAGAACAGCGTGCCCAGCAGTTCGCTCGCTTCGCCGAAGCGTCCCATCGGCGTGCCCGCGAGAATCTTGCGACTGCGCGCGGTCGGATTGCCCTGATCGTCGAACAGCAACGCCCGATTCTGATTCGTCACGAAAAAGCCCGGCGCGATCGCGTTGACGCGGATATTGCTCTTGGCGAAATACACGGCGAGCCATTGCGTAAAATTGGACACCGCCGCTTTGGCGCCGCTGTACGCGGGAATGCGCGTCAACGGACGGAACGCATTCATGCTGCTGATGTTAATGACGTTGCCGCCGCGTCCGATCATGTCTTTTGCAAACACCTGCGTCGTCAGCAACGTCGCCAGGAAATTGAGACGGAACACGAAGTCGATCCCGTCCGCTTCCAGATCGAAGAACGTCTTGATTTCGCTCGTATCTTCCTGCAAATCGAACGTATCGTGCGTCGCCGTACCCTTCGGATGGTTGCCGCCCGCGCCGTTGATCAACAGATCGCACAGTCCCAGATCCCGCTCGATGTCGTCGCGGGTTTGCGCGATGCTTGCCTTTTCCAGACAGTTCGTCGCGTACGCCTTCGCGATGCCGCCCGCCGCGACGATCTCGTCCGCGACCGCTTGCGCCGCCGCTTGATTGATGTCCAATACGGCGATTTTCGCGCCTTTTTCGGCATATGCTTTGGCAATCGTGCTGCACAGCACGCCGCCCGCTCCGGTAATTACAACCACTTTGTCTTTCATCGTTTTCCGCTCCTGCTTGATTATGGTTATGCGCGATCTTCCTTTTCGATCGCTTCGGCAAGTCCGTACAGATACATCGCGCCGAGCGCGCGGTCGTACAGTCCGTAGCCGGGTCTGCCCGTTTCGCCCCAGATCATTCTGCCGTGATCGGGCCGCGCGTATCCGTCGAATCCGGTCTCGTGCAACGCGCGCAAAATGCGATACATGTCGAGCGATCCCTGTTCGCTGACGTGTCCGCTTTCTTCAAAACAGCGCTCGCCGGTGATCTTGACGTTGCGCAGATGCACGAACGGGATTCTGCCGCGGAACGCATGGATCATCTCGACCAAATCGTTGTTCGGATCGACGCCGAGGCTGCCCGTGCACAGCGTAATGCCGTTGGCGGGGCTGTCCACGATGCGCATCATGCGCGCGAGATTTTCGCGATTGGTAATGATGCGCGGCAGTCCGAAGATGCCCCACGGCGGATCGTCCGGATGAATCGCCATGCGCACGCCGACCTGCTCGGCGACCGGAATCACCGCTTGCAGGAATACGGTCAGATTGCGCCACAGTTCTTCTTCGCCGATTGCGGCGTATTTGGCGAGCAATTCCTGCAATCCCGCCTTAGTATAGCTGCTGTCCCAGCCGGGCAGACTGAGTTCGCTCGTCAACGGATTCATCGCCAGCACCGTCGCGTGATCGTACGAAAGCGCGTTGGAACCGTCCGCGCGCGTATGCGCCAACTCGCTGCGCAGCCAGTCGAACACCGGCATAAAGTTATAACAAATGCACTTGACGCCCGCCTTGCCCAGACGTCGGACGTTTTCGCAATAGTTTTCGATCAGACGGGGCGCGTCCGCGCCGCCCAATTTGATCTCTTCGTGCACGGGCACGCTTTCGACGACCTCGAAGGTCAATCCGTGCTTTTCGACCTTGCGGCGCATCGCGTCGATGCTCGCATTGCTCCACACTTCGCCGACGGGCGTGTCGTAGATCGCCGACACGACGCCGCGCATGCACGGGATTTGTCGGATATGGTCAAGCGTGACCTTGTCGTCGTCTCCGTACCAGCGGAACGTCATTTTCCAATTCATAGCGTATCCTCCACGATTGCTTTGGCGTTGCCGTAACACAACGCATATGCCGCCTGCAACGCGTATCGATCCGCGCCGTCCGGCGTGTTCTGCGCCAAAAACGCGCAGACGATTTGTCTGTAATAGTCGTGCCGCGTGTACGACAAAAAGCTGCGACTGTCCGTCAGCATGCCGACCAGCGACAGGAGATGCCCCAACTCCGCGATGCACGCCAGCGACTCCGCCATCCCGCGCTTGTGATCGTTGAACCACCAGCTGATGCCCATACGCACGCCCGCAAACGCGCCGCACAGCGTCGTCAGCGGATAATACATCGTCGGATTGAGCGTATACACGATCGTCTGCGGCAACAGCCCGTCGTCGTTGGCGGCGTTGAGTACGTTGCGAATGCGCGCGACGTCGATCGGATCGCCGACGCAGTCGAAACCGCTGTCCCGTCCGCATGCGCGCAGCATCGCGCGATTGCAGTTGCGCGCGACCGCCACATGCAATTGCATGACGATCTTACGCCGCGCATACGCCTTGGCAAGCCATACGTACAGATATCCGCGCAACGCGTCGTACGCCTGCGCGTCCGCGCGCTGCCCTTCGACGATCCGCAGGAACGTGCGCTCCGCTTCGCGCGCGTCGCCGATTGCGGACGGAAACCCTTCCGTCCCGATATCGCTGAACTTGCATCCCATCTCGACGAACGCGTCCAGTCTGCGTTCGATCGCCTGCAAAAACGTATCCAAATCCCGAATCGCCACGCCCGCCGCGCGTCCCAGTCTGTCCAGATACTGCGCATAATCGGGCGCCTCGAACTGCACGAGCGCGTCGGTACGGAAAGACGGCGCGACCTTAACCGCGTATCCGCCGTCGCGCAACAACGCGTGGTACGCCAGATCGTCGCACGGATCGTCCGTCGTGGCGATATATTCGACGCGGGCGCGTTCAATCGTCTTGCGGGGCGAAAGCCGCTCCGCGGCGATCTTTTCGTTGCACTTCGTCCAAATGCGATCGGCGTTTTCGGGCGTCACCGGATCGTCCACGCCGAAAAACGCGTGCAACTCCAAGCGCACCCAGTCGTAGATCGGATTGCCGAACGCCGTCGCGACCGTCTCGACGAAACGATCGAATTTCTCGCGCTCCGACGCGCCGCCCGTAATGTAATATTCGTCGACGCCGCGCGTGCGCATGAGCCGCCATTTATAATGATCTGCGGCAAGCCACATTTGCGCGATGTTCCCGAACGGTTTGTCTTCGTAGATGTCGCGCGCGGTCAAATGACAGTGATAATCGACGATCGGCAAATCGCGTACGGATTCGTAGATCGCTTTGGATTTCGCATCCGTCAGGATGCCGAGCGCATCAACGCTGAACTCTGCCACTGCCGTCTCCTTTGCACAGTTTTTCGATCTCGGCGACGCTCGCGACGTTGAAGTCGCCTTCGACCGTATGTTTGAGCGCGCTCGCCGCGACCGCGTAGTCGATCGCATGCTGCGCGTCGTATCCGTTGGTGAGCGCGTAGATCAAACCCGCGCCGAAACTGTCGCCGCCGCCCACGCGATCGACGATCTGGATCGTGTATTTGGCGGAGCGGTAACACCCGTCGCCGTCGCACAGAATGCCCGACCAACGATTGACGCTCGCCGAAATGCTTTCGCGCAGCGTAAACGCGACTTTGGAGATATTCGGGAACATCTCGCGCACCCGATCCGCAAGCGCGGCGTATGCGTCCGCGTCCAACTCTCCGCGCGTGACATCGCTGTTTGCGGCGGCGATCCCGAACACGTCCTTGCAGTCCTCCTCGTTGGAGATCAGCACGTCCACATATCGCATCAGGTCGGACATCACGCGACGCGCCTTGTCCTTGCTCCACAGTTTGTTGCGATAATTCAAATCGCACGATACCGTGACGCCGCGCGCGCGCGCCGCTTCCAGCAGCCGCGCGGTCGTCTGCGCGGCGGTATCGGATACCGCCGGCGAAATGCCGGTAAAATGCAGCCATTGCGCGTCGTCCAATACGCGCGGATCGATCTCGTCCGCCGTCATCTCGCAAAACGCGGAATGCGCGCGATCGTACACGACGACGCTGCCGCGCGGACCCGCGCCCTTTTCGCAATAATAGATGCCCATCCGTTCGCCGCCGCGCACGATCGCGGAGACGTCCACGCCCCAGCCGCGCAATTCGTTGACACAGCGTTGCGCCACGGCGTTGTCGGGCAGTTTGGTCAGATACGAGACGCGTTCGCCCATCTGCGCGAGCGATACCGCGACATTGGCTTCTCCGCCGCCGAATACGGCTTCGTAGCGATCCGCCTGCAAGATCCGTCGATGCCCGAACGGTTGCAACCGCAACATGATTTCCCCGAACGTAACGATCCGTTTGTTTTGTGCCATGTCAGTTCCCCTTCTTGGCGCGCTCCACGCGTTCGATAAACGCGCGGCAATCCTGCGTCACCTGCGCATAATCGCCTTTCTTCGCGCCCGCCGTCACCGACGATCCCGCGCCGACCGCGTACGCGCCCGCGGCAAACCATTCCGCGACGTTGTCCGCGCTCACGCCGCCCGTGGGCATGATCCGCAACTGCGGATACGGCGCGCGCAACGCTTTGAGTCCGGACGGACGGTGCACGTCCCCCGGGAACAGTTTGACCAAATCCGCGCCCGCTTCCAACGCGCGCAACGCTTCGGTCGGCGTCGATACGCCGGGGATCGCGAGCACGCCGTAACGGTTGCAGGTACGCACGATCTCTTCGTCCAGCATCGGCGACACGACGAATTGCGCGCCCGCCAAAATCGCGATCCGCGCGGTCGTCGCGTCGAGCACGGTGCCCGCGCCGACGACGGCGTCCGGAATTCGTTGCGCCAGCTCGCGAATGACTTCGTCCGCATGCGGCAACGTAAAGGTTACTTCGATCAGATGCATGCCGCCCGCGCAGCACGCTTCGGCGGTGCGGATTCCCTGTTCGACGCTCTCGCCTCGTACGACGACGACCGCCCCTTCGCGTCCGATCGCGCGATAAATTTCGTGTTTGTCCATATCTCTCCCATTCTTACAGGAATTTTACAGTTTCATTATAACCCACATCCATACCGAAATAAAGGTAATTCCGTCAAAAAAGTATGGACAAAACCGACCCCCGTATGCTAAGATACGGATAGAAATCCGCGCGCATCGACGATGCTTATGCGGTAGGGGGAACCATGTCCAGCATCAATTATTGCGGGAAGAATTTACGCACGTACGTCGTATCCCAGCACAACCACGCGTTTTGGGAGATCATCTATTGCACGGGCGGAGACGGCACGATCACGTTCGAGGACGGCACGGTCATCGACTACACGCAGTACCAACTCGTCATGGTGCCGCCGTTCATGAACCACGCCAATTCGTCCCAAAAAGGCTTCAAAAATCTGCACATGACGATCTCGGACTGGACGCCGCCGATTCGGACGGCGCGCCTGCTCGACGACAACGGACACCGCGATCTGCTCGCGGTCATGACGCTGTGCTATCGCTACTTCAACTCCAACATCAAAGAACAGCCCAAGCTGATGATCTCGTTGACCGAACTGCTAATCGACATGCTGATCGCGTTTTCCGGCACTTCGGGGACGAGCCAGCACGTCGAAAACATGGCGACGATCTTGCTCGACGGCTTTTCCGATCCCAATTTCTCAATCGACGAAATGTATCGCAGCATTCCGCTGAGCAAGGACTATCTGCGCCGTCAGTTTATCAAAGAAAAAGGCGTGTCGCCGTTGCAATTTCTCAATCAGACGCGCATCAACCACGCCAAAAAGTTGTTGCTTTCGCGCAGCATCAGCAACTACAAGATTTACGAAATCGCGGAGATCTGCGGCTTCGTCGATCAGTTGTACTTCTCTCGCGTCTTCAAAAAAGTCACCGGACTGTCGCCCAAAGCCTACTGCGAAAAGCATGCTTCCCGACCATAATCCTTTCTGTGTTTGCGATCCCGCGCAAGCATAGGGACGGCAATCGGATCGCAATTCGTTCCGCAAACATGCAAAACGGCGCTCTCGGCGCCGTTTGTCGCGTCCGATCGGGACGCGCGTCGTTTGCTTATGCTCAGCGTAGCACGCTTAGCCGTGGATTGCAAATTTTTGTGACAGCGATTTTTCTTGCGACGTGTCCGCTCAGTTCGCTTTTTTCTTGCGCAATTTGCGAATGCCGACGACCGTAAACCAAATGCCGTACAACGCGATCGTCATCGCGCCTACCATGCCCGCGATCGCATACACGGCGATGCGGAACCATTTCGCATTCGCCAACGAATCCCCGCTCCCTGCCGGCGGCGTCGGCGCGTCCGGATCGGTTGTCGGCAGATCGGGATTGCTCGGATCTCCCGGATTGGTCGTCTGTCCGTGCGTAAACATGTCCGAACTGCTCTGCGTCGGCACTTCCAGCACGTTGCCGTCCTCGTCCGTGATCT
>CAJTKI010000015.1:0-25570 GCA_910576875.1 uncultured Christensenella sp.
TTTCATAAACGTACTTTCGGGCTTTATTGCCAAATGATAATACACAAGAATTTTAAATCCAATAGAATATACTACGTTAAATTTATCCTTTTAACTTAAATTTTCCTGTAAGAATTGATGCATCTTTTTTGTTTGACATAAAATGCATTTTATCTAAAACATATTGTTCAGACCGCTTTGTCCAATATATCTTTAATTTCTTCTTCGCACGGGTAATTGCTGTATAAAATATATTGTGCGATATCAGTTCTTCAACCTCATCAGTAATGATAATTTTAACGGAATCATATTCCAATCCTTGTGCTTTATGAATCGATACCGCATAAGCAACTTGGAATGGTACAATATTAGAATCCGCTTTATCGTCGTCGTCTTTATTTTCGAATCTATCCACCTCAAAGCTTATCACGGATTTCCCTGAAGGTAAGGATTGTTCGAGTACAAACGGAGCATCTTTAACTTCAAGCGCATCAAAAACTGTATATACTTCTACAAAAAATTTTACAGACTTTTCTAGCTCTTGAATCGCAATGATTTTACCTTTTAGATTGTTATATAAATATTCACCAAATCTGACAGTCTCCTTAAACACAACTGGATCCCCGGCTTTATATCGCTCGATTCCTAGTTGAATGACTTGCCCATTATTATTGTCTTGCAAAAACTTGTTGATATTATTAATTCCGTATAAACCGTCATAGTTAAGACATAGCACGATTTCATCTTCTTCCATTTTCTCAAATATGCTCTCATCCAAAGATGCGCAAAAGTGATTCAATTCTAATATATCCGCCATTCGGCCATCCAGTTTCCTAACGGATTTCCATAATGTAAGCAACTCTTGTTCGGCGCTACGATGAATATAATTTAATTCAAATACAGCCTTACTAGAAACGCTTGTTTTCGCCATATAAAACCAGTTTCCAAATTTTATAGATTCTATTTGATAAATGTCTCCGACTAAAACTAAACATTCAAAATCAGTCTCTCGCAAGATTTGTGCCATATCCGCATTACTTACAGTACTGCATTCATCGATAAAAAGAACATCGCAATTTTTATTTACGTTATTAAGTTTAAAGCTAGCAATCGTATGGTAATGCGCTGTATCGGAATGACCGACATTCCTTTTCAAATTCTCTATCGCAGCATGCGTATTAGCAAGAAATATTTTATTTTTGTCTCTGAAATAATTGGATATGTGTTTGATCATCGTAGACTTGCCCGTTCCTGCAGAACCGTAAATCAGAGCGACTTTTGAACTTGCAAACATGTTTTTTAATACTTGCTTTTTGCTGTCATCGTCAATAATATAACCAGATTGATTTAACCATTGATTTACAGAATCGCCATAATCCTTCATTGCGTCTTCGGTCAACCGCAATAGTTTGCGAATAATATATAAACTATCATTTTCATATCCGGAGATAAACACATATCCATTTTCGAGTTTTAAACTACTATTTTCCTTATGTTTCCAATAAAGATTGTTATTGTATTGCGCAATCAAATCTTGTATAGATTCAAAACTTTTCAATTCGCTAATCGGAGTATAAAGTTGTCCTCCGATTTCAGTATTCATTTTTATTTTTCGAGCAAGCAATTCATGCTGACGACCAACCGGATCAATACTGTGATATAAATCATATAAAACAGTATTAAAATGCTTCGGATTGTTCGCATATGGCATTTGGTCGAACGGAATGCACGCGTATTTTAAATATAAATTAGATAGATAAGCATTAGGTTGGTTATCTGTTTGCGCCTTCAAAACCAGATTATTCAATCTATATATTAAATATGCCAATACATTGTAGCCTGGTTTGCCGCGCAAAGCTCGACACAACTCAATACCAATAAATATAGGCGTAGATCTAATACCTTCACAAATTCTTTGTTTTAACTTCGTAAAATCTTCATTGTCAAGATCGAGAATATCCAATAGATTTCGTCTCGTATTTGTTAAATACGACATAAGACTTAGGTATTCTTTATCTAAACTCTTGATATCTTTTATCGTATAACCAAATAACTTGAAAAAATTTTTAATCTCACATGGTCTGATTGAAACCTTAAATCCGTTGATAATTCGAATTGGCATGTTTCTGTTTATAATACTAATTTTCGAATCAGACAACTTCAAATGTACTGCATAATAGGTCGGAATATTTAATTTCGTAAAAGCTATTAAGCGATCGAATTTGTTGGTTTTATTGTCTGCCTCTATCATCGTTATTTCATAATACTTTTGTCCGTTTACACGAAACAATTTCTTTTTTACGATATAAAACCTATTTGTGGGACTTTCGGTAATTGGAACAGTGGATTCCTGATCAATTTTTTCCGCGATCTTTTCATAATATTCCTTCAGCGTTTGATCTTCTTCTAACGGAAACGCATCAATATTCAATAAAACATCCAAATCAAAATGCTTTTTAAGATAATTTTTACACTCGATCAAATAATCATAATACCTCCACATCAAACGCAATGCAGCATCCGGTTCTACCGTAATATGGGAATCGGTAACTTCAAGCAATTTATGAAATCTTTGTAAAAATACCAAATCATCTTGAGATTTTATAAATTGTATTGCATTTTTTGTCCCGCTCTGATTGATATCTACACTATGATCAATACTATATATTTTAATAGCGATTGCCTCTGTAAAGTTGCGTAATTGAGCTAATACATTTTGCGCCAATAACCCGTCGTCGGCAAGTACGGCCCTTTTGTCTATGTTAGAACATATAACTGTATTGACTTTTAAAATATTTTCCGAATATTTATCCATAGTATATTTCCCACTCCAAATTCCCAGCTTAAGATGCCTATATTTCTAACAATTACTATAATATAAAATGAAAAATTTTTCAAGTTTTTCCCTCCTGTTCGTCAATTCAAATCATATTGAGCATTGTCTTAAAAGCCATACTTTTGTGAGGTTTAAACTAAAAATTTATGGCAAAACACTAAAGCGTATAGTTATCGTATACCGCCAAAAAAATTTAACAGTTGCACCAACGTCTTGTCGATAATAAGTAAAAGCACAAAATGATCTTTAATAATGAATAACTGAAAGTCCAATACTTAAATAACACACCCAAATACAAAAAGACGGATCCATGATCCGTCTTTTTGCAATATACAACATACAGAAATCGTTACGCTTCGTCTTCGTCGGCGGCGGCTTCTGCCGCATCCGTCTGCGCATGCGCGGCGAAACGCTGGGCAAGGAACGAATTGCCGGAGACGTGGCGGTTGACGATCAGACCTTTTTCGTACAGGTCTTCGGTGTTCTCGAACGGCAACTCGGCGACGTAGTCGGTCGAGGCGGCTTCGCGTTTGGGCGCGGCGCCGACCTGCGCCATCGCGGCGTCGATCAGATCGAGCGCGTACTTCATGCGGCGATTGTTCTTGATCTTGGTCAACAGCGGCGTATCGACATAGGACTTGATGTCGGAGACGTCTTCGACCTTATATTTGGTCTCTTCGTAATCCGCCGCGCGGAGCGCGAGATACAATTTGAGCGTCTTGCCTCGAATCGCCATGCGCGCGACGCAGACTCTGCCGAAGCGGAACGTCTCGCGCTGCTTGCTCATGCGGTCGTGCACTTTGCGATACGAGAGCAAGCGATTCTTCAATTGCGAATAATATTCCTTGACCGTCGGATCGGATTGGATGAGCTTTGCCTTGAACGTCTTCTGCGCAAAATCAAATCCTTTGTCTTCCGGCACTTTGCCCTGAACGCGGCGCTTGGTAATCAACCCTTTGGCAAGCAACGCTTCGGTCGTCTCGTACGGATACTGGCGCTGATAGTCGATCGGATCGATCTCCTGACGCTCGGCGCCGAACTGCGCCATCATCGTCGCGATCAGATCTTTTGCGTACTTCAAGCGACGATCGTTGCGGATCTTGTACATGAGCGGCGTATCGGCAAGCGACTTGATCTCGGACGTATCTTCGACCTTATACTTGGTCTCTTCGTACTCGCGCGGATCGAGCGCCAGATGCAAACGCAACGTCTTGCCGCGAATCGTCAAACGCGCCAAACAAACGCGACCGAAATTAAAGCTCTCGCGCTTTTTGCTCATACGGGCGTGTACCTTGGTATACGAGAGCAACTCGTTTTTCAATTCGGTATAATACGCCTTGACGATCTCTTCGGACTGAATGAGTTTGGCGGTGAACGTCTTTTCGAGTACATAATAGTACCCGTCTTCTTCGGGATTGAACAAGAATCGATCGTCCTTGATCTGCACCGGCTTATCGTCCACGACGATCGTCCGCTCTCTTGCGGGCGGCTGTCTCTTAACGGGAACGGGAGCGGGCTGCTCTTCGATCATGGGCGACGTCTGCACGTCTTCCGCAACCGTTTCGTCCAGCGCAACCGTTTCTTCGTCCGCGGATACCGAATCCGTCAACACGCCGTCGTACAGAGCCGCGGACTCTTCGGTCTCGGATGCTTCGACGTCCGATGTTTCCGATTCCTGCTCGATCATTGCTTGCGCTTCGACTGCATCGTCTTGCGGCTCGTCGAGTTCTTCCTGTACGGTTTCTTCGACTTCGTCGACGATCTCCGCGTCTTCGGTCTCGATCGCTTCAACATCCGCTACTTCCGATTCCTGCTCGGTCATCGCTTCCGCCTCGACCGCGTCGTCTTGCGCCTCGTCGAGTTCTTCCTGCACGTTTTCTTCGACTTCGTCGATGATCTCCGCGTCTTCGGGTTCGATCGCTTCGACATCCGCTACTTCCGATTCCTGCTCGGTCATCGCTTCCGCTTCGACCGCGTCGCCCTGCGTCGGTTGATCCGCGTCGGAAGATTCCTTCTTCGGTTTGGTCACGGATTTTGCGAATGCGAGCGCGGTAATCAATACTGCCGCGCCGAGTACGACGGAAATGCCGATCAACGCATACAAGACATAGCGCACGCTCGTCACTTGCGCTGCCGCGGCAAGCAATCCCAACGGCGCAAAAGCGTATGTGGATTTCTCACTCCCCGTTTCGGGCGCATATACGCCCTCGGAAGAGATTTCCTGCCCCTCGTCAATACTCGACTCACCCGTAGCGGATTGGTCGGAATGATCGACGATTACGGCGTCTGCGGGCGCTTGCGCGCCGTCATCGCCGACGACGCCGTCGGTCTGCGCGTCCGCAACGGCGGATTGTTGTCCGCCGGCGGTCCGATATCCTTTCTTCCATTTCACAAGCATCGCCAACGCCGCAATCTCCGCAACGATCAACAACGCAAACACCGCGATGCTGATCCCGAGTTTGCTCATCAAAGTCAGCGCGCTCATCAAAGTAAAGGTCATACTGTCTCTCCTTGCTGCTTTTTCTTCTTATTGGTCACGAGAACCACTGCCAGCGCGCCTGCGAGCAACGCAACGCACACGACGACTCCGACGACGATCAGCGCGACGTTGAGTCCGCCTTGCAGTTCGACGCGGAATACCTGACTGACGATTTCGTCATAGTTAGACGTACCGACGACCATCGCCTTGATCCAGTATATGCCTTCGCCCGCTTTGGCGATATCGGCAACTTCCTGCGTGCAGGCTTCGTCCGAATAGTACTTGACAATGACGTCGCCCCACTTGGATTGCGGTTTATCGTCGCCGATCCACGGCAGTTGGGTCACCGTCTCGGGCAACTCGAGCGCACCGTTGAACGCATTGATGCCTTTGCCGATCGAATACGCGGTCGACATCGATTCCTGCGCCGCATCGATGACGTAGTTGGGATTCTTGACGCCGATCACGGTTGCGATATAGCCGCTGCCTGCGTTTTCCTGCGCGCCGTCGATTTCAAATTCGACGACGTCGCCCGCCACTGCGCCGACGACAACCGCTTTGGGCGCTTGCTTTTCGCCGGTGTAGCGCAGATCGTCTTGATTGGTCCAAGTAAACGTGATTGCTTTGGGCGCGATCGCAAACGCCTTGGCATCGTCGGCGACGATCCGGTAGTTGGCGTTGTCGAGCGTCGCGACCGCGACATACTCGCCCGCATTGACTTGCGCGCCGTTGACGACGACCGCGCAGACGTCCTGTCCGATCAGATCGTCGACAACGACCCGAGCGGTCGGCGCTTGCGGCGTACCGTCGTAGGTCAAAGCCTGCTCGTCCCATACGATGCGGAGCGCAGCCTGCTTGATCTCGAATTCGAACTCGGCATTGACGACGGTGTAGTTGCCGTTGTCGGCGACGGCGGTCGCGATATGCTTGCCGGCGTTGATCTGCGCGCCGTGGACTTGCACGTCGCAGCTATCCTGCGGCAACACGCCGTCCGTCACGACGGGCGCGTCCACAAGGTGTTCGTTGCCGTCGTAGGTAAAGTCGCCCGCGCTCCACGCGACCGTGATGCCCTTGGGCGCGATGCGCCATTCGAGTTTTGCGCTGACGCCGAGTTTGTAATCCTCGTGATCGACGGATACGGCGGTCGCGGTATACGTACCCGCGTTGATCGCATGATTGCCTTCGTAGTTGGCGACGACGGTGTCCGTGCCGATCGCGCCGACGAGCGTCGCGGACACGGCGTGTTCGTTGCCGTTATAGACGAACGCATCGGTATACTGCCACTGCACGGTCAACTCTCTCTTCGTGATCTCGTACGCGTCGGTTGCGCCGACCAGCTGTACGTTGTACAACTGCTCGTCTTGCGGACGGATAAACGCATATACGATGTTGTAGCGCCGCGCATGTCCGCCGTCCTGTACGTCCGCACGGAATTGCAGCAACGTCTTGAGATCGAGATCCTTGATCGACGACGCTTCCGCATCCAGCGTAATCTTCGCCTGATCGTAAAGCTGATCGGAATCCAGCAAATCGTCACCGTACACGCTCGCCCCCCCCCGTGCCACAAGGACAACCAGCGTAGCGGGATTGACGCGAACGATCACGGTAAACTCCGAAGTCTTGTGGTTGGCGAGTTCGACGCGGAACGTGACGACGACGCCGTCGCCGGACGTGACGCCCCGAATCACCGGTTTGACGTCCGCAAACGTACCGTTATCCTGCAAATACGTAATCTTCGCATCGTCCCATTGCATGTCGCCGGCAATCGTATAGACGGGTTTGCCGTCGCCGGTCGTCTCGTTTTTGAGATTTTCCTTGATGTCGAGCACGAGATCGTTGCCGTTATAGTCGGTGCGATGCGTGTGGATATTCATGCCGATCTGCGCGGCGGTGACTTGGAACACGCCGTATTCCGCGTCGCCGTTCTGACCGACAAACGTCGCTTGATAATTGTCGCTCACGCAGCTGCCGTGAATCTCATACGAACCGACGCCATAGTATTTGGCGCTCGTCGCGCTGCGGGTCAAACGGATCGGCTGACCGACCAGCGTCGTCTCGCAGGTGTAGCGGGTATGATCGAGTTCGGCATCCGCCTTGGTCATATCTTGTCCGTAGACGAAGGACTGATTGAGAATGACGACGGTAATTTCTTTGGCGACGATCTCATAGTCGAACGTGTTGTTGGCGAACACGTAGTTCTTCATATACTTATTGATATCGAACGACGCATCGCCTACGACCTTGGCGGTATAGCGTCCGACGTTGAAATCGATCGTTGCTTTTTCCTTATCCGCGATGCCTTGGATCAACTCGCTGAGCACGGGCAAATCGGTTTCGTTCGCCTCTCCGACGAGTTGGACGTACGCGTGAATGTCGGGCGCCGCGCCGGTGTATTCGAAACGGTTGTTCGACGGTGCAATCGCGCCGTTCGTCTCCCATCTGACACGCACCGTTCTGGGCACGATCACGTATGCCGAAGCATTGCAGGTATCCGACTCGCCCGGCTCGCGGTAATAGGCGATCGAATAGTTCTGGCTGAGCGCCGTGTTGTTCTCGTGGTAAACGCGGTACTCGCCGGTATCGTTCTTGCCGACTTCGAGCGCGTCGCCGTTGCCTTGTCCCTTCTGGATGACCTTGAATCGGAAATCGTCGTCCACGCCTGCCACGGTGTAGTAGTCGGGCTTGCCGTCGACGAGGGTATAGGTCTTGATCTGAATGTTACAAGCCTGTTTGAGCCAATCGCTGAACGAATCTACGCCCGAATCTTTCAACAGATCTTCGATCGTATCGCCGTACGTCTTATTGGTGGGCGTCATCGAGATTTCGACCTGCGCCTGTTCGATACGGAATTCGAATGCGGAATCCGTCTCTTTGGCAACGTGGTTGGGCGCTTCGATGCGGATGCGAATGCGGTACGTGCCGGCGTTCTTAAACGTCAGCGACGTGCTGTAATCCGCGCTCGGATCGTCGAAAAGTTTATAGCTTACGACCGCGCCCGCTTTCAACAGATCGCCATCGCCCTGCAACAGGTAGTGCAACTCTTCCGCCAAAACGCTCTGCTCTGCGCCGTTGTAGCGCGCGGAGCGAAGTTGCGCGTCGGTAAAGGAGATGCCGTTCGACTTCTGGACGGTCAACGCGCCTTGGACGACGGTAATGTCATAGTTGTGCCCGAGCGCGGAGCCGCGTTGGGCGTCCGCGGACACGATCTTTTCCAATTCGATCGCATACGAATCGCCGTCGTTGGCGGACAGATATTGCAGTCCGTCCGCAAGGTCGTACGCGCCGATCTTCAAACGGAAGATATTGGCGACTGCGTCGCCCGAAACAATGTCGCCGGACGTGATCCGATACAGATCCACGCCGCTCACATTCGCATTCAGGAACGTATTGATGCCGTCGCGCGTCGCTTCCTGCGCGCCGTAAACGATCGTACGGTTGCTTACTTCGACCGTAATCGGTCTCGGCGTAACCTTGAAACGGCATTCCAGCACTTCGTCCGGCAATTTGTAGTTGGGATGCGATACCGCCGTGACCTTCGCGATATACTCGCCTGCGTCGTGGACGTGTCCGCCGACCATGCCTTGATTGGTGCCGTCCGCCGCGGTAAATACGACGGTAACCGATACATTGCCCTTGTCTGCGTCAAGCACGTTGTCCAACGTATACGCGTGGCTGTTGCTGACCGACGAGCCGTCGCCGCCCGAGCTGTGATCGCCGTATACTTCGTCCATGACGCCCCAGTTGATGCCGATCGTTCTCTGTACGACGGTATACGCGTCGATATTGGACGTATGCGTCGCGCCGTCGTAAGGCAGGAAGCGATAGTGCGCGTACTTGGAGCTGTCCGTCACCTTAAAGTAAATCGAATATTTGCCGTAATCGTTCGTATCGCCCATCGGCGTGGACGCGTCGCCCGAACCGACAAAGAGTTCGACGTAATTTTGCAATTCCGCAAGCGCCTGTTCCAACGGCAAGTTGGCGCCGTCATCGCCTACGATGCCGTAAATCGCCTCGAATTGCAGATCCGCAAACAGTCGCGCGGAGTCGTGCGTGGGATCGCCGTACTGCGCCTGCACGCCCTTTTTGACGATGACGGATACCCAGTCCGTCCAGATATTGACGGAAATCTTGACGGGATCCATCGTATAATTGGTCTTGCCGGCGGCATTGCGATGGGTGATTTGCACCCAAATATAATAGTTGCCGAGTTTATCTTCGCCGATCGGAGTCGTCTGCGCGACATCCCAGGATTCCGCGGGCACGTCGCCGAACGCCATATCGGTCGAGAGCAAATCGCTCATCTGCACGGTAAATTCATCGATCGGCGTATTCATCGGTTCCGTCGAAATCCGTTGCAAGAGCTGCGACTTCTCGACCCAGCCGTTCTCGTTGCTGACGTCGATATTGAATTCTCTGCCCATGTAATGGACTTTTGCGGGCGTAATCGTAAACAACGCGTCCATGTCGCCGACCTGTACGACCGTGACGGCATAGTTGCCGACGATCTCGCCGGTAGCGGTTGCGAGCGGCTCGATCGTAATCGGATAATCGCCGACATCCATATAGCTGCCCTCGGGCGCGGAGTGCGCGGTAGAGGTCAAGCGGTAGTTGGAGAAATGGTCGCTGAAGAAGTGCGGCGATCCGTCCGCGTACGCCCACAGGGCGCCCGGCAGATCGGGCGCGATCAACGCCGTATCCAAGCGCACCGTCTTGGCGCTGCCGTACGCGGCGGTTTGATGCTTGATCATAATGCGAACTTCCAACTTGACGATCTCAAAGGTCTGCGTCGGGTTGACGAGTTCGTAATTGTTGCGGTTGATCTCCTGTCTGAGCGACGTCGTCAACGTGTATTCGCCGACCTTGTCGCCGTCCAGCTGCAACGTTTCGAGCGTAATCGTATCGCGACCGCCGTCCTTGCCGACGACGACGTTCATCGCGCCGTTGTAGACGTCGGGCGCAACGGGTTGAACGGAAGGCGCGCTCATGTCGTACGTATATCGGATCCCGTCTGTCCATCCCGATCCGGACTGCTCCCATTCCACGTACAGCGGTCTCTTGGAGATCTCGCACGCAAGCACGTTCTTGTTCTGCCCTTGCTCGTCGCGGACATACTCGATGACGTAGTTGTCGCTCTTTTCGCCGTTGATAAACGCGTGTCCGACCGAATACTTTCCGGCGCCTGCGCGGTTATCGGTCACGACGCCCTCGCCGCCGCTGCCGTCGAGCAATTGGAATTCCAGCTTATCGCTCAAATCGAATTTCAACGCATCGTTCAGATTCTCGTCCGTAGACCAATAATAACGAATGCCCAGCAAGTCGATCAATCCCGCGGAATCGGGGATATCTTCGCCGTAGACAAGCTTGCGATCTCCCTGACCGGTAACGTCGACATAGACGGTCGAGCGGTCGATCGTGACGTAGACGTGTCCCGTATGTACGATATGGTTGGGCGCGGTGATGCGATAATAGACTTCCTTTACGCCCGCGTCTTTGAGCATCAGCGGCGCGGAAGCATATACGCCCGATTGTTCGCCGTACTCGATCGTAACGGCGGATCTGATGCTCGCTTCGTATCCGCTGAGTTGGATCAAATCGTTGTTGTCGTTGGGCAATACAAACGCGCGCGATTCGCCGTTGTACGTCCAATCGGCAAATTGCTGTTTGGAAAGTTCGATCTTCGCGGGATTGACGGTAAATTTGCCGTTCGCGCTGTCATCCGTAAAGACATAGTTTTTGCTTTCCATGCGCAGCGCCAGTTCGTATTCCCGACCGGGTTGCGTCGCCGCAAAATACCGCAGACCGTTGACATAATCGGTATACTGCGCGCCGATCAGATCGATCGTAAAGGTCGTATGCGCGTTTTCGCCGTACGCAAGCGCGCCTTTGCCGTCCGTGACTTCGGAGCCGAGCGTCAATGTATAGACGTCGTCGTTGGACTGGAACATATCCGTCAGATATTTGTTCCAGCGCGAATCCGCATCCAGACCTGCCGCATACGTGATCGAACGGTCGTGCAACACAACGCGGATCGGACGCGGATAAATCGTAAATTTGCCGCCCTCCAAGCTGTCGGGATCGACGATATAGTTGGAGTTGTCGCACGTGACGAACGCCATATAATCGCCCGCGTCGATCGCTTCCTTGCCGGGGGACAGATTGCCGGTATCTTTGAGCGACACTTCGCTCAGTCCGGTCGTCGTGCCTTCCGCCAGGTCGCCTTCGCCCAGATCCAGCGCCGCGGTCGGTCTCTTGCCGCCCGTGCCGTCATACCAGATCTTGGGCGCGTATTGCGTCCAGACGACCTTGACGGGTCTGGGCTTGATCACGTACGCGGTCCGATGCTGATCTCCGATAAACGAAATTTCGGATACGCAATCGTCCCAATCGTGATTGACGACAAAGTCGATCGGATATGTGCCGACAGCCGGATAGTTCGTGCCTTCGATGACGAGCGGATTGTTGGCGCTGCCGACGACGAACTTTTGTACGATCTGTTTGAGATACGCCTTGGTCTCTTCCACGCTTGTCGCGTCGAAAATAAACGGCGTATTGGGACTGATCACCTGATCGACGATCTGATCGGAATCCAATAGCGGATCCGCATACAGCAAATTCAAACTATCGGTCGTCGATACCGCGATCTGGATCTTGACGCGATTGATCGTGACCGTAAAGCTGCCGCTTGCCTGCGCGTGGTTGGGCGCGGACACGCGATAGTATACCGTATGATGCTTGGGCGCGTCCGGCTGCGATACGTCCAGACGATCGCCGCCGATCGAGACGCTGCTGCCGGCGACGTCCCAGTCGTCGTTGGTCAAGCTCAGTTGGATCGTCTTCGCATTCTCGCTCGGCGCGACGAACCCGTCGTACGCTGCGCCGCAGAAGTCGAAATCGATCCGATAATCCGAGTTTTTGAACGGTAGGTCTATATTACTGGCAAGCCCCGTGACGGAAAATACCTTTTCCTGAATCGTATACTTGCCGCACGGAACAGCGCCCGTGTTGCTCACGTCGGCGAGATTATCGGGATTAAACCAACAGAATTTGCGTCCCGAGACCTCGGCGACCGGACTGACCGTCAGCTCGTATTCGCCCGCATTTTGGATCGCAACGCTGTTGGCGGCGCTGCCGTTGACCATCAGATTGTAATAGGTCGCATTGGTGTATCTGCCCCAGGTTTCATGCCCTGCGAGCGACAGCGCGGCGCCGTCGTAGGTTTTACCTCCCGCAAATTTATCATTCGGTTTGGTCAAGCGATATACGTATTCGTTAATTGCATCGACCTTTTCGTCAATTTGCTTTTGGGTCACTTCGCGTGTTTCCAGATAGTTGTCGCGAATATCTTTGATAAAAGCCTCCGCTCTGCTATACGCTCCGCCGCCGTCCAAACTCGTCAGCATGGAATAGTCCGTTACTCTGATCCTGTTTTCGAATTCGCGTACTTTGAAGTCCAGCTCCGATTTGTCGTAGATATAGATATTAAATGACATATTGTTTTTATACGGCGCGCCTGCAACTTCCGGAATAGCGTTAAAGTTATCCTGCTTATCCGGCATCGAAAAAGAATTGTTAAAATACAAATTGCGCCATTTCGTACCACTGGGAAACTCATATCCGTACCATCGCGTATATGCCAGCGTACGACCGCTTTCCACTGCAAACGTATGTGTCTGCAGCCTCTTCTCCTCTGTCCTGTATGCAGAAGAAACCGTTCCCGTCAAATACGTCTTATACGTCATACGGGTCGCTTGTTTTTCCACAATAAATATCGTATTCTGAGTATTCCCATCCTCCGCGTAACTACCGTATGCGTTAGCGTCCACTTTGCTGACATCCTCTCGCACGCCCGGTCTATAATTGGAAAAAATATTATGCATCATGTAACCGGCGCTACTTGAATTCGGCGCCGAGATGTCGCCAAGCGTTTGCTCGTTTCCGGATCCGTCTGTATATTTGCCGCCGAAATACCCCAGCACGGTGTCATAAACGCCGACAGCGTCGTTACTTCCGTTTTTTGCATCCGCATATAGATCATAAGCGATATAATAACCCGCGTCCGACAATGATTCCGACACGTCCAAGTAAATCGCATTCGGGAACAAAATGCGAGCATACCCCGCGTTTCCGTCACTAGCCAAATTGACAAACGCGATCGACGTATTGTCCTTGGAATATTGGACTTTGCCCATATTATATGCCGAAGGCGCAACGACCGCGCCTCCTCCCGAACTAGCGTCCGGCGCGCACAGTATGCCCACCGCCGCTACAGTGGCGATCAGCATAACGGACAGCGTGACAATCGCCGTTATTCTGCGTTTACGGATTGAATTCATAGAAATTTCCCCCAAATCCTAATATCTCATTTTCATTTTATCGTTCTCATCCGCGCTTGTCAATAGCTTACCGTTAATAAAACTGCCAAATTTTGTCAAAGCTCTCACAAAGTTTCCGTTCCTACTGCTTGCACGCGCAAATTATCGGAATCCGAAACGCTCGCACGGCATGGGATACCGCGTCGCATCGTCTTGCATATTTGACGACGCATCGACCTGTCGCGCTCCGTCTATAAACGCGCATGGACACGCGCGCAAGCATGCGCTGTGAATCAATGCAAATCTACGCGCTCCATACCTCTATCGCCAATCGCCCCGACCGCATCGCATCGATCCATCGTGCCTTTGCGACGCTCTTGCCGCATATGTCCGCGCGTCGCCTCTTGCGGCAAATCCCGATCCATGTTACAATCAATATATCCCCTATCGCAAGCCGACCCGATCGGATCGATTTGCAACAACGTCAAGGAGAACCCGCCCCATGGATCGCAGACCGACCGTACCGATCAATTGCCTGTTTCAAGGTTGTTACAATCCCGATTTTGAAAAAGAAATCGCCGCATGCAAGGACAAATGCTATCGATATAATCGATTGCACCCCAACGACCGCGACGGACAGCAAGCGTTGCTCGCGCAGATTTTGGGGAAAATGGGAAAAGAAGTCTGCATTACGCCGCCGTTTTGGTGCGACTACGGATATCATATCGCAGTCGGCGACTACTTCTATTCCAATCACAATCTGATCGTGACGGACGGCGCGCAAGTGACGTTCGGCGATCATGTATTCGTTGCGCCCAACTGCTGTTTTACGACCGCGGAGCACGCGCTCGATCCCGAACAACGCAAAGCCGGCATCGAGATCGCCAAACCGATCACGATCGGCAACAACGTCTGGATCGGCGCGGGGACGACCGTCCTTGCCGGCGTAACGATCGGTGACAACACTGTCATCGGCGCGGGCAGCGTCGTCAAGAAGTCGATCCCCGCCGACGTGATCGCGGTCGGCGTACCGTGCAAAGTGCTTCGCCTGATCACCGAAGCGGACAAATACCGCTATCCGATGCACCGTCCGTAAACCCGAGTCCTGCAACCAATCTTGCGACACCATCGCAGATCCGTCGATCCGGCAGTTGCAACCAATTGCCGCGCGATGCATTTTGTTTGCTCGTCCGATCGGACAAAACCGTTATGCGGTATGCTGTCCGTAAAATCGCATTTCCCGCAATCGACAGTTGCGTGAAGACGCAAATGCGTCCATACGACGATTCCGCCGACTGCATCAAACGCGTTGCCGTTCCCGGAAACCAAAAATCGCTTACCGCCCCCGCACGCAAATCCGAATCTCCCGCATATATCGTGCAATCTTCGTTACCCGTCGACGACCTTGTCCCCGTCCCCGCTCTGCGCAAACCCCGCAAATACAAACAACGCCCGGACTTACGTCCGAGCGTTGCGGTTATTGATAGGCGATGCCTTATTTCATGATCTTAGAAACGACGCCGGATCCGACGGTTCTGCCGCCTTCGCGGATAGCGAAGCGCAGACCTTCTTCGATAGCGATCGGGGTGATCAGCGAAATGTCCATCTTGACGTTATCGCCGGGCATAACCATTTCGACACCGTCTTCGAGTTTGATCGAACCGGTAACGTCGGTCGTTCTGAAATAGAACTGCGGGCGGTATCCGTTGAAGAACGGCGTATGACGTCCGCCTTCTTCTTTGGTCAGGACGTAAACCTGCGAGCTGAAATCGGTATGCGGATTGATCGAACCGGGCTTGCAGATAACCTGTCCGCGCTCGATACCCTTACGGTCGATACCGCGGAGCAACGCGCCGACGTTGTCGCCTGCATACGCTTCGTCCAACAGCTTGCGGAACATTTCCAGACCGGTAATGGTCGTATCGGTGGTCGGTTGGATACCGACGATCTGCACCTTATCCTGTACTCTGACCGTACCTCTCTCGACACGGCCGGTAGCAACCGTACCGCGACCGGTGATCGTGAATACGTCTTCGACCGGCATCAAGAACGGCTTGTCGGTGTCGCGCTCCGGCGCCGGGATCCATGCGTCTACCGCGTCCAGCAATTCCTGGATGCAAGCGCAGGAAGCGTCGTCCGCGTTACCCTGGGAAGCGCTCTCCAAAGCGAGCAGCGCGCTACCTTTGATAACCGGCGTATCGTCGCCCGGGAAACCGTATTCGCTCAACAGATCTCTGACTTCCATCTCGACGAGTTCGAGCAATTCCGGATCGTCGACTTGGTCGGTCTTGTTCATGAATACAACGATGTAGGGAACGCCTACCTGGCGAGCGAGCAGGATGTGCTCACGCGTCTGGGGCATCGGACCGTCGGTCGAAGCAACGACCAGGATCGCGCCGTCCATCTGCGCCGCGCCGGTGATCATGTTCTTGACATAGTCGGCGTGTCCCGGGCAGTCTACGTGTGCGTAGTGACGGGATTCGGTCTCGTACTCGACGTGAGCGGTGTTGATTGTGATACCTCTTGCCTTTTCTTCCGGAGCCTTGTCGATTTCATCATATCTCATCTTCTGCGCATGTCCTTTTGCAGCAGAGTACATGGTGATTGCAGCCGTAAGCGTGGTCTTACCGTGGTCGACGTGACCGATGGTACCGATATTAACGTGCGGTTTAGTTCTTTCGAATTTAGCCTTTGCCATGATTGATTCCTCCTAGATTTGACCTTAACGTCATCTTTATTCTTTATTTTATAGTTATTTTACAGATTTGTCAACCGCAAAATGCAAGTTGATGCAACCTGCGCCGTACGATCGGCATCAGTCCTTTTTGGCGCGCTGAGTAATGATCTTCTCGGCAACGCTCTTGGGGACTTCCTCGTAGTGATCGGGGGTCATCGTAAAGTTGCCGCGACCCTGCGTGCTGGAACGCAACGTCGTCGCATATCCGAACATTTCCGCAAGCGGGATTTCGCTGTCCACGCGCTCGACGCCCGCGATCAGCTCCATGCTCTTGATATTGCCGCGACGACCGGTAACGGTCTGGATGACTTCGCCCAGATAATCTTCCGGGGTTTCGACTTCGACCGACATGATCGGTTCCAACAACACCGCGCCCGCCTTGGAACAAGCGTCCTTAAACGCGAGCGAACCCGCGATCTTAAACGCCATTTCGGACGAGTCGACTTCGTGGTAGCTACCGTCGATCAGATCGATGTTGAAGTCCACCATCTCGTAACCCGCGACGAAACCGCCGCGCGCGGCTTCGCGGATACCCGCTTCGACCGCCGGGATGTATTCCTTCGGGATGCTGCCGCCGACCGTCTTGTCCACAAACGTGATGCCCTTGCCGGGTTCGTTGGGGCTCATGACGATCTTACAGTGACCGTACTGACCTTTACCGCCGGACTGACGCTTGTACAGACCTTCGGCGTTGACCGCCTTGCGGATCGTCTCGCGATACGCGACCTGCGGGCTGCCGACGTTGGCGTCCACTTTGAATTCGCGCAGCAATCTGTCTACGATGATGTCCAGATGCAACTCGCCCATACCCGAAATGATCGTCTGACCGGTCTCTTGGTTGGTGTACGTCTTAAAGGTCGGATCTTCTTCCGCCAGCTTCGCCAGCGCCATGCCCATCTTTTCCTGACCGGCTTTGGTCTTGGGTTCGATCGCGACGGAGATAACCGGTTCCGGGAACTCCATGCTTTCCAATACGATCGGATGATCCGCATCGCACAGCGTGTCGCCCGTGCCGGTGTCTTTCAGACCGACGATCGCGATGATGTCGCCCGCAAACGCCTCGTCCACTTCGGTACGGCTGTTCGCGTGCATGCGCACCAAACGACCGACGCGCTCGCGCTTGCCTTTGGTCGAGTTGAGCACGTACGAACCGCTCTTGATCGAGCCGGAGTACACGCGGAAGAACGCCAAACGTCCGATAAACGGATCCGCCATGATCTTAAACGCAAGTCCGCTGAACGGCGCTTTGTCGTCCGCTTCGCGCGTCAAAACCTTGTCTTTATCGCCGACTTCGGTGCCTTCGACCGGCGGAATGTCGAGCGGGGACGGCAGATAGTCGACGATCGCGTCGAGCAGCAACTGCACGCCCTTGTTGCGATACGCCGATCCGCACAATACGGGATTGAGTTCCATCGACAGCACGCCTTTGCGGATCGCATGACGGATTTCGTCCGGCGTGATCGGCTCGTCTTCGAGGATCTTCATCATCAGATCGTCGTCGAACACCGAGATCGCATCCAACAGCTTTTCGCGCGCCGCAGCCGCTTCGTCGACCAAATCCGCGGGGATCTCGCGACGTTCGAACTGCTTGCCTTCCTTATCGAGATAGACGATCGCATTGTTTTCGACCAGATCCACCACGCCGACAAAGTTATCTTCCTTGCCGATCGGAACGACGATCGGAACCGCGTTCGCATGCAAACGCGTCCGCATCATTTCGACCGCGTTATTGAAGTCCGCGCCGTCTCTGTCCATCTTGTTGACAAACGCGATGCGCGGGACGTGATACTTGGTCGCCTGACGCCATACCGTCTCGGATTGGGGCTGAACGCCGCCGCGCGCGCAGAACACCGCGACCGCGCCGTCCAAGATACGCAGACTTCTCTCTACCTCGACGGTAAAGTCCACGTGTCCGGGGGTGTCGATCAGGTTGATGCGCGTGTTGCGCCACTGGGTGGACGTCGCAGCGGACGTGATCGTAATGCCGCGCTCCTGCTCCTGCACCATCCAGTCCATCGTCGCGCCGCCTTCGTGCACTTCGCCGATCTTATGATTGATACCGGTGTAGTACAGGATACGCTCCGAAGTCGTCGTCTTGCCGGCGTCGATGTGTGCCATAATACCGATATTTCTGGTATTTTCCAACGAATATTCTCTGGCCATTCGTAATTATCCTCTTTTACGGATCGCAGGCGATTACCAGCGATAGTGAGCGAACGCCTTGTTAGCTTCCGCCATTCTGTGCATGTCTTCTTTCTTTCTGACCGAGTTGCCGGTGTTGTTGTAAGCGTCCATGAGTTCGGCGGCGACGCGTTCGATCATCGTCTTTTCGCCTCTCTTGCGCGCAAACATAACCAACCAACGGATCGCCAGCGTTTGACGACGCGCGGGTCTGATTTCCATCGGGACCTGGTATGTCGAACCGCCTACGCGGCGCGCCTTGACTTCCAAAACGGGCATTACGTTATCCAGCGCTTTGTTGAAAACTTCCATCGGCGCCACGCCCATCTTTGCTTGAATCATATCGAAAGCACCGTACACGATCTCTTGCGCGACGCCCTTTTTGCCGTCGTACATGACCTGGTTCGTGAACTTGGTCACGACCTTGCTGTTGTACATCGGATCGGGCAAAACGTCTCTCGCCGGTACTCCACTTCTTCTTGGCATAACAATAAACCTCCTTGTTAGATTGTGAATTTCATTCGACTAAAAGCCCTTATTTGGGACGTTTTGCGCCGTATTTAGATCTTGCTTGCATACGCTTCGCAACACCTGCACTGTCCAGCGTACCACGAATGATGTGATATCTGACGCCAGGCAAGTCTCTTACTCTACCACCCCGGATCAACACTACGCTGTGTTCCTGCAAGTTGTGACCGATGCCCGGGATGTAAATCGTACCTTCCATACCGTTCACCAGACGCACTCTCGCGATCTTACGCAACGCCGAGTTCGGCTTCTTCGGAGAAGTCGTCGTGACGGAAAGGCAAACGCCTCTCTTCTGCGGGCACTTCGCCATGATGGGGGCAGTGCTCTTCTTGACCTGTTTCTCGCGACCTTGCCGGATCAACTGATTGATTGTTGGCATATCCGCATACCTCCTGTAAAGAATTTTGTGAATGAGACTGCACAATCTGACAAGCGCAAACTCAATCGGGCAGATGTATAGAATTTACATCATGCTTTTCTATTTTACACGCAAAACCCCTGCTAGTCAAACGCTTTGCATGCAAAAACTCGTTAATTTTTACTGTTTTTTGGAAAAAAGCGCCCGATTCGGGCGCCGCATCGATGCTAATCGGTCATGCGCGCGTCCGCGTCCGCGTCCAAATCCAATCCGCATGCGCGCGCGCCGCACCGTACGGCATAATACGCCTGCGCGCCGATCATCGCGGCATTGTCGGTACACAGCCCCAGCGGCGGATACAGTACGCGCAAACCGCGCGCCGCGGCTTTGTCGCGCATTTTGGCGCGCAACGTCCCGTTGGCGCCCACGCCGCCCGCGACGACGACGGTATCCGTCCCCTGCCGCAACGCCGCGCGCACGGCGTTGTCGCTCATCCATTCGCACACGCGTTCCTGAAACGACGCCGCAAGGTCTTCCCGCGGCACGGGCAAGCCCTTCTGCTCGCGATTGCGCACATAGTTGATGACCGCCGTCTTGATCCCGCTGAACGAAAAATCCAGCGTATCGCGATCGTGCAACGGCTTGGGCAGTTCGATCGTCGGCTTGCCTTGCGCCGCGAGCCGTTCGATCTGCGGACCGCCCGGATACGGCAATCCCAATGCGCGCGCGACTTTGTCGAACGCCTCTCCGCACGCGTCGTCCTGCGTCTGTCCGAGAATCTCGATCTCGGTATACGAGCGCACGTACGCGATCGCGGTATGTCCGCCGCTCGCGATCAGACATACGTACGGCGGTTGCAGCGTCGGCTCCGCCAGATAGTTGGCGGCGATGTGTCCGCGGATGTGATTGACCGCGATCAGCGGCTTGTCCGTCGCGTACGCAAGCGCTTTGGCGTACGACACGCCCACCAGCAGCGCGCCCAACAGCCCCGCGCCGTACGTGACCGCAAAACAGTCCGCGTCTTGCAGCCGCAAACCCGCCTGATCGAGCGCGTCCCGCACGACCGTCCCGATCGCGAGCGTATGGTTGCGCGACGCGATCTCGGGCACGACGCCGCCGAAGCGTCTGTGGATCTCGATCTGCGACGCGACGACGTTGGACAAAACCCGTCCGTTGCGCAGCACCGCGCAAGCCGTCTCGTCGCACGAACTTTCGATCGCCACAATATTCAGCTCTTCGCGATCCCGCAACGCGTCCAAGCGCCGCTGCATCCGCTCCCGATAATCGGTCATGTCAGTTTGCCTTTTTCAGATAGTCGAAGATGAATTCGTCCAACTCCCCGTCCATGACGGCGGTGATGTTGCCCGTTTCGCAGCCGGTGCGGTGGTCTTTGACCATCGTATACGGACAGAATACGTAACTGCGGATCTGGCTGCCCCACTCGATCTTTTTGATTTCGCCTTTGAGTTCGAGCTCTTTTTCCTGCAAATCGCGCTCTTGCTTTTCGATCAGCTTGGACATCAGCATGTGCATCGCCTGTTCGCGGTTTTGGATCTGACTGCGTTCGTTCTGACACTGGACGATGATGCCGGTCGGAATATGCGTGATCCGCACCGCGCTGTCCGTCTTGTTGACGTGCTGACCGCCCGCGCCGCCCGAACGGTACGTATCGATTTTGAGATCGTCCGGATTGATCTTGATTTCGGTATCGTTCTGCACTTCCGGCATGACTTCGACGGACGCAAACGACGTATGCCGCCGCGCGCTGGAATCGAACGGCGAAATGCGCACCAACCGATGCACGCCCTTTTCCGCTTTGAGATAGCCGTACGCGTTTTCGCCTTCGACGGTAAACGTGACGCTCTTGATGCCCGCTTCGTCGCCCGCCAGATTGTCCAGCACGCGCACCTTGTAACCGGCGCGCTCGGCATAACGCGTATACATGCGATACAACATGCTCGTCCAGTCCTGCGCCTCCGTGCCGCCCGCGCCCGCGTGCAACGTCAGGATCGCGTTGTTCGCGTCGTACTTGCCTTTGAGCAACGTTTCCAGTTTAAGCGCTTCGATCTCTTTGGTCAGCGCCGCGACTTCGTCGGCGATCTCCTGTTCTTCGTCGTCGCTGCCGCTCTCGACGCACAGTTGCAACAGCACTTCCGCGTCGTCCAATCTGCCCGACAGGGACGTATAATGTTTGAGTTTGCCTTCCACGCGCGCCAGTTCCTGATTGACTGTTTGCGCCGCGGCGATGTCGTTCCAGAATCCGTCCGCCATCTGCTTGGCTTCCAGTTCCTGCTTGCGGGCGCGCAAAGCGTCCAAGTCGAGCGCGTCGCCGACTTCGGACAACTGCTTGTGCAACGCCGCAATATCCTGTTTTGCCTGATCCATCAATATCATCGTCTTACTCCCCGCGCTCAGCCGTTGCGTCCGCAACACTGTTTGTATTTTTTGCCGCTGCCGCACGGACACGGATCGTTGCGTCCGATCTTCTTGCCGTCGCGTTTGACGGTCTCGACCGTTTGCCCCGGATTGTTCGTGCGCACGTTGCGCTCTTCGCGCGACGCGGTCTCCGTCTTTTTCTCGAAATGCGACTTGACCAGCACGCGCACCGTGTCGTACTGAATCTTCTCGATCATGTCGTAGAACATGTCGAAGCCTTCTTTCTTATACACCAACACCGGATCGCGCTGCGCGTACGCGACCAATCCGATGCCCTGTTTGAGCTCGCTCATCGCGTCGATATGCTCCATCCATTTGGAATCGACGTTGTACAGCATGCAGTCGCGCTCGAACAGTTCGAAATCCATGCCGATTTCCTGTTGCGCGCGGGCGATCTTCGCTTCGTACTGCGCGCAAGCCGTCTCGTACACGCCGTCCGCCATATCCTGCTCGGTCGAGTGATCTTCGACATACTGCGGCGTCATCAGCTGCGTGCCCGCTTCGAGCACGACTTCTTCCAGTTCGCGGTTGAATTGCTCGTAATCCCAATTGCGGTGATCTTCTTTATAGTCCACGTACTTGGGTACGATGCGTTCGATCACGCCTTTGATCATCGCGAGAATCTGTTCGTGCACGCGCAACTCGTCCAATACGATCTTGCGTTGCGAATAGATGATTTCGCGTTGACGATTCATCACGTCGTCGTATCCGAGCACGTGCTTGCGGATCGAGAAGTTGCGATCTTCGCAACGCGCCTGCGCCGCCTCGATGCGGTTGGTCAGGATTTTCGCCTGAATCGCTTCGTCCGGATCGAGCGCCAATCTGCTCACGATCGCCTGCATCTGCTCCCCGCCGAATCTGCGCATCATGTCGTCGTCCATCGCCAGATAGAAGACCGACGAGCCGGGATCGCCCTGACGACCGCTTCGACCGCGCAGCTGGTTGTCGATGCGGCGCGATTCGTGCCGCTCGGTACCGATTATCCGCAGACCGCCCAACGCGACGACTTGCTGTTTTTCCGCCTCGGTATCTTTGGCGAACAGGTCGTAATATTTGCGATATTCTTCGCGCGCTTTGAGGATCTGTTCGTCGTCCGTATGGAAGAAGGACGCCGCCGTCTCGATCGCGTCGTGCGCGTAACCCAGACTTTCCAGCTTGCGTTTGGCGAGAAATTCGGGATTGCCGCCCAACAAAATATCCGTACCGCGCCCCGCCATGTTGGTCGCGATCGTGACCGCGCCGACCTGTCCCGCCTGCGCGACGATCTCGGCTTCGAGCGCGTGATTCTTCGCGTTGAGCACCTTGTGCGGCACTTTGTATTTTTTGAGCGCGGCGGACAGCTTTTCGCTCTTTTCGACGCTGACAGTACCGACGAGCACGGGCTGTTTGCGTTCGTGACATTCCATGACGTCGCGGATGATCGCGCGATATTTCGCGTCTTCGTTGACGTACAGTTTGTCCTGCTCGTCGCGGCGCACGATCGGTTTGTTGGTCGGGATCACGACGACGTCGAGCTTGTAGATGGATTCGAATTCGGTCTCTTCCGTCTTCGCGGTACCGGTCATGCCGGAAATCTTGCGATACAAACGGAAGAAATTCTGGAACGTGATCGTCGCAAGCGTCTTGTCTTCCGAGCGCACGGTTACGTTTTCCTTGGCTTCGATCGCCTGATGCAGACCGCCCGAGTACCGCCGTCCGATCATTTCGCGTCCGGTAAACTCGTCTACGATCACGACTTCGCCGTCGCGCACCAGATAATCCGTCTCGCGCCGCATGATGTAGTTGGCGCGCAACGCGTTGTCGATATAATGTTTGAGCTCCTGATTCTCGTAATCGGCGAGATTTTCGATATGGAAGTACTCTTCGGCTTTCGCCGCGCCGTTTTCGTTGAGAAATACCGTCTTATCCTTTTCGCTCAACTCGTAATCGCTGCGATTTTCGCACGCGACGCCGCAGTCCGCGCAGACGACGTTGCCGTTGTCGTCCTTGTCCGCGACGACTTGTTTGCCGCATTCGGGACAGACGTAATATTCGCCCTTCAAATTCTTGACGAAGCGGTTGGCGAGCACATAGCCTTCCGACGACTTGTTGCCGCGCCCGCTGATGATCAACGGCGTACGCGCTTCGTCGATCAGGATGCTGTCCACTTCGTCGACGATCGCAAAATGGAGTTCGCGCTGGACGCGGGACTCCTTTTTCTTGACCATGTTGTCGCGCAGGTAGTCGAAGCCCAATTCGTTGTTGGTCGAATACAGGATGTCGCACGCGTACGCCTGCTGTTTTTCCTGCGGCGTCATCTGCGCGACGTTGACGCCGACCGTCAGACCGAGAAAGCGGAAGATCTTGCCCATCCACTCCGCGTCGCGGCGCGCGAGATAATCGTTGACCGTGACGATGTGCATGCCTTTGCCGGGCAACGCGTTGAGATACGCCGCCAGCGTCGCGACCAGCGTCTTGCCTTCGCCCGTCCGCATCTCCGCGATGCGCCCCTGATGCAATACGATGCCGCCGATCAGCTGCACGCGGAAGTGCCGCATATTGAGTACGCGTTTGCTCGCTTCGCGCACGGTCGCAAACGCTTCCGGCAACAGCTTGTCCAGATCCTCGCCTTGCGCGATCCGATCGCGGTAGCTCTGCGTGCAAGCGCGCAATTCTTCGTCCGTCATCGCTTGGAACTGCGGTTCCAACGCCTCGATGCGATCGGCGATCTTGCCGAGTTTTTTCAGTTCGCGATCGTTATGACTGGGGAATAAAGTTCGAAAAAGTCCCATTTCGGAATGCTCCCATGCTAGTTTCCGCACCGCCGCGCCGTCTTGTCCGTCGTCGGGCGATACGGGATTAGTATAATACTTTTTTGATGACGCGTCAAGCTACGCGCGCAGTCCGGTCGTGTCAAGTTTTTTCCGCACAAATTCAGAAAATTTTTATTTATATACCAAACTCAATAATACTCACAATTTCATTCATTTTACACGTTTTTTCTTTGCGTTTTTAATATAATCCATAGAAAAATTGCCATTGCATCATAGCAACAGCAATAAAAAATATTTATATCTGATTAAGTTAAATAAATTTGATACTATAATTACCACGAACAAATTCGCCATCTACGGAATCAATATAAGAATCGTCGACTATACGAAATGTTAAATTCCAACAAGATTGCGAAACAAATTGAGCTACAACTTGCTGATTATTACAATACAGTACGTAATAATGTCCGCTTTTAGGTATTTTGATTTTTGGTAAATAATAACTCATAATATCCCCTGCTTGTCCTTTTGTTTACTATAGTATATATTGATTTTAATGAAATGTCAATTTTTTTGATTTTGCATTTAGCTACTTCTTAATACAGACCGTAATAATACGCTTAAACCGTTTGTTATTCCGTCAATACCGACAACGTGGGCTGTCGGTATTCCCCCACAATTATCACTTAACTTTTTAGCGATATGCACGTATTTTCTACCTTTGGGATAACTATCATTTTGTGTTTTTTTATTCAAAGCAATATTGGAAAATTTTCCGTCACTAAAATAGTAAGCTCGAAGTTTTGCTATGCGTTCTGCACCAAGAATACTCCACCCCATAGGTCTTGATGAAAGCCTAGCTGATAATACGTGCGATACGTGTCCTTCAGCAGCACAAGAAAACCGTTTTGTTAAATAAATTTCGTCAAAATTGTTTTCCAAATAAAATAACCCGTTTGCGACGTGCCTAC
>CAJTKI010000015.1:25580-26551 GCA_910576875.1 uncultured Christensenella sp.
GTGCCTACGCCCTTGTACACTATTTATCGACTGTCCTCGAGCTGAATAAATACTGCGGATTGTATTAAAATCTCTTGATTCTATAGAATGAATTACAGAGCGTCGCATCTCCTTATCCGGACCGCTGACGTCCGTAATCGATTTGTAAACGTGAAATTTATCAAGATGATATTTTGCTTTCGGAAAGTAATTAAGCCCCTCTTTTATCCAACTTGCCCCGTCGCCGGATATATGTATTTCGGCATTACTGACTTGATATTGACTATAAACGTAATCAAAAACTTGCTCCCAAATATCATCGCTGCTTTTGGTAGATACAAAATATTTCGAGTTAATAAGCTCCGTTCTTCCCTTGCCAACGTCTCGAGTTCCCTCGTGAACGTAAACAAGTTTGACTTCAGCACTTTTTCCTGTATTCAAATGGATATGATCCTCATCGGCCTCAATAAATATTCTGTCAATCGATTTATAGCCTTGAGAACATACTTTGACATTTTCAGTAGGCAACTTTTTTACTATGTTATGAACGGTCTGACGTGAAACTTTATGCCCAACCAATTCACTTGCCTTGCCGTAACTCGTCAATGTCGCATTTGCGATTAATTGACTCTTTAAGCCTTTTTCAATACGACTATGCTTTTCAATATCAAGTAATTCATCGACCGCAAAAAAGTAATGTCCTGTTTGTTTATCTAAATAAAGACGTCGCTGCATATTTATCTCGCCAATTTGTGTAAGCATTTTTCTAGTTTTACGATTTCGCATCTGAATGAGTTTGCGATCACGTTCTTCATTATATAATTCGTCCATTTCTGCAATTAGCTCTTCAATTAAAGATGTACCAAGTTGATGAACGATTTCTGTCGTTTTTTCTATAATTTGTGAAAACGACTGCATTCCTAGTCCTTTTTGTATATTCTGAATAATTTCAGATACACTTTTCTCAATCAATTCTCTTATTTTTAACTCAG
>CAJTKI010000016.1:0-264 GCA_910576875.1 uncultured Christensenella sp.
CGATGCCAACGCGCTGTCGTCGATCGTCCAAATGTAAGCGTCCGAATCGTATCCGTATTTGTCCGTTGCCGTCAGATCCGTCGGCGTGCTCCCGCTCACGGTCGCATTGCTCGGCGCGCCGTTGTGCGCGACCATCCAGGTCACACCCGTGAATGTTACTCCTTTTGCCTTGATCTCGAACGCCTGCGATACCTGCGCGCCGTCGATATAATAGTTGCCGCTATCCGCGCCCGTCGTCCCCAGTTTTGCATAGATCGTATACTT
>CAJTKI010000016.1:274-24353 GCA_910576875.1 uncultured Christensenella sp.
ACCGATACTTGCGTGCTCGACGATTCGGCTTTGTAACTCAATGCAACCGTTACATCGTCTCCCGATACGCGATCGTCCGTCGCCGAAATGCTACCGCTCGACCCGACCGACCAGCTCCATGTCGTATCCCCATTTGGATTCCATGTAATATTTAATTGTTTTCGCCGAATCTCAAATGTCACCTTTTGAGATTCCGAAGATCTATTTGCCCATATCGTATTGTCTTTATCGAGCAAATCCAACGTTACCGTATATGTCCCCGCATTGCGCGCAGAAATCGCCGCATTGTTGGCGGTAAACGTAATATCATCGGTAATTGTATTACCTGCATTGTCTACGCCGGTAACCGATGTGATCTTGATCTTGGTCGCATCGAAGTCTTGCAACGTAAATGTCTGTGTCGTTGCGTTATATTCTTTTTGCGAACTCACTAGTTTCGGTACATTTACCGAACCGGCAGCAACCTTTGCAGCTTCTGTTAAATCGAAATGAAACGCGGGACGAACCGCATAAAGATCAGTAGTATTATAAAAATAATTATCCGAACCGCCGCCGCTGTTTAGTCCCAAAATGTGACCTGCACCGAGAAAATGCCCCGATCGCAACCAAGTATTCGAACTGTTACTGCGTTGTGTATCCGATAAATCCCAAATACTTAAACTTCCGTTGGTTCCAGTCTCAGCAAGACTCGGTAACCACAGATAATCATCAGCCCAATCGTTGTAGTGAGATTTCTCACTATAATTCATATTATCTTTATAATGTTCCAGATCAGGAGTTCCCCACGATTCGTTCATCGCAGTATTCCAACTATTGATATACGTGCGCACAGTTTCCGTTTCCTGATACGCCACGTCTTTCGGCTGTACGATATAGTTAATTAGCGATACGTTTCGCGCACTCTCCGTGACCGAATCCATCGTAAACTTTGCATATGGATGCGTCTCGTTCTGTGCAACCGGCGTCAATGTCGTCGTTCCTTGAGAAGCTGCATATCCGCATCCGCCGCTGTTCAATCCGTTAGCACGAATATAACTTGTACTATACATGTTTGCAGGATATGCATCTGTAGGGTTATCCGCACTCCAAGTATTCCACTGCGATGTCTCTGCGCTCGTTGCCAACCACATTGTGGCAATCACATGTCCGTTATCCAGTTTGCGTAAATCCGTAACAGTCCATTGTTTGTTATCAATCGTTACAACGATATCCTTGCCGCCGTTAAGATCTCGAATGCTTTTTGCGTTTTTATCCGTTAAATCTGTAATTCCTACATATTTCTCTTGTTCTCCGGATAAATGATCTACCAGTTGCCAAAAACTTTTATTAAATACCTTTTTGTCGCTTACAGACGTATCGTAATCGTCCAATAAAAGTTCTCCGATTGACACCGTCGTCGAATCGGTCATATTGCTGCTATTGAATGCAAAAACGGAATCCGAATCCTGCAATCCGAACAGTCCGCCGCACAATACAATCAAAATGCAAATCAAAACGCAGAAGGACAAAATCGCTGTCGTCCATCGTTGTCCGATCTTGTGTTTCAACATGTTATTACACTTCCCGACAAGTACTCTTAATCCATCCCGATTCTATACACAACGGTTCGTGGAATATGATATTCCATGAACTATTGTAGGATATGGGGATTTGACTGGTTGATTTTATAGGAAAAGTTATCGGATTTACCCAGAAAATCCGTTGTAAAATTTTACCTTTCGGCACTTTGACGGACGATTGTCTTGACTTTATATAAAATAATAGTTAAAATAATTGTATAAAAAGTTCATGGAATATCATATTCTATGAACTTTTTGTTATCTTGTCCAAGCGCATTTTGACACGCCAATTACCCGTATTTGATCCGTTTCGACAAAATTCGACAAATGCGCAAACGGACGTATCGATCTCGCATGTTCCGTCCGCCGATCCGAATCTTCCGCGCCCGCAAAGCGAGCCGTCCGATTGCATTCCCCGATCTTTATGCGCGCAAAGCGCATTCCCCGTTTTGCGACGATGCGCGGATTGAAAGCGATTGCAAGCAGGCTACGGCGCGACCGTTTCCAACCCGCAACGCCGCGCACAGTCGCGGACAAACTGCACGAGCATGCTGTACCGCTTGGCGGTATAATTGTTGCGCACCATGCGTTCCACCGACGCGGTATCGCCGAGCAAAACGACCATTTTTTTGGCGCGCGTGACGGCGGTATACAATAGATTGCGCGTCATGATCATATAATTGGCGCCGTATGCGGCGATCAATACGACATCGAATTCCGATCCCTGCGACTTGTGAATGCTGATCGCGTACGCAAGCGAAATCTGATCGAACTGCCCCTGATGGTACTTGGCGATCTTGCCGTCCTCGAACTGCACGCACACGCTCGGCTCTTGGAGATCGACCGATATCACCGTGCCGATATCGCCGTTGTAGACGCCTGCGCCGGCAGTGCCTTCCTGCGCGTTGCTCCACTCCATCTGATAGTTGTTGACGGTATGGATCACCTTATCCCCGACGCGCAAGCAGACTGCGCCGACTTTGAGCTGTCGCTTGGGATCCGTGCAGGGGTTGAGCGCTTCTTGCAAGCGCAAATTGACGTTTTCGACGCCGACGACGCCCTTTTTCATCGGACAAAGCACCTGAATGTCGATCGGACGCACTTGCGCAAACTTCGGGATACGCGTCGTCACCATATCCACGACGTGTTGGAGCATCGTCTGCGGCGACTGCGCCGCGTCGAAAAAGAAATCCTTGGAGCGGTTGTCCAATACCGGCATCTTGCCAGCGTTGATGCGGTGGGCGTTGGTGACGATATGACTGCTCTCGTCCTGCCGATAGATATGCGTCAGATAATTGACGGGCACAAATCCGCTCGCAATCACGTCGGACAGCACGTTGCCCGCGCCGACGGACGGCAACTGATCCTTGTCGCCGACCATGATCAAGCGTCCGCCGTCCCGAATCGCGCGGATCAAAGCATGGAAGACGTATTCGTCGCACATGCTGACTTCGTCCACGATGACGACGTCTGCGTCCAAACGCGTGTGCTCGTTGTACGTAAAATGCCCCTTGCCGCCCGTAAAATCCAGATCCAACAATCGGTGCACGGTCTTGGCTTCCGCGCCGGTAGACTGCGTCAAGCGCTTTGCCGCGCGTCCGGTCGGCGCGCATAGACATACCGTCATGCCTTGGCGCTCCAAAATCTCGATCATACAGCGTATGATCGTCGTCTTGCCGGTACCGGGTCCGCCGGTCACGACGTTGACGCCGTAAGCGACGCAGTTGCGGATCGCGCTCTTCTGCCCTTCGTGCAAAGTCAGATCGTGCTCCCGCTCGAAAAACTCGACGTCGCGATCGACGTCCAGCGGCAAATTGGCGCATTTGGTCATCATATCGACGAGCTTGCGCGCGATCGACACTTCGGTCACGTACGCGCCCGCGCTCATGACGGCGTCGCCGTTGTCGTCTTCGATCATGACGATCTTGCCTTGCACGACGTTGTCCTGCATGACGCTTTCGATCAGATCCGCATCGTCCAGATCCATCAACTCGCACACCTGCCCGATCAACGCCGCCTTGGGCAGATACGTATGTCCGGCGCGCACGCCCGCTTCCTGCAACACGTATCCGATCCCCGCCGACACGCGAAAACGACTGTCGCGCGCGATCCCGAGTTTGCCTGCGATCTTGTCCGCGGTCAAAAATCCGATGCCGTCCACTTCGTCCACGAGCTTGTACGGATTTTCTTCGATCACGCGGCGCGTACCCGCCTGATACGTCTTGTAAATCTTGACGGCGAGATTGAGCGACACGTCGTACTGTTGGAGATACAGGATCGTCGATTGCATCTCTTTGAGCGCTTTGACGGCTTCGCTGAGCGCCATCGCCTTTTTGAGCGAAACGCCTTTGACCTGCGCCAGCTTGTGCGGCTCGAACTCGATGATTTCCAGCGTCTTGTCCTCGAATGCGTCTACGATCGCCGCCGCCGTCGTCTGTCCGATCCCGTGAAAGAGTCCGCTCGCCAGATAACGGAACATCGCAAGTTTGGTATCCGGTCGCACGATCTGCGCCTGCGTGACGACAAACTGTTTGCCGAATTTATAATTCTCCGTCCAATCGCCTTGCAAACGCAATTGTTCTCCGGGCACCAACGGCGGAAAAGTCCCGACTGCGGTGACGAAATCGTCCCCGCAGTCGAGTTCCAGTACGGTATAACCGTTGTCGGTATTGCGAAATACGACTTCCGCGATGCTGCCCGAAATCTCCATGCGCGTTCCTTATAAGCCGAGCGCTTGACGCAACTCGTCCGTCTTGTCCGTCATCTCCCAGACGAATCCCTTGTCTTCGCGTCCGAAATGCCCGTAATTGCTCGTATCGGCAAATTGCGGACGACGCAACTGCAAACGATCGATGATCGCAAGCGGTCGCAGATCGAACACCTTGTCGATCGCCGCCGCGATGCGCGTATCGTCTACGACGCCCGTCCCGAACGTATTGACCTGTACCGCAACGGGTTTTGCCACGCCGATCGCATATGCGATGTCCAACTGGCATTTGCGCGCCAGACCCGCCGCAACGACGTTTTTGCACACATAACGCGCCATATAGCACGCGCTGCGATCCACCTTGGTCGGATCTTTTCCCGAAAACGCGCCGCCGCCGTGCGGACAATAGCCGCCATAACTGTCCACAATGATCTTGCGTCCGGTCAGACCGCTGTCGCCGTTGGGACCGCCGATGACAAAACGTCCGGTCGGATTGATATAGATATCCGTCTGCGCATCGATCAAATGCGCGGGAATCACGCGATCGATAATCTGCTCGCGCACATCGCGCCGCAACTGCTCGATCTCGATCTCGGGCGCGTGCTGGGTCGATACGACGATCGCCGCGATCCGCGCGACCCGATCGTCGCGATACTCGACGCTGACTTGCGCCTTGCCGTCCGGTCGCAGATACGCCAATTCGCCGCTCTTACGCGCCTGCGTCAGACGCGCGGTCAGCTTGTGCGCGAGCGAAATCGGCATCGGCATCAGTTCCGGCGTCTCGTCGCACGCATAGCCGAACACCATGCCCTGATCTCCCGCGCCGGTCAGATCGTACGGATCGGACGCGTCGGCGCGATGCTCGACGCTGTTGTCCACGCCGAGCGCGATGTCGGCGGACTGCTTATCCAACCGCACCAGGACGGCGCACGAATTGCCGTCGAATCCCTTGTCTTCGCTGTCATAACCGATCTCGACGATCGCCTTGCGCGCGATCGCCTCGTAATCGACCTGCGCCGCGCTCGTGACTTCGCCCATCAGCAACGCGAATCCGGTATTGCAACACGTCTCCAACGCCACGCGCGACATCGGATCCTGCGCCAGCAACGCGTCCAATACGCTGTCCGAAATCTTGTCGCAGACCTTGTCGGGATGTCCTTCCGTGACGCTCTCGCTGGTAAATAATCTCTTTTTCATACGTTCTCCTTCAAAAAGGGTCGCTCTCCTGACAGATAGCGACCCAATAAGACATTCTATCTTTCAAGTATACTTGCGGAATTTAGCACCTTACTCGAGGTTGCTGTGTGTTCGCAGGGTCCGTCCCTCCCACACTCTTTATAGAATCGAGTATTATTCAGTTGTCGCCCGACAAAGCGCCGCCTTGTCGGGCGTGTGCGAAGATCAATCTTCGATGTCGTCTTCGACCGCAAACTTGTCTGCAATCTCGTCTTCGACGATCGTATTTTCGACCGTGTTGATCGGCAACGCGACGACGTTGCGATACGCTTTCATGCCGGTACCCGCGGGGATAAGTTTACCGAGAATGACGTTCTCTTTCAAACCGCGCAGATTGTCGACCTTGTTGCGGATCGCGGCTTCGGTCAACACTTTTGCCGTCTCCTGGAAGGATGCCGCGGACAGGAAGGATTCCGTCGCGAGCGAAGCCTTGGTAATACCGAGCAACGTGCGTTTTGCCGTAGCCGGTACGCCGCCCGCTTCGATCGTCTTCTCGTTCTCTTCTTCGTACGTAAAGATGTCCACGTACTCGCCCGGCAGCATCGCCGTGTCGCCCTGCGACTCGATCTTAACCTTGCGCAGCATCTGACGTACGATGATCTCGATATGCTTTTCGTTGATATCGACGCCGGCGGACTGGTAGGTCGCTTTGACTTCTTTGATGATGTAGTCCTGTACGCCGCGCAGCCCCTTGGTACGCAAAATATCTTGCGGATAAATGTTACCGTACGTCAACGCGTCGCCCGCTTCGACCTTCTGTCCGTCCGCGACGCACAGCTTTTGACCGAACGCGATCTTGTACTCTTTGACCTCGCCTTCCGCGGGGGTGACGAGTACGACCGTTTGATCTTTGTTGTCCTTCGTCAGACCGACTACGCCGTTGACGTCGGATACGACCGCTTCGCCCTTCGGACGGCGCGCTTCGAACAATTCTTCGACACGCGGCAGACCGTTGGTAATATCGCTCGACAACGCGACGCCGCCCGTATGGAACGTACGCATCGTCAACTGGGTACCGGGCTCGCCGATCGACTGCGCCGCGATGATACCGACCGCTTCGCCGAGCTTGACGGGATTGTTGGACGCCATGTTCTTGCCGTAGCACTTTGCGCATACGCCGTGGCGCGACTTACAGGTCAACGCGCTGCGAATGCGTACGCTTGCGACGCCCGCATCGGCAACTTTGTTGGCAAGTTCGTTGGTCAGGAACGTGTCCGCCGTCACGACGACTTCGCCCGTCTGCGCGTCGACGACGTCGTCCATGATATAACGACCGTCGATGCGCTCGACAAACTCTTTGCGATCGCCGTTGTTGGCGACCGTGATGCCCTTGGTGTCGCCGCAATCGCCTTCGCTGACGATCACGTCTTGCGCGACGTCGACCAGACGACGGGTCAGATAACCGGAGTCTGCCGTCTTCAACGCCGTATCCGCCATACCCTTACGACCGCCGTGCGAGGAAATGAAGTATTCCAAGACGGACAAGCCTTCGCGGTACGACGCCTTAACCGGCAGTTCGATGACCTTACCGGACGGGTCTTGCACCAGACCGCGCATGCCGCACAACTGCGAAATCTGCGTCATGCTGCCGCGCGCGCCAGAATTTGCCATCATCCAGATCGGGTTGAAATCGTCCATGCCGCCTTTGAGCGCTTCGTCGACCGACTTCTTGGCATCCTGCCATACCTGTACGGTCTGGCGGTATCTGTCGTCTTCGCTCAAACGACCGCGACGGAACTGCTTTTCGATATTGCGAACTTTCTCTTCGCTCTCGGCGATGATCTCTTTCTTGACCGGCGGCACGTGCATATCGAATACGCTCGCGGTAACCGCGCCGATCGTCGAATATTTGTAACCCAACGTCTTGATCTTGTCCAAAATCACCGACGTTTCGGTCGCGCCTTTGTACTTGAAACAAGCGTCGACGATCTGCGAAAGCTGCTTCTTGCCGACCGTGAAGTCGATCTCCAAATCCAGCATTTCTTCCGGCGTCTGACGCGATACGAAATGCAAATCCTGCGGAATCGCCTGGTTGAAAATCATGCGGCCGATCGTCGTATGCAGTTTTTTGGAGTACTTGACGCCGTCGATCTCTTTCTCGACGCGGATATAGACTTTGGATTGCAGTCCGATCTGTTTGAGCTGATACGCCATCAACGCTTCGTTTTCGTTGCGGAAATATCTGCCTTCGCCCAATCCGCCTTCGCGCGGGATCGTCAGATAGTAGCTACCGATGACCATGTCTTGCGACGGAGATACGACCGGCTTGCCGTCCGACAGCTTCAAGATATTGTTCGTGGACAGCATCAAGAAACGCGCTTCCGCTCTCGCTTCCACCGACAACGGCACGTGCACCGCCATCTGGTCGCCGTCGAAGTCGGCGTTAAACGCGCCGCAGGCAAGCGGATGCAGTTTGATCGCTCTGCCTTCGACCAGCACCGGCTCGAACGCCTGGATGGACAGTCTGTGCAACGACGGCGCGCGGTTGAGCAGCACCGGATGGTCCTGAATGACTTCTTCCAAGATATCCCAGACCGCGACGTCCTTCGCCTTTTCGATGACGCGTTTTGCAGCCTTGATGTTCAGGCACTTGCCGTTGTCGACGAGTTTTTTCATGACGAACGGCTTAAACAGTTCCAGCGCCATCTCCTTGGGGATACCGCATTGATACATTTTGAGTTCCGGACCGACGACGATAACCGAACGACCGGAATAGTCCACGCGCTTGCCCAGCAAGTTCTGACGGAAACGTCCCTGCTTACCTTTGAGCATGCCGGTCAACGATTTGAGTTCGCGATTGCCGGCGCCCGTGACCGCTTTGCCGCGGCGACCGTTGTCGATCAACGCATCGACCGCTTCTTGCAAGATACGCTTTTCGTTGCGCACGATGATGTCGGGCGCGCCGTATTCGATCAGCTTTTTGAGACGGTTGTTGCGGTTGATGACGCGACGGTACAGATCGTTCAGATCGCTCGCCGCATACCGTCCGCCGTCCAACGGCACCATCGGACGCAGTTCGGGCGGCAAGACGGGCAATACGTCCAAAATCATCCATTCGGGACGGTTGCCGCTCACGCGGAACGACTCGATGACTTCCAGACGCTTGACTGCTTTGAGTCTGCGCTGACCGGTCGATTCCTCGATGATCTTTTTGAGCGCGGCGGAATCCTTTTCCAGATCGATTTCCATCAGCAGTTCTTTGATCGCTTCCGCGCCCATGCCCGCCTTAAACGAATTGTCGCCGTACTTCTCGATCGCTTCGGAACGCTCCTTGTCGTCGATAATTTGTTTTTTGACAAAGTTGCTCGTACCCGGCTGGATGACGATGTACTTGTCAAAGTACAAGACGTGCTCCACGTCCTTAGGGGACATGTCCAGCGCGATGCTGATGCGCGACGGAACGCCCTTGAAATACCAGATATGCGAGACCGGACAAGCCAGCTCGATATGTCCCATGCGCTCGCGACGCACTTTGGCTTTGGTTACTTCGACGCCGCACTTGTCGCAGATCACGCCTTTGTAACGGATGCGCTTGTATTTGCCGCAATGGCATTCCCAGTCCTTGGTCGGTCCGAAAATCTTTTCACAGAACAGACCGTCTTTTTCCGGTTTCTGCGTGCGGTAATTGATGGTTTCGGGTTTCGTCACTTCTCCGTGCGACCACGAACGGATCTTGTCGGGAGAAGCCACGCCGATTTGAATGGAATCGAAATTATTTACTTCAGACATCTTGCACGCTCCTTATTCTTTATCGGTATCGAACAGATCGCCGAACACGTCATCGTCGTCGCCGAGCGTGTCGTCGCCTTGTTCGAACATTTGGTCATCGCCGCCCAGACCGAAGATATCGGTGTCTTCCGCGCCGACGTTGAAGATATCGACTTCCTGTCTTTCCTGCTCTTTTTCGGGCAACAGTTCGATATCGTCGTCGATCATCTCGCGCAGTCCGATTTCTTCGCGGTTTTCGTTGAGCACTTTGACGTCGAGTCCGAGCGCCTGGAATTCCTTGATCAATACTTTAAAGGATTCCGGCGTGCCCGGCTCGGAAATCGTAGAGCCTTTGACGATGGATTCGTATGCTTTGACTCTGCCGACGACGTCGTCCGACTTGACGGTCAGAATTTCCTGCAAAATATGCGACGCGCCGTACGCTTCGAGCGCCCAGACTTCCATTTCGCCGAAACGCTGTCCGCCGAACTGCGCCTTACCGCCGAGCGGCTGCTGCGTCACCAAGCTGTACGGTCCCGTCGAACGCGCGTGAATCTTGTCGTCGACCAGGTGGCACAGTTTGAGCATGTACATGTATCCGACCGTAACCGGATTCTCGAACTTCTCGCCGGTACGACCGTCGTAAACTTCGAGCTTGCCGTTGGCGGGCAGATTGTTTTCGGTAAACAGCTGCTTGATATCCGCCTCGGTCGCGCCGTCGAATACCGGCGTGGAAATCTTCCAATCCAGTAATTTCGCGACCAAGCCCAAGTGTACTTCCAAGACCTGACCGATGTTCATACGCGAAGGCACGCCCAACGGGTTGAGCACGATCTGCAACGGCGTACCGTCCGGCAGGAACGGCATATCTTCTCTGGGCAGTACGCGCGAGACGACGCCCTTGTTGCCGTGACGTCCGGACATCTTGTCGCCGACGCCGATCTTACGCTTCTGCGCGACGTAGACGCGCACGAGTTTGCTCACGCCCGGCGGCAACTCGTCTTTGTTTTCTCTCGTAAAGACTTTGACGTCCACGACGATGCCGTACTGACCGTGCGGGAGTTTGAGCGACGTATCGCGCACTTCTCTCGCCTTTTCGCCGAAGATCGCGCGCAACAAACGCTCTTCCGGCGTGAGTTCGGTTTCGCCCTTCGGGGTCACGCGTCCGACCAGAATGTCGCCGCTGTGCACTTCCGCGCCGACCATGATCACGCCGTCTTCGTCCAGATAACGCAATGCGTCTTCGCCCAGGTTGGGAATATCGCGCGTAATCTGTTCTTCGCCCAGCTTGGTGTCGCGGCTTTCGATCTCGTACTTTTCGATATGGATGGACGTAAACACGTCTTCCTTGACCAAATCTTCGCTGATCAGGATCGCGTCTTCGTAGTTGTAACCTTCCCACGACATATAGCCGATCAGGATGTTGCGACCCAAGGACAGCTCGCCGTTTTGCGTGGACGGTCCGTCTGCGAGGACTTGTCCGCGTTTGACTTTGTCGCCCTTGCGCACGATCGGCTTCTGTACGATACAGGTGCCGGCGTTGGAACGCTCGAATTTCTGCAATTTATACGTCTCGATGCTGCCGTCGTCCGAACCGACCGAGATCTCGCCCTTTTCGTTGCTGACGCTGAGCACTTCGCCGTCTTTCTTCGCCAATACCATGACGCCGCTGTCGCGCGCAATCTTTTGCTCGACGCCCGTCGCGATGATCGGAGCTTCGGGACGCAGAAGCGGCACTGCCTGACGCTGCATGTTGGAGCCCATCAACGCACGCGCGGTATCGTCGTTCTCCAAGAACGGAATCAGCGCGGACGCGATCGAAATCAACTGTTTGGGCGAAACGTCCATATAGTCGACTTTATCGCGATCGACTTCGCGGATGTCTTCCTTGATGCGGCACGTGACGCGCTCCTGTACGAAACAGCTGTTGTCGTCCAACGGCGCGTTGGCTTGCGCGACGATGTATTTATCTTCTTCGTCCGCCTGCAAGTAGACGACTTCGTCGGTGACTTTGCCGCTTGCCTTGTCGACTTTGCGGTACGGCGCCTCGATAAATCCGTATTCGTTGACGCGCGCATATGTAGCAAGCGACGAGATCAAACCGATGTTCTGACCTTCCGGCGTCTCGATCGGACACATACGACCGTAATGCGTATGGTGTACGTCGCGGACTTCGAAGCTCGCGCGTTCACGGTTCAGACCGCCCGGTCCCAATGCGGACAGCTTACGCTTGTGCGTCAGTTCGGCGATCGGGTTGTGGTGATCCATAAACTGCGACAGCTGCGACGAACAGAAGAACTCCTTGATCACGCCGGTGACGGGCTTGATGTTGATAAAGTTCTGTGCCTTATACTCGCCGTCGTCCTGCGTAATGGACATTTTTTCTTTGATGCCGCGATCCAAACGCGCCATACCGATGCGGAATTGATTCTGCAACAATTCGCCGACCGACCGCACGCGGCGATTCGCCAAATGGTCGATGTTGTCGGTCATGCCGAAGCCGCGGCTCAATCCCAGATTGTACGAGACGGCAGCCACGATATCCTCGACGGTCACGTGCTTGACGACCAAATCGTCGCGGTTGTCGCGGATCGCCTGCAACAGCGCTTCGCGGTCGCCCGCGCTCGCTTCGATCATCTTCGCCAGCGCCGGATAATAGACGCGCTCTTTGATGCCCAATTCGCGCGGATCGCACTCGACGAACGCCTGCAAATCCACGGTGTTGTTGCCGATCACGCGGAACGGTTTGCCGTCCTTGGCAAGCAGTTCGACCGCATTGACGCCGGCGTTCTGAATCTTCATGCCCTGCGCTTCGTCGAGAATTTCGCCCGCCGACGCAAGCACTTCTCCGGTCGCGGGACATACGACATCCGCCGCAAGCGGATAACCTGCGATGCGCGTGCCCAGGCACAGCTTTTTATTGACTTTGTAACGACCCACGCGGAGCAGATCGTATTTGCGCTGCTCAAAGAACGTGCCGTTGATCAAATGCGTGATGCCGTCCTGCGTCGGAATTTCGCCCGGACGCAAACGCTTGTACAGTTCGACTTTCGCCTCTTCTTCGTTGCGGGAAGAATCCTTTTTCAAGGTCTCCAACAGCATCTCTTCGTTGCCGAACAGATCGATCAACTGCTCGTCCGACGCAAAACCCAACGCGCGCAACAACACGGTCGCGACGACTTTGCGGTTTCTGTCCACGTTGACCCACAACACGCCGTTGGAATCCTGTTTGAATTCCAGCCAAGCGCCGCGGTTGGGCATGATCGTCGTCTCATAACGCTCCACGCCCGCTCTGTCTAAACTGCCGACCGTATAGACGCCCGGGCTGCGGACCAACTGGCTGACGATTACGCGCTCCGCGCCGTTGATGATGAACGAACCGTTCTCGGTGATCAGCGGGAAATCTCCCATGAAGACTTCTTCTTCGGTGATCTCGCCCGTCTCCTTGCGTACCAGACGCACCTTGACTTTGAGCGGCAACGCGTACGTCGCGTCTCTGTCCTTGCACTCCTTGATGTCGTACTTGGGCTTGCCCGCCAAAGTAAAACCGAGGAAATGCAACTCCAATCTGCCCGCTCTGTCCTGAACCGGCGAATACTCGTCCAGCACCTCCTGGATACCGGTCGTGATGAATTGCTTGTAGGAATCCTTCTGCAATTCGATCAAGTACGGAATGTCGAGCGTGTCTTTGATTTTGGAAAAACACATTCTCTCGGTATTGCCGTATTTGACCTTATGAATTCTTTGAGGCATATCGTCCCCTCCTTCAAAATTTCCGTCGCTTTCGTGCCGTTTCGGCGTTTCTGCGCGCATATACAAGCGCATAATAAACGCGTTAAGAAAACGATAATCGCACGATTATAGATTCTAACACCAATAACCGCCAAAGTCAAATTATTTTCCAAAAAAATTATATATTTTTTATCGTCTGCGCATAATTTATTCTTTGACGCGGGTTTTGCATGCGGTTTTGCGCGGTGCGCGCGCCGTCCCGAACGCATCGAAATCGCGACGCAACGAGCAGTACGACACGCATTTTTCAAATGTAAAATTTATGTAAAATTTATAAGGTTATGTAAAATCTTTGTAAATTATTTCCGCATCGGCGCAAAACTCGACCCGATCCGACCGCCGCGTCGGGCGCAATTCCCTCTTGCCAGAGCGCGCAAAAGTTGGTATAATAAATCGTAAATCATAAGCCGCGTGCGCTCGTTCGCATGCGCGTATATAAGGAATCGTTATGAGGCTGGACAAATTTCTCAAAGTTTCGCGCATCATCAAGCGCCGCAGCGTCGCGGCGGACGCGTCGCGCGCCGGACGTTCCGAACTCAACGGACGCGTCGCCAAAGCCGGCAGTCAACTCCGCGTCGGCGACGTCGTCGCATTGCATTTCGGGGATCGCGTGTTCAAATTCCGCGTGCTGCGGACGGACGAAACAGTCAAAAAGCAAGATTGCACCGACATGTACGAGGTATTGAGCGATGAAACTTAACGTCATACTGCCCTGCGGCGGCAGCGGAAGCCGTACGCGACTGGGATACAACAAACTGCTCTTCGACGTCGGCGGCGGCACGACCGTCATCGAAAAGACGATCCATTGCTTTGCGCGCAAAGACGTCACGCGCATCGTACTCGCCGTCGCGGACGCGGATCGCGCGTATTTCGAGCGGCTTGCGCAATCTTCGCATCTGCCGATCGTCCTGTGCGACGGCGGTAAGACGCGCACCCAATCCGTCTGGAACGCGCTCCAATGTCTGGAATCGGACTGCGATTATGTCGCGATCCACGACGGCGCGCGTCCGTTTTTGAGCGGCGCGATTCTGGACGAAGCGATTGCGACCGCGATCAAATGCGGCACCGCCGTCGTCGCGATGCCGGCGACGGACAGCATGCGACGTATGGGCGGCAACGGCAGCAAAGCGCTCGACCGTTCCCAAATCGCCGTCGTTCAGACGCCGCAGATCTTTCGCCCGTATCCGTTGATCGGCGCATATCGACAGGCGATCGAGCGGCAGTTGTCGTTCAGCGACGACGCTTCGCTTTACGAGCGTTTTGTCGCGCCCGTTCAACTCAGCCGCGGAGACAGCTCCAATTCCAAACTCACGTATCCCGAGGACTTCGCGCGTTTTATTCCGGACGGATTTGCCGTCGGGAGCGGCTGGGACACGCATCGACTCGTCGCGGAGCGCCCGTTGATCTTGGGCGGCATTCGGATCGCGCACGACAAAGGTTTGCTCGGACACAGCGACGCGGACGTGTTGACGCATGCGATTATGGACGCGTTGCTCGGCGCGACGCACAACGGCGACATCGGCGCGCTCTTCCCCGACACCGACGACGCATATGCGGGCATCTCCAGCATGGTTCTGTTGGATCGCGTGACGCGGCTGATCCGCGGCCAAGGATGGACGATCCGCAACATCAGCGCCGTCGTCTTTGCTCAGCGCCCCAAACTGCGCGATCACATCGGCGCGATACAACTTTCGATCGCCTCCGCGATCGGACTGGATCCGTCCGCCGTAACCGTGTCCGCGACAACGACCGAAAAGCTCGGCTTCGTCGGGCGCGAAGAAGGCATCAGCGCGCACGCGTACGCCAGCGTTTTCCGCGCGCGCAACTGACAAACAATCCGACGCGATTTGCTTGTCCCGCGCCCCGCGCCGTGCTATACTGTCGACAGGAGCATTTATGAATCAAACCGATCCGACGCCTTCCAAAACTTCGATCCTGATCAGCGACTGTCTGATGATCGTCTTTACGCTCGCCGCATGCGTCGGGTTTATCGTCGTACTGTTTTTGGGCGGCATCATCGGGATCTGTTCGATCCAATGGATGATCAAGAGTTTTATCATCTTCGACGGATCGCTCATCGCCAAGGGCTTTTTCTTCTCATTGCTGTGTCTGGGCTGCGGCGTACTGTTCGTATTTTTGGCGGTGCGCATCGCCATGGCGACCAAACAGGGCGCGGAACGGTATTTGACCGAACGCAAACGCCCCGACGACGCGTCGCGTTCTTAACCGTTGCTTTCCGATTGCTCCGCCGCATCGCTGCAAACGACGAGTAGCCGCAATCGAAAAAGCGGAACGGCAATACACTCTCGCGCAAGTAATCGAAGCATGGAACTCCGTTAAAACCAAATGACAAAACCGCCTGTGAAAGGCGGTTTTCGTTTTTTCTCCCGTCGGATTGATCCGAACAAAATCAAACCGTTCTCTTAGAATCCCTGCCGATTCTGTACAGCATAATCGCAAGATTCGTGATCAACAACACGCTTGCCAAAATCAAAGCGATATTGACGACGACAGAACTGCCCTGCACCGACATGACCAAATCGGGAAATTCTCCGTGCAGGATATCGATCCGATAAAACAATCCTTTGTTGGCGGCAAACGTAGCATAATGATTGGGCGCGCTCTCGATAAAGCAGCGCGGTCCCCATTGTCCGATCTCTGCCAACGATCCGGCGACTCCGACGATCAACGAACCGACGAGCCAGACATTTGCGTATTTTCTTTTGAACAGCAAAAAAATCAAACAAGCGACCGCGACAAGCAACACCGCAATCGCCATCTGCGTAAGCAGCATCGCGCCGATCCCTTTGCTTCCGATCCGACCGGAAACAATCCCGATCTCGACCAAAGCCATCGCCAGCCATGCCGCCGACAGTACGATCGCAGGTATGTTGTAGCGTTTGAAATTCTCCGACAACTTTGCATTCCGATCTTTCATAACGGTTCCCCCTGTATCGATTATAACACTTACGTATCGCGCCGTCAATCCCCTATTGGTTTATCGTCCCGCGCGCTCGCGTCTCGATCCTGCGCGGCTCTTTGCCGCTCGACCTGTTCGGCGCGACGGCGAAATACGCGCGGAAACGTCGCGAAGATCACGACCGCCGTCACGATGCCCGCCGCCAAATCCGCAATGCCCTCCGACCAATATACGCCGCGATAACCGTATACGTGCGTGAGCGCAAAGCACAGCGGGATCAATATCACGACTTTGCGCAACACCGCGAGCAACAACGCCGATCTTGCCTGCCCCAACGCGACGTTGATGTTCTGCAACGTCATCTGGACAAAAAACATGATCGATCCCATCAAAAAGAACGGCGTATACGCGACGACGATGCCGCGCACGCGATCGCTCGCCGAACACAAGTACGCATATACCTGCGGCGCCGCCAACGACACCGTCCAAACGACGATCGCAAACGCAAACGCGACAACCGTCACGGCGCGGATGCCTTGCTTCAACCGCGCGGCGTTGCCTTTGCCGTAATTGTAGCTGACAAAGGGCTGCATGCCGTATCCCAATCCGTTGAGCGGAAGCGAGATCAATTGCAACGCGCTGAGCATAATCGTCAATGCAGCGACATAATCCCTATCCCCGCCGGTCGCTTGATTGAGATTGACGTTGAAGACGATCTGCACGGCGCATTCGGTCAGCGTCATGACGAACGGCGTAAACCCGAGCGCGACGATCGCCCATACCCGCCGCGCATGCGGGCGCATATCGCCGATACGCAGGCGGAACGTGCTCTTGCGCGTAAAGAAAAATCCGACAATCCACACAAAGGACAGCGCTTGCGAAATCACCGTCGCCAGACTTGCGCCCCGAACGCCCATCCCCAATCCAAAGATGAACAGCGGATCGAGCGCGATATTCGCAACCGCGCCGATCAATACCGACAGCATCGCGATCAGCGAATACCCCTGCGCGGTAATAAAAGGATTGAGCCCTTGCGCGGTCAATACGAAGATCGAGCCGACCGAATAAATGCGCAGATACGAAGTCGCATATTCGACCGCGCTCTCCGGACACCCGAACAAGACGACGATCTGCTTTGCCATACAGAAACCGACGATTCCGATCGCGATCGCGACCGCCGTCAACAGCACAAACGCGGTATTGAAGATGCGATTTGCCTCGTGCGGATCGTTTTCGCCGAGTTTCATGCTCGCGCGTGGCGCGCCGCCCAGCCCGATCAGATTGGCAAATGCCTGCATGATCAGCGTAATCGGCAATACGATGCCTAACGCGGCAAGCGCATCCATGCCCGCGCCGTCGATCTGCGCGACGTACATGCGATCGACGATGTTGTATAAAAAGGTAATCAGCTGCGCGATGACGGCGGGTATCGTCAGCTTAAAAACCAAGGGCCATATCTTGCCCTTTTCCAGTTGTTCGGTCGCATGATTCATAGTCGCTTTCTAAGATAGCATACGCGCGCCTGATTTTGCAACTCTCCGCGACGCGATAAGCGCTTGCCGATATCATAAAAAGACGCAACGCCGATCCGATCGTTGCAATCCAATCTCCGATCGTGCGCATACGCGCTTCAATCCGCGCAGGCGGACGCGCGGCGTTCCTCCTTGGCAAGTTCGGTATAACGACGGACGAAATCGCCTTTCGCCTGCGTATACGCGTCTCGGTCGTACCGATACGTTTCGCTCAATTCGGATTTGAGCGATTCGTATGCCCGCGCGACGTCCGAGTGCGCGATCAGATAATCGCGGAATGCGATCTCGTCGCAATCCCCGATATAGCGCAGATGCAGGTGGAAGACTCGATCCGCAAAACCGCGCTCGGTATATCCCTTGCACAGCGATACGCGCGCGTCGTTCTGCGACATCACCGTATAGTCGAGCGCCGACAGACGCTCCGCCTGCGCGCGCAAATCCCGATCGGACGGCAATTCGACGAGTATATCGACGATATCCTTTGCCCGTATGCCGCCGATCGCAGTGCTGCCGATGTGCGAGATCCGACAATCGTCCGGCAACCGCTCCGACAGCGCGTTGCGCTCCCGCGCAAACTGCTCCGCCCAATGCGAGCGGCTTTCGACCAGCGCAATCGGGAACAACCGCCACAGCTCTTCCAGCGTCATTTCCGACAACGGTTTTGACATATTCCCTCCGCCGCGTTCGCCGTCCGAGCCGATCAATTCGACCGGATCGCGCGACGCGCATAGACAGACGCATCCCGCTCCAAATCGGGGCGGGATGCATTTGTTGATCGTTTATTTTTTATACAGGATCGACATATCGCCGTCCACAAACCCGCATGCCACCGCTTGCGCTTGTTTCAGCTTTGCCGCATACGTTCCGGTCTCCAAATACGCCTTGACCGTGTTTTCGACGTCTTCCAACGCCTCTTCCCATTCTCCGGAAGTAAATTCGAGTTCGTTGTCGTCGTCTCTGCTCGCGTAAATTTCGTCGCAAGCCCAATCTTCGTCTTCTTCGTCAAAAGACGACGTCGCGACCAATTCGACCCAATACGTCACTTCGTCTTCGTGAATGTTAAAGCTGTACGCCGTCGCGTCCACATCCAGATTTTCCAAGACGCCGTCCGCCCACTCCGCAAATCCCGGGATTCCGTTTTTACGTTTTGCTGCCATACCGTTCTCTCCTTATTACCGATTTGGTTTGCCGTGCGATCCGCAACGGATCGACAAGCTTTGTATCTCCTATTATATTTGTCTTTGTCCGACCTGTCAAGCCCGATCCGAAATCCCCTTACCGACAAGCGCCGATCGACACCGCTCCGCATCGCGACCTGCGTCCCGATGCGCGCTACGACCCGAGAACCGCCGGCAACAAAAATCGGCGCAGCGTCGCGCGATCAAAATTCGTCCGCGTTCCGCGCGCCCCGACGTTATCGGTCGGACGCGTCCGAACCGTCGCTCAGTTTGGCAATCGCGCGTTCCAAATCGGATGTAAAAAATACATCGCGTCCGTAATTGCTCTCGTAGATAAAATCCCGAAGCGGCTTACTCGTATATTTGGAGTAATCTCCGTATATAGCGACCCGAAACCGATAATTGACGAACTTCTGCAATATACTGCCTGCAAGCCCGCTGCTCAGGATAAAAAACTGCTCCGTTATGCAGTCTTTGGGAATCGCCAGATTGCGGATCCCCGTCTCGTATTGTACGCTCATCATCAAATCCAACGCGGATTGGACGTCTGTGATCAGAACTTGATCGGATCGAATGCTTGCGATTTCGATCCCGTTGCGTTGAATAACTTCTGTTTGCATGCGTTTTCTCCCATGTTTGATTGCTTTATTTTAGCGCACGCGCGGAAGAATTGCAAGAGTGCTCCGACACGCCGCCGCATCGATCGCGTACATGCGCACAGACAAATGCTCGAAATCCGCGCCTGTCGCATGATACTTGCAAAGTTTTATTTGCGATTGCAGAATAGATTTTGAATTTAGGCGCACGTTATCGGTATGAAAAAAAGCAGTGTTATTTCAACCGTATCGATCATAATCATCGCCGTACTCGGCGCGATCTTCACGCATCTCGGCATGCAATGGTATGAGGGGCTGACCAAACCGACCCAATGGATTCCGTCCTTTGTGATTCCGATCCTGTGGACGGTCATCTATCTGTCGTTTATCGTAGCGTTGTGGCTTTGGCAGAACAAGAAACCTTTGACGCGCGAAACGATTGTTTTACTGGCAATCAACGGTTTTCTGAACGTGCTTTGGTGTCTGGTATTCTTTACGCTCAAATCGCTGTTCTTGGGCAACGTCATCATCGTCATCAACGTGCTGTTTGCGATCAAGTTGCTCTTTGAAATCTGCAAAGACCGTCCGTTGTACGGACTGTGGCTGTCGATCTATCCGACCTGGCTGTGCGTTGCGGCAACGCTGAATCTCGCCGTATGGATACTCAATTAATCGTACCGACAAGACGCCGTCTATGCAACGGCATCCCATTATAGATCAAAGCGCAACGGACTAAATCCGTTGCACTTTTGCTTTGACAATGCGTAACTCTCGATCGTCGCCGCAAATGCGCGGTTCCCCTACGCGCGCGCCTGTCTTACAATCGGCATTGCGACACGCCTTTTAACAAGGCAATCAAGTCTCTACACCGCATTCTTGTAGCTGATCCGAATATGACACCCGGCAAAACATACCGCAAATATCAATAGCGGAATATTCGCCAAAACAATTCCGCTCAGCAAAAATACGCACGACGGAAGAATCGAAAGCAACAGCGCTTTCCATTTCCCGTTTTTCTTGCGACACACTGCCCAAACGATCCAATAAGCCAGACAGAACGCGCCGTTGCCCGCCAAATATACCGCCAACGCGCCGTCAAACCAAAACGGAAAATACGTATACGGAATATGGAATATCATAAACGCGAAACAGCCGTACCGCCCCGCTTGTTCCAATACGATGACCGCCCTGTTGCGATACGAATCGCGCGTTTCGCCCTTATGCTTTACGGCATACAGGATATTCGGTATCATAATGACCGCCATGATCGCCAATCCGTAATAATTAAACCACCCCATAGATCCGCATGCGTCGTATATTAAATTCGGAACGTCTCAAACTCGCCGTCTATATAGACCGTTGTCTCATTTGCGACAAAATGCAGAATGCAATATTCGGGATCGCCCTTGCCGCCGTTCGGGAAATGCCGTTCCAGAACGGCAGCGTGTTGCTCCCACAGCGCGTCTTTTACATCTTTGTCTGTTACGATTTCCATCTCTCCGGTCAGCGTTACGCTGTCGCCGCCGTTGTAAAACGTCACACCCGCCTTTCGATTGTTCTTAAAATGCCGAACTTTCGTACCGCTTGCGCCGGTGGAAAACCAAAGCTCTCGAATCCCCGTCGCCCGCAGCGGCATGAGCACGCAAATGCGCGGGTACCCTTGTTCCGACACCGAGGCAACGGTACATACGTTGCATTGCGACAAAAGCCGCGCGGATCGTTCGATCAACTTCGTATTCATACAATCTTCTCCGAACTGTATTTTATCATTTTCGCCCGCAATTGGCAAACAAAAAATCTTTATGCGGGCGTCCGCAAAATCGCATCCCGCAGGACAAGCGCTCCGTCGTACGCCGCGGCACGTTATTCGACGGAAATGAGAAAATTTTGCGAAAGGCTTACATTTTCTCGGAAAATATGGTATATTGATTGTGCTACACATTCTAATCGCTTTCAAAGGGAGTATTATCGGTAAAAATGTACTCTCTCACCTTTGATAGGACGAATGTGTAGCAACATTGAGAGGTGCGTTTTTCGGCGTGTTTCTCAATGGAACACGCTTTTTTATAAGGAGGAACAATATGAAAGTGGAACGCATCCAAGCGATATCGCTGGACAAAGAGGTCGCGCAACAGTACGCGGCAACCGTCGCAACGCAACAAATCGGACAGCCCGTTCAAAATGTTCGATATCTCGGGGGCGGCTCGTTCGGCAGCGCGTATAAAGTCGCGTTTGCAGATGACCGACAAATCGTCGTCAAATTTTTAAGGGCGCGCGATATGCTGGAAAAAGAAATCTGCGATCTCGAATTACTCGCCGCAAACTGTCCCGTTCAAACTCCGCGCGTGCTGTTCTCCCGCAAGGCGGACGACGAAATCCCCGTCGATTGTTACGGCATGGATCTGATCGAAGGGAGCAACGCCGTGTTCTCTCTCGGCTTGCTTTTGCAATCCAAGCGCAAACGCAAGCAATTCGCAGACGATGTCACGACCGCCCTTTATGCCGTACATTGCCGTCAAAACGAGAAATTCGGCGATGCGCAATGCCCTGCTTTCGATCGCTGGCTCGACTTCTATAAGCCGCATGCAGAACAAATCTTGATGCAAGCGGAAAAACTGTTTTCCAAAGGTAAACTTCCCAAAAAGGTCATCCGTACCATGCGCGCGGCATGGGAGAAATTCGACGTGATTTTCTCGGAAGAAGTTACCGAAGCATGTCTGATCAACGGCGATCTGAATATCGCCAATATCATGATCGATCGAAAGCGCAAATTAAGCGGATTCATCGACCCGCTCAACATGATGTACGCGGATCGCGAATACGACTTGTTCCAATTCGATAATCTGTCCGGCAAACGGTTTTATCTTCGCGAAACGTATCTGGAAAAATACGGCGCGAGCAAATTTTGCGACGCAAAATGCGCGTTTTACGGACTTTATCACGAAGTATACTGTTACATCAAATCGGGAATGCTCGTAGGCTTTATCATGAATCCTCTGGTAAAAAATATGTATCGGAGACTTGCAACGCTATGATGTCTTTGGGCGCAAAAATCACGGGAGCGATTATCCGATTATACACCTACAAGTATCGCAAAAATCATTTATCGCTCTCCCGCTCGATAAAATTCAAGAACAAAAAATACGCGCCGCCCAAAGGTTTCGACTACGCAGTCAAAGAGTTTTGCGGTACGAAAGTCGAAATTTTATCGCCGCACGTCCCCGATGCGCTTTGCGCCGTCGTGCATTTCCACGGCGGCGGAAGCACGCAAACGATGAACGGCATGTACAGACGCGTTGCGGAAAAATTATCGAAACTTTCCAATGCGACGGTCTATTCGATCGACTACCGGACGGGAGAAGAACTGGTATACCCGTCCGTGCACGACGAGTGTTACGCAGCGTACGCAAATCTCATTGCAACGGATCTCAAAGGTAAAAAAATCATCGCGGTCGGCGACAGTTTCGGCGCGAACGTTTTGTTGTCGATTTGCCTGAGACTTCGCGATCGAAGGCTCCCGCTGCCCGACGCGATCGTCTCGGTATCTTGTTGCATCGACCTTGCCGCAACCGGCAGTTCTTATCAAAAGAACTGCTATCGCGATCCGCTCTATTCTCTGCCGAAAAATCAAAGTTTTGAGGAACACGAAAAGGACATCCGCCGAATCATCCGATACATAGGAGATACCTCCCCGTACGATAAGTATCTGTCCCCCGCCTACGCCGAATACACCGATTTTCCGCCCATGCTGATCCAGTGCGGAGAAGCCGAAACTTCCGAAAGCGACAACGATATGCTCTACGAAAAAGCACGGAACAACGGCGTCAACGTCAAGATGACGAAATACTACGGAATGTGGCACGACTTTCAGTATCTTACTCCGTTTTTGAAAGAAAGCAAACAAGCTTGGCGCGAAATCGGCGCATTCTTGAACTCTATTCTGCAACAATGCTAAACACCCTTTATTAAACCCGATTCCGACAGCACAAACTCCGAACTACCGCAATGCGCTCCGAATTTTTATCCAAACTTCGGAGCGCATTGCATTTCACTCGTATATTCATTTTATATTTCCAAATCCGATTGTATCACATGCTTACGCTTTCCGCAAGATTGCAACAATTTCCCCATCACGACTTACTTAAATCCCCCCGACTGCATCGCCTTTAAAAAACAAAAAAGAACCGCATGTTCAAACGCGATTCTTCTTGGCGGAGTGGTAATAACGTAAATCGAATTCCACATTCACCTTACTTGATATGAAACAATAAAACCATCCTATATAAAGCTATATTAATCCGAGAAATCCTCATAAGTTAAAAGGAAATTAGCATAGTATTGAAATGAAAATTCAACAGCCTCGTTTAATGTCTCCTGAATTTCTTTACGGACGTGTTCATCAATTTCAATATCATCCTTTGAGTAATATCCATATATGGTAGTATAAACCATTAAGATATGCGAATATATCGAGGAAATATATTTATTACGGACACGTTCAATATTTGCCCCTTTAGCATTTATTAGTTTTTTCACCAAATTTGAATCCATATTAATGAGTATTTCATCGATTGCACCATTGCTATTTATTTGTGTTTTAACAATACTGTCAACCGTCATACCATAGTCGGACCACTTTGCTTGTTCCGGGTCGTCACTATACTGTACGACTCGCGTAAGTTTGGGAAGAGAAAGTTCCGGCTCTTCAACTGTTTTTTCTTTAGGTTCTTTTCCTTTTTGTGCTTCTCTGTCAATTTTTATAGAAGCAACGACCTCTTGTGTTTTATCAGCGCGTCAAATGCCTGCTTGTTCACGTCCCGGTCTGCGTGGCCGAAATAGACCTCTACCCGG
>CAJTKI010000017.1 GCA_910576875.1 uncultured Christensenella sp.
CTGACGACGGCGATCACCTTGCCGATCCGACTCAATGCGTTGGCAGGCGCGCGAAGATCCGTCTTGCGATCCGAGCAAGACGCGCTCTTACAGCTGCTGCAATCGTGCGTGCAATCGCTCATATCGACCCCTTACAGTCCCAAGAAGCGCAGAACTTCCTGCTTGCTGTGGAAACCGCCCATGCTGGAAATCTGTTCGCCCCCGCGGAACACGACCAACAGTGGAATGCTGACGACGCCCATCTGCGCGGACAATTCGCCTTCCTGATCGACGTCGACTTTGACGAATTTGATTTCGCTATGCTCTGCGGCGATCTCTTCGAGTACCGGAGCGAGCATACGACACGGCATACACCACGTAGCGGAGAAATCCACAACAACCGTACCTTGCGCTTGCAAAACCTCGCGATCGAACGAATCTTTCGTAATCTGTAACATACGCATCTCCTTACGCGTCAATCGTTTGACGCAAAAACGTTTTTTCGTATATACTATTATAAAACATCTTGCGGCGTTTGACAACATGCAAAACGCATTTTTCAAACAAACGCGACAAAGATCGGAGAGAAAAATGAAAGATTTGGTCATCATCGGCGCAGGTCCCGCCGGAATCAGCGCGGCGCTGTATACGGCGCGCGGCAACATCGCGACCCAAATCGTCGCGGCAGGCGACGGCGCGCTCGCGCGCGCGGAAAAGATCGCAAACTATTACGGCGCGGCGGACAACCCTTCGGGCGCGGAATTGCTTGCGCGCGGACATGCCCAAGTCAAAGCGCTCGGCGTCCCGATCGAAAGAGACGAAGTCGTCGATATCCAATGGAACGGAGAACACTTTACCGTCGCCGGCAAACGTCAATCGTATGAAGCTCGCGCCGTCCTGCTCGCGACGGGCGCGTCGCGTCCCGCGCCGCGGATCGCCAACTTGCAGGCGCTGGAAGGCAAAGGCGTCAGCTACTGCGCCGTATGCGACGGATTCTTTTACCGCAATAAGACGGTCGCCGTCATCGGCGCGGGCGCGTACTGCCTGCACGAAGCGAGCGTGCTTGCCAAACTCGCGCAGACCTGCTACGTCCTGACCGACGGACAAACGCCGGAACTCGAATTTCCAGAATCTTTCCGCGTCATCACGACGCCGATCCGACAACTGGACGGCACGGACCGTTTGAGCGGCGTCACGTTCGAAGACGGGACGCAAATCGCGGTAGACGGCGCATTCGTCGCGATCGCACAGGCAAGCGCGGCGGACTTCGCGCGCAAGATCGGCGTACACTGCCCGTCCAACGCAATCGCAACGGACGACAACAAGATGACCAATCTGCCCGGCTTGTTTGCGGCGGGCGACTGTACGGGCGGTCTGCTGCAAGTATGCAAAGCCGTCAGCGACGGCGCGATCGCCGCGACGGGCATCCGCAAATTCCTGAGCGGCAAGCTGTAAATCCGCATCGATACGACAAACGGCGCTTACGAAATCGTAAGCGCCGTTTTCCATTTCAATCCGCCGAATCGCGGGGATTACTCGTCGGCGTGCGCGTCGTCCTGCTCGGCGGTCGCCGGCTCCGCTTGCGGCTCGGATGCGTCGAGCGTCTCGTCGGCGAGCTGTTGCGCGACCGCTTCGGCAACGACGCCGTCTACGGCGACATCAACCGTACCGTCCGCGACCGCGGTCTCGGCGGCTTGCTCCTGTCCCAAATGCTTGACGTCGAGTTCCGCTTTGATCTTCTCGACCTTTTCGCCGTAAAGCGTGTACTTGAAACGGTAAACCAAATATCCGGCTACGACGAACGGAATCGGAATCAAGAACATGAATACGCGCAAAATCGTCATCATCGTCGTCGTGATCTCGCCGCTCACGGTATTGGTAACCGTATCGACGACGGGCAATCCGGAGACTTGCACGCCGATACCGAGCACGAGCATCGCGATCGCGCCCGCAAACTTGGTCAACAGCGTCTGCACCGAGAACATCAAACTGTCCGTGCGCAGTCCGGTCTTATACTCGCCGTAGTCGACGATATTGGCGATCATGACCGTCGAGCCGATCTGATTGAGTCCGTTGGACGTCATCAGCAAGGAGCCAGCAAGCGATACGATGATGACGTTGATAACCTGCGTCGCCGTCGGAGACATCGAACCGTACTGCGGTTTGAGCAAGAAGAAGATCAAGAACAGGAACAGCATGCCGCCGATCGCCATAAAGTAGTTGGCGCCGTATACCTTCTCCGCGCGCAGTTTCTTGGTAAACCACGGGTAGAAGAACATCGCGATCCCCTGTCCGGTACAGGCAAGCGCGGTGAACAATCCGTAATGATTGTACGACAGCGTGCCGATCTCGCCTTCATAGATGAAAATATACAGAATCTGATACAACGCGATCGTCGTACCCGTCACAAACAGTACGTACGAAATCGCGTACGGCATGACTTGATCGTTGGACTTGAATACCTGCGCGACCTGCTTGAACGAAATCGTCTCGGCAGGCAGTTCGTAACGCTCCTTGTTGCACGCGAGCATGATCATCATGAATACGGCGAAGATTCCGCCCGCAACGACCGCCAGCCACAGATAACTGGTCATGTTGTATTTACCGAGTTTGTCCAATACGAGCGTACCGACCGTGGAAATGATGAATCCGCCGAATCCGCCGATCAATCTTGCCAGCGAGCTGACTTTGTTGCGCTCGTGCGTCGAGTTGGCGATCGTCGGGATCATCGACCAGAACGGTACGTCGACCGCGGTAAACGTCATCCCCCACAATACGTAAATGCCCATATAATAGAAATACAGACCGACCTTGCTCGACACGACTTGCCCTACCGGCGCAAACATCGCGACGATTGCAAACACGTTGAGAATCGTACCGAAAAAGATCCACGGTCGATACCGTCCGAATTTGCTGCGCGTGTTGTTGATCCACGTCGCCATGATGATGTCGTTGACGGCATCCCATACCTTGGCGAGACAGAACAGCACGCCCAAAACGATGCCGTTGAGTCCGATCACGAACGTCAGATACGCCATAAAGAACACGACGATCAGGTTGTTGCTGATCTCGCGCCCGAGCGACCCAAGCGAATACGTAACGGTATCGCCGAGCGTCAGACGACGGTTCATGTTGTTGGAGTTGCCCATAATTTTCTCCTTCCCGAATTATTTATCTGCATGCGAACGCATCGCATATCATTCCCTGATCCACTCGTCGAGTATGCGCTCGACCTGCGCGTACGAATCCGCGTAACCGTCCGCCGTACATCGCTGTCGCCCGATCGCATGATGTGCGTCGAACAAGATGCTCTTCCATCCCATCGTCGTCGCGCCTGCGATATCCGCATCCGGACTGTTGCCGATCACGACGGCGCGCGCCGGATCGAAATCCGGTATAAAATCGGCGACGTATTCGAAAAACTCGCGTTGCGGTTTCTCATGCCCGATCAACTCGGACAGAAACACCGTCTGCACGTACGGCAAGATGCCGCTCCCCTGCAATCTCGGGATCTGTACGCGCGCGGTCGCGTTGGAAATCAAACAAACGGTATGCCGTCCGACCGACCGCCGCAAAAAGTCGATTGCGCCGTCGAACAGCGGATACACGCCGCTCAAACACGTGCGGTAGTAAGTATCGAATCCGATCGGATCCGGATGCTCCGTCATCCCCATCGCGTCGAATACGCGCAACGCGCGTTCCTTGCCGAGCGCCGCGCGCGTAAGCAATCCGCGCTCCAACTCCGACCAAACGCAGTCGTTGATCTCGTGAAATACGCTCGCCAAACGATCCGTCTCCGCGATCCCGAAATGCGCCGCGGTCATCCCGATCGCTTCCCGCTCCGCACGACAAAAATCGATCAGCGTATCGTCGATATCCATCAGCAAAAACAACGGGGCGTTCATATGGTTTTATTGTAACACGCCGCCCGATCAATTTCAATCCGAAAATAAAATTTTAAACGAGAATTTCTCGTATACCGTCGTTTTATCGACGATTATCGAAAATTGTCGATCGGGCAAAATAAGGACGGAACGGCGATTGCCGTTCCGTCCGCATCCGAGTCATAGCCGATCGAATGTTTAGACCTTCACCGTAATATACAGATATCCGCCCGTCTGCAATGCGCCGCCCGCAATCTGTCCGGGCGCGATATGCACCGCAAACGTGCCGCGCGCCTGCGTCGGATCGTAATCTTCCGTCGCGCCGGACAGGACAAACGCATCGTCGCCGTGCCGAATCTCATGCGCCGCGCCGCTCGCGTCCAAATACGTGCCGAACGCCTGGATCTGCGTCCCGACGCGGATCGTCTCTTCGTGCGCGCTCATATACAGGATCTGACGCAGTACCGGAGCCGTCTTGCCGGCGATCGCGCCGAATGCCGTCGAACCGCCGTTGTCTCCGTCTTGCATACGCTGCGCCAACGTCGAGATATCGCCCGCCGCGATCTGCACCGCGCCGCTCGTATCCGTATCCGCATTGGGACGGTTGTTGGAGCGAATGCCGACATACCAATACGCGTTGACGATCTGCACGGATGCGTCTTCCACATTCGCGAATCCGACGCTGTGGCTGCCCTCGTTGATGACGCCGCCGAGCGTAAAGGCATGCGCGATCTGCACGCCGCCCGTGACGCGACCGACCAAGCCGCCCGCATACGCCGTCGCCGAAACGCGCGTATTCGCATAGACGTTGCTCACGATCGCCGACGCGCGCAGATTGCCGATCAGTCCGCCCGCAACGCCGCCGTTGCCGGACGCGCTGACGCTGTTGAGATTGCGCTCGTTGGGCGAAAACATCTTACCCGCATAGCTGTTGTTGACCGCGCCGCCCGCCATATCGCCGACCAGACCGCCCGCAACCAAGCTGCCGATCGCCGTCGGCGCGGATACGGACACGTTGCCGATCGCATAGCTGAACGAAATCTGCCCGCCGTCGTTGACGCCGACCAAACCGCCCGCCGCGCAGATCGAACCGCTGTCTGCGCCGCCTACCGCCGTCGTATCGGCGATGACGCCGCTCGACAAGATTTCGCCTGCGTTGTATCCGACCAGACCGCCCGCAACGACGCCTTCCGTCGACGCGGTCGACTGACACGCGCGTACGGTCGCATCGTTCGTATTTTTACCGCAAATGCCGCCCGCGTATTTTACATAGACGTGTTCCGCATCCTTTTCGGCATACTGCATCGCATGCACTTTACCGCCGAACACCGCGCAGCCGTCGATGACGCCCGAGTTGATCGCCGCGATCACGCCCATGCTCTCGGGCTTCGCGCCCTCGCGCACCGCAAACGCGGGATTGAGAAAATGCAAGTTGGATACGGTACCGGTATTGGTCCCGATAAATCCGTACAAACCGCTCTCTTCGTTGCCTTCCAGAACGAGATTGCGGATGACATATCCGTTGCCGTTGATCGTGCCGGAAAATTCCGCAATCATCGAAAATTCGTAACCCGCATAGTCGATATCCGACGTAAACAGATACGTTGCGCTCGGATTGGCGTACATATACGCCAACTCGCCCGCAGACGTAATCAGATACGCCCCGCTCTCGCTCGAATAGGTCGGCACGCAATAGCTCTGATATCCGGTCTCGCTGTGAAAGCTGTCCGATGCGACGACCTTGGAATTGTCGGAGACGAATTGGATCGTGATGTTGAATTTTTTGCCGAAATAGCTCTCGTCCTGCGACATGACGAACGCGCCCTCGTCATCGATCTTGTAGAACAAATCGTCGATCACGGTCTCCAACGCGTCGTCGGTATTGTCTTCGGTGTTGATCTTAAAGCGCTTGGTCAACGCCGTCAAAGACGTCGATCCGTCCGCCTTGGGCGCGGAAAGCGTCACGACGACTTCCTGAATCTTGGAATACACGTCGCTGTCTTGGGCGCGCAACGCGCTCAAATCCAGCTCCATGCGGAGCAAATTGGGCTTGCCCGTCTCGGACACGACTTCAAAACGCACATAGGACGCATCGAACGTCGGCAACTTGGTGATCGCGCAACCTTCGCGCTTGTCCGTATACGCCGAGTCGAGATATACTTCGTGATCGCCGACCGCTTTGATCTGAATGTCGTAGGTCGCGCCGTCGTCCAGTCCCAACGCGCTCGTCGCGTAGCTGGTAGAAGTGCACGCAATCTCTTTGCGATAATCCGAACCGTTCTGACCGGTAATCAAGATGCGGTAACCGCTAGCCTTGTCCACCGCGTCCCAACGGATACGGGACGACGTGCAGTTGTCCGCCGTAAAGTTGGGCACCGCAAGCGTCTGCGTGACCAAATATTTCTGTTCCGCGCTCTGCGGCGAAATCGTATACGTGCTGCCCTGTTCGGGATTGGCGACGACGCGGATTTTGTACGCGTTGGGTTGGGCGTACAGCTCGGCGTTGTCGAACGAATACTGCGTCGTCTCGACCGTCGCGCTGTCGACCTGCTTGCCGTCCGCATCCGTCACGACGACCGAATACGATACCGCATGCTCGACCGCATGCCACGTCGCAAGCTTGTCCGTAATCGTGACGACGGGCTGCTGCAACCGCGCGACTTTCGTATACGACAGCGCGGCGCTCCAATCGCTGTATCCGTACGTCTTGCCGTCTCCGTACGCGCGCACGCTGACTTTGTGCTCGCCGACCGTATCCGTTTGTACGACAAAACTCGTCGACTTGGTCGAATACTCCTTGTCGTCCACCTTGATAAAGTATGTCTCGGCGTATTTGACCGCTCCCCATGTGAGCGTATCGCCTTCGAGCAAAACGTCCTTAGGGGTATCCAGAATATATAATCCGTCCGCTCCCTTGCGCATACACGCGCTCACGCCGACGAGCACCGTCAGCGCCACGAGCAGTACCAAAATCGCTTTGCAGTATTTCTTCATACTTTCACTCCTAATCGCGCGCCGCCGCAACGGCGCGTATGTATACGGATATATCTTATCAAAAACGGGATCAAATTACAAGTATTATATTATAAAATAAGCAATTTATCCGCAAATCCCGCGATAAGTCCCGCGCCGCCGGCGGCATGCCGCCCGTCGAATGCGTGCCGCATCCCCGCTCATGTCGCGGCGACAACCGAAAATCGCGCGCGGAGCATACAAAAAGACGCGCCCGAAAGCACGTCTCTTCGTATCCCCTAAAGGTGTCGTTATCTCTTGCTGAACTGCGGAGCGCGACGAGCCTTTTTCAAGCCGTACTTCTTACGCTCTTTCGCACGCGGATCGCGGCGCAGGAATCCCGCCTTTTTCAAAGCCGCCTTGGTATCGGCGTCCGCCAGCACCAACGCGCGGGCGATGCCGTGACGGATCGCGCCTGCCTGTCCGGTAAAGCCGCCGCCGATGACATTGACGATGACGTCGTATTTTGCGCTCGACTGCGTCAGTTCCAACGGCTGGTTGACGATGTATTTCAGCGTGTCCAGACCGAAATATTCGTCCAGACTTCTCTTGTTGATCGTGATGTTGCCCGAACCTTCCGGAATCAAACGGACGCGGGCGATTGCTTTCTTTCTTCTTCCCGTTCCGAGAAATTGAACCTTTTTCTTCATTTTCTTGGTAGCCATGTCCTATCTCTCCTTAAAATTTGAGCTCGATCGGCTTCTGCGCCTGATGGTTGTGTTCGCTGCCGGCAAAGCAACGCAACTTTTTGAGCATCTGTCTGCCGAGCGTGTTTTTGGGAAGCATGCCTTTGACCGCGAGCATAACCGCTTTCTCGGGATCGCTTTCCATGAGCTTCTTATACTGAACTTGTTTGAGTCCGCCGACATAGCCGGTGTGATAAGTATGATACTTCTGCTCCAACTTTTTACCGGTCAAAACGACCTTGGCGCAATTCACGACGATTACAAAATCACCCGTATCCACGTTAGGGGTATAGGTGGGCTTATTCTTGCCTTTGAGCACGCTCGCGACATTGCTTGCGAGACGTCCGAGTACGAGATCGGTCGCGTCGACGACATACCATTTCTTCTCGATATCCTCAGGCTTCGCCATATATGTTTTCACGATGAAAACCCTCCGTTCCAGATTTTTGCGTAAAAACATCTCCAAGGGGCTAGTTCTTCGACATTTTTACAATAGCTACATTATTTTATAAGATGCGCCAACGAATGTCAACGATTTTTGCCCAAATTTTCGATAAAAAACGTCTTTTCACGGCTGTTTTGTCCGATCGCGCCCGACCTGGCGCCGTCAAGCGTGCAACGGATCGGACAAATCCGCATGCGCCTCGAACCGCATGCCGTCGTACTCGACGCCGTACAGATACAGTCCGCAGCCTTCCAGCGTCTTGCCCGCGCGCCGTCTGTCGCACGCGGCTATGATCTGCGGCACGTCTTCCAATGCAAAACGTCCCCGCCCCACGTCGATCAGCGTACCTGCGATCGCGCGCACCATATTGTGCAAAAAGCCGTTGCCCGTGACGACGATGTCCAACTGTCTGCCGCCGTCCTTGACGTCGATGTGCAAATCGTAAATCGTGCGCACGGTGCTGCGCACCGCGGCGCCGGACAACATAAAACTGCGAAAATCGTGCTCGCCGACAAAATACGCGCAGGCGCGCTGCATCGTCTCTACGTCCAGATCGTAAAAACAGACATGAAAATATTTGCAATGCAACGGCGAATGGATTTTGCTCGCATAGATCCGGTACACGTACGTCTTGCGTTTGGCGTCAAACCGCGCGTGAAACGTATCGGGCACGCGCCGACAGTCCGTAATCGCGATCGAGCGCGGCAACAACGTATTGATCGCATACCCGAACCCGTCGCAATCGATCTCGACGTCGCAGTCGAAATGCGCGACCTGCGCCAGCGCATGCACGCCCGCGTCGGTGCGTCCGGACGCGTGCAAGACGATCGGACGTTGCAGTTTGGTCTGCAACGCGCGCTCCGTCTCGCTCTGTACCGAAATATAATCTTTTTGCCGCTGGAAGCCGTGGAATTCGCTTCCGTCATAGCACAACGTAATCGCGTATCTCATGCAAACCAACTCTTGATCCATGCCCAGACATAGCGGTCGACGCCCGCGACGAGCCCTTCTCCGCCGACCAGATACTTGTCCAGCAAAATCAGCGTCATCAGTCCCGCCACGACCAGCAAACCGACCAAATCGCGCCAGTGGAAGCGCAACACTTTCATCTTCGTGCGTTTGGGCGACGCGCTGTAACAACGCGCGTCCAACGCATCCGCCAACTCGTCCGCGCGGCGGAACGCGCTGACGAACAACGGAATCAATACGGGCACCATCGCCTTGACCTTCTGCAAAAAATTGCCGGTATCGATGGACGCTCCGCGCGCTTTCTGCGCCATGACGATCTTGTCCGTCTCGTCGATCAGTCCCGGGATAAAGCGCAGCGCGATGCTCATGATCAGCGCGATGTCGTGCACGGGAACCTTGATCCATTTGAGCGGCGTGAGCAGCGACTCAATCGCGTCCGTCAGTTCGGTCGGCGTCGTCGTAAACGTCAACAGACTCGTCCCCATGACGAGCATCGTCAGACGGAAAATCATCTTGATCGAAAAATCCACGCCTTGATCGGTAATCCGTATGATCCACCAATCGACGAGCACGTTGCCCGACGAATAGAAAAACAGATTGAGAATCGCCGTAAAGATCAATATAAACAAAATCGCGCGTACGCTTTTGACGAGCATCCGCGGCGGAATCCGCGCGATCAGCGTCACGCTCAGCACGAACAGCACGATCGCCGCGTACGCCGTATACGACACGACGAAAAAGATCATGACCATGTACAGCATCGTGAAGATCAATTTCGCGCGCGCATCCATGCGATGTATAACCGAACCGGCGGGATAATACTGACCGAACGCAACGTCTTTCATACGCCGTCCTCCGCAAGTTCCGCAATGCGTCCGATGCCGAGCGCGCGAGCGCGCTCGACCGCCTGCTCCGCATCAATCGGCAATCCGTGCGCGTTTTGATACCGGCGCAAAATCGCGGCGAACAAATCGCCGTCATGCAGGATATCGCCTTCCAGCGCGACGCCGCGTTCGCGCAACGCGTCGGCGATCCGCACGGCGCGCGGGATATCCAGCCCCGCCGCGCGCAGTTCCGCCGCATGCGTAAACAGACTGCCCATCGGCTCGTCGTACAGGATGCCGCCCCGATCGAACACGACCAGCCGATCCGCGACGCGGACGATCTCGTCGATGTCGTGCGAAATGACGATGACGGTGGGCGAACATTCGCGTTTGAGTTTGCAGATCAGCGAAAGGATCTGCTCCTTGCCCGCCGGATCGAGTCCCGCGGACGGCTCGTCCAATACGAGAATCTGCGGACGCATCGCAAGGATGCCCGCGATCGCGACGCGGCGCTTCTGCCCGCCGCTCAGATCGAACGGCGCCTTTGCGCGGATCGCGTCGTAATCCAGCCCGACCAGCCGAATCGCTTCTTCCGTCCGACTGCGCACCTCGTCGTCCGACAGTCCCATGTTCTTGGGACCGAAAGCAACGTCTTTCTCTACCGTCTCGGCAAAAAGTTGATATTCGGGATATTGGAAGACCATGCCGACGCTGCCGCGCAGTCTGCGCAAGTCGGCTTTGGGACATTTCTTTTGCGTAAGCGCGATGTCCAATACCTGCACCGATCCGCTCTGCGGCAAAATCAGCCCGTTCAAATGCTGAATAAACGTGGATTTTCCGCTGCCGGTATGTCCGATGATTCCGACGAACTCGCCCGTTTCGATGCGCAAATTCACGCCGCGCAGCGCCGTTTTTTCATATGCCGTCTTGCGGCTGTACGTATAGGTCAGATCGGTTACAACAACGGACATAACGCCTCTATCAACTCCTGTTCGTCCACGATGTCCGTACGGATCGGAACGCCCGCGTCCGCCAAACACTGCGCCAACTGCCGCACCGCCGGCAACGCAAGTCCCGCTTCGCGCAACAGTTCCGCCTGCGCGAATACTTCGTGCGGCGTGCCGTCGCACAGGATCTTGCCGCGGTCGAGCACGACGACCCGATCCGCCTGCAACGCCTCGTCCATGTAGTGCGTGATGTGGATGACGGTGATCTTTTCGTTGCGGTTGAGCTCGTGCGCGACTTGCATGACTTCCGCCCTGCCGCGCGGATCGAGCATCGCCGTCGATTCGTCGAAGACGATGACGCGCGGCTTGATCGCGAGTACGCCCGCGATCGCGAGCCGCTGCTTTTGTCCGCCGCTCATCTTGAACGGCGTGCCCTTGCGATGTTCGAGCATGCCGACTTTATCCAGCGCCCATTCGACGCGGCGCACGATCTCTTCGCGCTCGATCCCCAGGTTCTCCGGACCGAACGCGATGTCGTCTTCGACGATGGACGCGATCATCTGATTATCCGGATTCTGGAACACCATGCCGACGTTGCTGCGGACGCGATAGATCTTGGCGTCGTCCGCGGTGTCGTCTCCGTAGATCTCCACCTTGCCGCGCGTGGGCAACAACAAACCGTTGAGCAATTTGGCGAGCGTGCTTTTGCCGCTGCCGTTGTGTCCGACCAGCGCGACGAAACTGCCTTCCTCGATCGACAAATCCACACCGTCCAACGCCTTGGGCGCGTCCGGCTCGGATCCGTACGAAAAAACAACCTGTTTGACTTCGATGGCTGCCATGCGACGCTCCTTGCAAATTCGGTATTAGTAATGATAGCATATCCGCGTGCGTTTCGCAACCGATCGCGCGCGTATCCCGCGCGAAGTTTGATATTTTTCGCCAACGTCGCGTCGGACGACGATCCGATCGCGCCACCCGTCCGCAACCGACGCACTGCTCCGAACGAATCCGACGCGCGACCGAATCCGCGGAAAATTTACCCCCAATCCTATTGACGAAATAAAGCTATAATATTATAATAGAATACGGCAACGTCGTACCCAGCGTACGGCGCGCGCAGCATCAGGATATACACCACGGAGGTAATATAATGGGCAAAAAAATGACTATCGACGGCAACACCGCCGCCGCGCATATCGCATATGCGTTCAGCGAAGTCGCCGCAATCTACCCGATCACACCTTCTTCCCCGATGGCGGAGAACTGTGACGAGTGGGCGACCCAAGGCAGAAAGAACCTGTTCGGTCAGGTGCTTCGTCTGGCGGAAATGGAATCGGAAGCCGGCGCCGCGGGCGCGGTGCACGGTTCGTTGATGGCGGGCGCTCTGACGACGACGTTTACCGCCAGCCAGGGCTTGCTGTTGATGATCCCCAACATGTACAAGATCGCGGGCGAACTCACGCCCTGCGTATTCCACGTCAGCGCCCGTGCGCTCGCGTATCACGCGCTGAACATTTTCGGCGATCATTCCGACGTCATGGCGTGCCGTCAGACGGGCTTTGCGATGCTGTGCTCCTGCTCGGTGCAGGAAGTCATGGATCTGGCGCTCGTATCGCATCTGGCGACGCTCAAATCGAGAGTGCCGTTCGTGCACTTCTTCGACGGATTCCGTACGTCGCACGAAGTGTCCAAGATCGAGATGATCGACTACGAAGACATCTTGCCGATCGTCCGCGAAAAATATCAGGCGGACATCGACGCGTTCAAGGCGCGCGCGCTCAATCCGGAACATCCGATCCAGAAAGGCACGGCGCAGAACCCCGATATTTATTTCCAGAACCGCGAAGCGTGCAACGGCTACTATCAGGCTACGCCAGCGATCGTCGCCGACGCGATGAAGGACGTCGAGAAGATCACGGGACGCAAATACAATCTGTACGATTACTACGGCGCGCCCGATGCGGAAAAGATCATCGTCATCATGGGCAGCGGCGCGGAGACCGTCAGCGAGACCGTGGACTATCTCAACGCGAAAGGCGAAAAGGTCGGCGTGCTCAAAGTGCGTCTGTTCCGTCCGTTCGCGGTGGATGCGTTTGCCAAAGCGATTCCGGCAAGCGTGCGTAAGATTACCGTGCTCGACCGCGTCAAGGAATGCGGCAGCGCGGGCGAACCGCTCTATCTGGACGTCGTCGCGGCGTTGTCCGAAGCAGGTCGCAGCGCCAAAGTCGTATGCGGCAGATACGGACTGGGCTCCAAAGAGTTTACCCCGTCCATGGTCTATGCGATCTACCGCAACATGGACGCGAAAGCGCCGAAGAACCACTTCACGATCGGTATCGTAGACGACGTGACCAACACGTCTTTGGACGTCAACGAAAAGATCGACGCGGCTCCCGCGGGCGCGATCAGCTGCAAGTTCTACGGCTTGGGCTCGGACGGCACCGTCGGCAGCAACAAAAACTCGATCAAAATCATCGGCAATTACACCGAAAAATACGCGCAGGCATACTTTGCGTACGACTCCAAAAAGTCGGGCGGCATCACCGTATCGCATCTGCGTTTCGGCGACACGCCGATCCACAGCGCGTACCTGATCGATCAGGCGGACTTCGTCGCATGTCACAATCCGTCCTACGTCGTCAAGTACGACATGATCAGTTCGCTCAAAGACGGCGGCACCTTCCTGCTCAACAGCCCGTGGAGCGTGGAAGACATGGACAAGCACCTGCCCGCTTCGATGAAGCGCCTGATCGCGAAAAAACGCATCAAGTTCTACAACATCGACGCGATCAAGGTCGTCAGCGAAATCGGATTGGGCAATCGCATTTCCACCGCGATGCAGGCATGCTTCTTCAAACTCGCCAACGTCATCCCCTATGCGGACGCGGAAAAGCACATGAAAGAATTCGTTGTCAAATCCTTCTCCAAGAAGGGCGAAAAGGTCGTCAACGCGAACTTTGCTGCAATTGACAACGCGGTCGACAACATCGTCGAAATCCAATACCCCGCATCGTGGGCGGACGCTACGACCGGCGCGGTCGCGGACAAGGTCACCGACGACGCGTATTTCAACCAAATCATCGCGCCGATCTTGGCGCAGGAAGGCGACAACCTGCCCGTCTCCGCCTTTACGGCGAATGCGGACGGCGCGGTGCCGACCGCGACGACTCGTTTCGAGAAACGCGGCATCGCCGTCACGGTCCCCGTCTGGGTCTCCGAAAACTGTATCCAATGCAACCAATGCGCGTTTGTCTGCCCGCACGCTACGATCCGTCCCGTCGTCCAAAAGCCCGAGACGCTCGCGGATGCGCCGGCGTCGTTTGCGACCGTGGACAGCAAGACCGCCAAGGGTTACAAGTACCGCATGCAGGTCAGCCCGCTCGACTGTACCGGTTGCGGCAGCTGCGCCAATATCTGCCCCGCGCCCAAAGGCAAAGCGCTCGTCATGCAGCCGATCGATCAAGTGCTCGCAAACGGCGAAGCCGCCAACTGGACGTACGCGGATCAATTGCCCGCATCCGACGCGCCGATCAAACGCGACACCGTGCCGGGCAGCCAGCTGAACCGTCCGTACTTCGAATTCTCGGGCGCATGCGCGGGCTGCGGCGAAACGCCGTATCTCAAAGTCATCACGCAGATGTTCGGCGATCGCATGGTCGTCGCCAACGCGACCGGTTGTTCGTCGATCTACGGCGGCTCCGCTCCGACCTGCCCGTACTGCAAGGATGAAAAAGGACACGGTCCGGCTTGGGCGAACAGCTTGTTCGAAGACAATGCGGAATTCGGCTACGGCATCAACGTCGCGTACACCGCGCGCCGCAACGCCGTCAAGTCGCTGGTCGAACAGTTTGCGGAAAAGGTCAAAGACAGCGAACAGGCTTTTGCGATCTGCAAGAACTGGATCGACACGATGAACGACGGCGACGCGAGCAAAGCCGCTTCCGCCGCGCTCGTCGAAATGCTCGAAGGTTGCAAAAACTGCGGTTGCGAATGCGACGCGCTGGCGCAACAGATTCTCGCGTCCAAAGACTGCCTGGTCAAGAAATCCATCTGGATGTTCGGCGGCGACGGCTGGGCGTACGACATCGGTTACGGCGGTCTGGACCACGTATTGGCGATGGGCGAAGACGTCAACGTCATCGTGCTCGACACCGAAGTATACTCCAACACCGGAGGACAGGCGTCCAAGTCTTCCCCGACCGGCGCGGTTGCGAAGTTTGCCGCAGGCGGTAAAATCACGAAGAAGAAAGATCTGGGCAAGATGGCGATGAGCTACGGCTACGTCTATGTCGCGCAAATCTCGATGGGCGCCAACATGAACCAGTGTCTCAAAGCGATCAAGGAAGCGGAAGCCTACCACGGTCCGTCTCTGATCATCGCGTACGCGCCCTGCATCAACCACGGCATCAACATGTCCGGCAGCCAGCTGGAAATGAAGAAAGCCGTCGAATCGGGCTACTGGCAGTTGTATCGGTTCAATCCGGAGCTGGCGGAACAAGGCAAAAACCCGTTCACGCTGGACAGCAAGGAACCGACCGGCAACTACAAGGAATTCCTGCTCGGCGAAAATCGTTACGCGCAATTGGCAAAGGCAAAACCGGAAGTGGCGGAAAAGCTGTTCGATCTCAACGAAAAGCAAGCGAAAGAACGCTACGAAGGTTACAAGAAGTTGTCCGAATAATCGGCTCGACCGCATACGAAACGCACCGCAACCGCGGTGCGTTTTTTGTATACGACGCGTCGTCGATACGATGCGACCGCGCCCCGCAAAATAAAAAACTTCCCTGTTGCGGGAAGTCTAAGCGGCGCGCCGTCCGGTTGCAATGTCTTAGGAACGGATCAAATAACGTCCGATCTCCAACCACGGCGCGATATCCCATGCGCCGGCGTTGGCGGGAGACGTGGACGGCAGATAACAGAATTCCAGATGCGGATACGTCTTGGACGCGACCGCGTACGATTTGCGTCCGTTGCAATAAATCTTCTCGATCCGAGACGCGCGCAAAACGCGTTCGATATCGTTGGGCACCGCGTCGGTAATCGCGCTGTCCAGCGATCCGCTGCGGTTGCAACTGTACAGGATATCCATGACCGCGATCCCGTGCGCGAGCAGACACTGCGTCTTGCCCTCTTTGGTCGGCGGCGTGGGCTGCCCCGTCAATCGGGCAATCGTCGGCCAAAACCGATTGCGCGGATGCATATAATAGAATCCTTGCCGCAACGACTCCACCGACGCCATGCTGCCCAACACGAGCACGCGGCTCTTGTCGTCGTAAATCGGCTCGAACGAGTATATCATATCACCGCACGCAGATATGCGTGCACGGCGCATTGCCGGACAAAATCTCCGCGATCCGATAGCGCGGCGACGCGATATAGACTTCGGTGCCGTTGGCGGCGGGAGCTTTGATATATTCCAGCTTGGCGCGCGCGCCGTTTGCGCCCGCTCTCGACGCGCCGACGCAGGATTGCTGACAGGATTCGATCGCCTGCATCAATTCGTACGCGTCTTTGCCGTTGATCTCGCGGATCAACGTATCGGGATCGTTGGGATCGGAATAAATCCCCAGCGTCGACGTATAGATCAACAGCTTGCGGCACTTGACCAGACATGCGATTTGCGACGCCGTCTCGTCGTTGTCCGAACAGTGCACGACCGAACGTCCGCTCTGCATGAGCTGTTGCAATTCGATCTTGACGATCTCTTCGTTGCTGAGCGGATCGTTGTAATTGACGATCGGGATCGCGGACTGCTCCGCGCAACGCAACAGCAAATTTTTGAGATACTCGCGCTTATTGGGATCGTTAAAATGCTGATGTTCGACCAAAATTTGCCGTACCGAATATCGGGAATCGATAAACCGACGGTAATTCTGCATCAAAATCGTCTGTCCCTGCGCCGCATAATCGGTCTTGACGTCCGAACATTCGCCCTGCAACTCCTTGCCGTTGCGCCGAATATAATCGATGCGTCCGATCTCGGTCGCGCCGCTCGTAACCCAGATGCATCCGGGTTTCAGTTCGCGCGAAATGCGCGCGATAACGTTGTAATCGATATCGCCCCATTCTTTGTTGACCAATGCCATCGAGCCGACTTTGCCGACCAATTCCATATCAAATGCCGTCATAAATCTCCTTCGCGATCCGCGCCGTATCCGCGCAATCCCTATATATCCAATTATTATTCCGCGCCGCATCCCGCCACAATGCCAGTTGCGCCGCCATCGCCGTCTTTTTGCCGCGGCACAAGACGGGAAACTGCTCCGCATAACGGTCGATCGCCTTGCGTTGCGCCGTCGCGCTCGCCGATGCGAGACAGACGATCCGCATACGTCCGATCTGCTCCCGATAAGCGGACGAAAGCAATATCGTCGGAGACGCCGCGATCGCCGCGCCGCAATACGTCTGCAACGTCGCGACGCAATTGCCGACGACGCGCTCCACGTATGCGCGATCCACGACTTGCAACGCCGCTTCGGGCGAACGTCCGAGCGTATACGCGATATAGTCGTCCAGATCGAGCACCCGCGCGCCGCTCAACGCCGCATACGCCTTGGCTACCGCGCGCGTCGCATCCCGATCCGCGCCGACGATGAGTACGTTGGCTTGCTCACGCATAGACCGACTCCCGCCTGCATACGACGCATACGCCGTATTCCTGCGACGCAATCCATACGACGGCGCGCACCGACGTCGCGCGCAACGTACGATTGTTGGCTTCGACCTTCTCGGACAGGACGTTCATCGTGCCGTCCTTGCCGATCTGCACGATCACGTCGCCGTCCGTATCCGTCCGATAGACGCAATCGAATCCGTCGTAATCTCCGTCCGGCGTCACGTCCCGATACTGCGCCAATCGATCCAGCAACTGCTGCGTCGGATGTCCGTAATCGTTGTCCGCGCCGCAAGAAATGATTGCGTATTCCGCATCGATCGTATCCAAAAAGGACTGCATCGTCGACGTTTTGGATCCGTGATGCGCGACTTTCAATACGTCCGCGTCCACGTCGTCCAGATAGCCGCGGGAGAGAATGTACGGTTCGTTTTTCTCGTTGGCGTCGCCCGTCAATACGATCGTCCGACCGGCATACGTCAACACGCAGATCGGCGAAACGCTGTTTTTGTCCAGCGCGCTGCTGTCTTTGCTCACATTCGGATAATCCTGCCGTTCGTAGCTGTAACAAGCCATCTGCCATCCGTCGCCCGCGATCGTAAACGCGCCGACGCTTTCGTGCACCGTCGCGGTTTGAACTTGACCGCCCTCGTCCGTATACGTCTCCGCACGCGCGGCGGTAATGACTTTGTTCCACGTCGCGGTCGTCTGATCGTCTGCAAGCGGCACGTAAAAATTGCGGATCTCAAAGCGGTCGATCAGCTTTTTGCCCTCGCGCGTATGATCGTAATCGGTGTGCGTAAACATCACGTGATCCAATCGCGTCACTTGTTTGTCTTGCATCAGTTTCTCAAACGCCGTCCAAGGAGACTGCGTGCCGAATTCGCTGCCGATGTCGACCAGCATGTTTTGCCCGTCCGGCAATTGAATATAAATGCAATCGCCCTGACCGATATCGAGCACGGTCATTTCCAGCATATCGCCCGTTATCGTCGTCGATCCGCTGTTGTCCGGATTATCGGGCGCGGGATTTATCGATCCTCCGTTGTCCGGATTTTCAGGACCGGGATTTGTCGATCCGATATTGTCCGGATTGTCGGAATTCCCCGTACCGCCACTGCCGGAATCCCGATGAATGCCGAGCATGCGATACAGCGGCTCGAACCACTGCGGGCGGACAAAATTGAGTACGATCACCGTGATCAAAACAATCGCCACGATTGCGATCACGAGCGCAAGCAATTTGCGATTGCGTTTCAACTCCGCGGCGGCGCTGCGCGCGGCGCGCGTCGCGTGCCGTCGGGCGTCGTTGCGCGAGGGATCGCGACGTTTGGGATCGGAATGTCTGCCGCTCAATCTTCTTCTCCGAAATATTCGATCATTTTTTGTTTTTTGGCGGGTTTGTTGTCGCCGTGTTTGGTAAACAGCATCGCGACAAGCGCCAGCGCGATAAACACGATGCTGTATACGAAGACGCTTTGCTGCGCGATGTGTTCCATAAACACGCCCGCAAACATCGGCGTCACCGCCTGCGCCCCCATAGATGATATGTAGTACAGTCCCGTATACTTGCCTACATTACTGCCTTTGGACAGCTCGGTCGCCATCGGAAAGGTATTGACGTTGACGCACACCAGTCCGAATCCGGACAGGATAAAGCACAGCGGGAACCAGATCTGCACGTTGGGCGTGTTGGCGGTAAAGAAGATGCACGGCACAAACGCCAACGCCGACAGCGCCAATCCGAAGACGATCGTGATCTTGCGTCCCCATTTGCTCGCCATCAACGCGACCGGCAACAGCGCGACCGCGCCGCCGACGCCGTTGATGATATTGATGATGCCGACGAGTCCGTCGTCAAGATTGAGCGTCGTCGTCGCGTAGACGGACAAATGCGTCTTGACGGCGTTGTATCCCATAAACCACAAAAACACGCACAGCAGAATGAGCGCAAACGAGATCGCCTTGGGCTTATCGAGCTTGCCCTGCGCGGACTGTTCTTCTTCATCCACGATCTGCCATTGCGACTCTTCCGCGGCACGGATCGCGACCAATTTTTTCTCCCGCACCGTCAGCAAAAACGCCGCCAAAATCCCGAGCATGACGCCCGCGAGCACGCAGAACAGCGCGATATGATGCTGATAGCGATTGGGCGCGAGCAGTTTGTACAACACGATCGAAAACAAGCCCCCTGCGCCGCCCATCAACGTAATGACCGCGTTCGCCTGCGAGCGCAACGGCTTGGGCGTTACGTCCGGCATCAACGCGACGGCGGGCGAGCGATAAGACGACATCGCGACCAACAGCGCGAGCAACACGCAGATGAACGCCGCGAGAATGCCCTTGTTTTGCGCGGTGACCGCGCCCGCAAACGCGGATTGCGCACTGTACAATGCGGTGCAATACTCGTTGTACATCGCGAGCGCGTCGCCTTCCGGCTTGACGCCCTGCGCGACTTGTTCGACGATCGTCTGATACTCCGCGCCCAAATATCGGGCGTCCAAACCGTGTTGCGTCAACACGGACAGATCGGAGATCCCTTCGGCCAGCTTGCCGTATTGCGCGTATTCGATCGCGCCCAACGCAACGACGCAAACGACCGCCGCAAGCGTGCCCCATACGATGAACGGCGTGCGCCGTCCGTATTTCTTACCCGAAGACCTGTCGCTGATCGCGCCGAACAACGGCAACAAAAAGATCGCCAACAGATTGTCCAATCCCATGACGACGCCGTACTCGGTCGCGTTCATGCCGAAATTGCGATTGAGAATCAACGGCATGATGTAGTCGTAAACTTCCCAAAAGCACATGATGCCCATAAAGGCGAAACCGACGCACAGCGTCCGCCAAAAATCGAGCTTGGGCTGATCCGGAATCGGTTTGGCAGTAGGACGGGATTTCACGGTAAGTCTCCTCGGTTTTTTCTTATTGTATCATATGCGCGCGCCCATTGTCTACAACCGGACGGAAAAAATACGCGCGGATCGCCCCGCATACGGCGCGCCGCCCGTCCGACGCGCCGATCGTCGGCGACTCAAAAAGCAAACGACAAAGCCGCCGCCCGATCGGGCGGCGGCGTGCAGTCGAATCGAGACCTTATTTCGCGAAATATTTTTGATACAGTCCGCGGAATCCGCAACCGTGACGCGCTTCGTCTTTCGCCATCTCGTGGACGGTGTCGTGCACCGCGTCGTAGTTGAGCTGTTTGGCGCGTTTTGCCAAAGCAAGCTTGCCCGCGCAAGCGCCGTGCTCCGCTTCCATGCGCATTTTCAAGTTCTTTTCGGTGCTGTCGGTCAAGACGTTGCCGAGCAGTTCCGCAAATTTCGCCGCATGCTCCGCTTCTTCCAACGCATACCGCTTAAACGCTTCCGCAACGTCGGGATATCCTTCTCTGTCCGCCTGACGCGACATCGCCAGATACATACCGACTTCGCAGCACTCGCCGTTGAAATTGTCCAACAAGCCCTGCACGACCTCCGCGTCCAAATCTTTGGCGCTGCCGACCTTGTGTTCATCCGCAAAGACGAGTTCCGTCTCCGCGACCGCTTCAAACTTGACGGCGGGCACGCCGCACTGCGGACATTTGTCCGGAGCGGAATCCCCTTCGTGTACATAACCGCATACGCTGCATCTGAATTTTGCCATATTATCGTTTCCTCCTATTTGACGGGGTAAGCCCCGATTTTTACTTTTCTTGTCGCGCGCATGCCGGACAGGTCCGCCAAAACGTCAGTCGACACGCGTCGTATCCGCCGCGCAAACGCTCTTGATCCAACGCCGCGCGCAATGTCTCGGAACAATCGACGTCGTCTATCCTGTGACATTTCGGACAGATCGCGTGCCAGTGCTCGGACGTATCGCCGTCGTAGCGTTCCTTCCCGTCTATGGTCGCGACGCGCACAATCTCGCCGCCCCGCTCCAACTCGATCAAATTGCGATACACCGTGCCCAGACTGATCGAAGGCTCGATCTCTTTGCACGTCCGATAGATCGTCTCCGCATTCGGATGCGCCTTGGTATTGCGCAGCGCTTGCAGCACCGCTTGTCTTTTGCGGGAAAAGTTCGCCATAGCCATCTCCGTGTATCGTTAAGTCGAGTATAGCACGCAATCGGATGCTTGTCAACAAAATTAGGAACAATTCCTATTTTTATTTTGAGAAAATTTTCGCGTCTTGATTTCCGTCGTCGCGTATGGTATACTGATATCAATCACTATTAGGAGTTGCATCATGTTATCCAATCCCCTATTGACCTTACGCTATCGCGTCGACGGCAAAGACGTCGCCTATACGCCCGACAACGGCATCGTATCCTTGCAAGACGCGCGCGACGGCAAACGCCGTACGATCATGTTGACGACGACGCGTCCGTTGACGGACGTACGCTTGCGCATCGACTACGCGTGCGCGTTCCAAGCCGAAACGAAATTTTTCGCCAACGGCTTCCAGACTTGGACGGACAGCAAGGAGTTCTGCGCCCAAGATCGCATGGTCGGACTGAAATGGCATAGCAAACGCATCCCCAACTGGGGCGCGTCCGGCGACTACAAGCTCTGCGATTACAGCCGCAAAAAAGGCGTTTTTCACAGCTTTTCGTACTGCTATCTGCGCGACGGAAATCGTTTCCGCCTGCTCGGTTCGCTGAGCGAACGCAACGGCTACACGATCTTCGAAGCGGATTACAACAACCGCGCGTTTGCATTGCGCAAAGATCTGGAAGGCGTGACGATTGCCGATTCGTATACGCTGCTCGATCTGTGGGACGACGAAGGCTCGTACGACAACGTATTCGACGCGTATTTTGCGGCGATGGACATCGCAAAACCGCGCATGCGGCACAGCACCGGATATACGTCCTGGTACAATTATTATACAAACATCTCGCAAGAGATCATCGAAAACGATTTGCGCGCGTTTGCCGAATCGGATATTAAGATCGACATCTTCCAGATCGACGACGGCTATCAGACCAAAGTCGGCGACTGGACGTCGCTCAAAGACTGTTTCCCCGACGGCATGCGCCGCATCGCCGACAAAATCCACGAATACGGCGCCAAAGCGGGACTGTGGCTTGCGCCGTTCGGTTGTCACAAGGATTCCGTCGTCAAACGCGAACATCCGGAATGGCTACTCTGCACCCCAGACGGCGCGCCGCTGAGCGCGGGACTCAACTGGGGCGGATTCTATACGCTGGATATGTACAAGCCGGGCGTGCGCGAACATTTGCGCAAGGTCTTCGACACCGTGTTGGACGAATGGGGATTCGACATGGTCAAGCTCGACTTTTTGTACCAACAGGCAATGATTCCGCGCGACGGCAAATCGCGCGGGCAAATCATGTGCGAAGCGATGGACTTCTTGCGCGAATGCTGCAAAGACAAACTCATTCTCGGTTGCGGCGTGCCGATGGCGCCGGCGTTCGGCAAAGTCGACTATTGCCGGACGGGCGCGGACGTCGCGCTCAAATGGCCGGATAACATGTTTGACCGCGCCTGCGGACGCGAACGCGTCTCCACCCCCAACGGCGTCAACAACTCGGTATTCCGCCGTCACTTGGACGGACGCGCGTTCGTCAACGATCCGGACGTCTACTTCCTGCGCGACTACAATATCCGCATGTCCGACGATCGCAAACATCTGCTCGCCACGATCAACAAACTGTGCGGCAATCTGCTCTTCGTCTCCGACGACGTCGGACTCTATACCGACGACAAACAAAAGATCTTCCGCAATATGCTGCGCGACGACGACATTCGCGTGACGGACGCCCGCTATCTGACGCGCAACGAACTTTGTATCGAATATCTTTTCAACGGCGCCGCAAAACGCCTCGTCTTCGACATCCGCAACGGCAAAAAGATCGAAGGCGAATTGATCTGATCGCGACGATTGCGACATAACAAAACCGCACAAGTATCTTGTGCGGTTTTCTTTTTTGATTAAAATCGACCGTCGCGTCGCGTCGTCCCGATCTGCCGCTTACGGTTGGCGGGTATTGCGTCTTTCCTGCCGCTTGCAATACGAACGATGCGCGATACCGATGCAAATCAATACCAACAACATCGCGATCAACGTCCCCGCGATCAGCACCATGATAGTCTTGAACCAACGAATGTCCGCATCCGACAGACTGCCCATGCCGTTGCCCGATCCGCTCGGATTGTTGGGATCGTATCCGTATGTAAACTGCTTGGGCGCGCTCTCGTCCGGCGTCTGGGATACTTCGCCGTTGATGTCCGCCAACTCGAAGTTTGCCGCGCTTGCCGCGCTCAATTTCGCAACGACCTGATACGACTGTCCCGCGACCAAATCCGACTCGGCGACGGGATTGCCGTCCGCGTCATAGTATTCGTACACGATCTGCACATAATCCGCGTACTTGCTCGAAATCGACAACGTCGGTTTGCCGCTACCGTCCGTGCCCCAGATCTCCGTCAACTTGACTTTGGAGATGCTCCATTCCAGCGCGTACTCCTGCGAGCCGACCGCTCTGTCCGCCGTCGCCCAAACGTAATTGTTGCTGCTCAGCGTCAGCGTCGCGCGATACGTCCCCGCATTGGTCGCCGTCGTCACGTTGTCCAACGTCATCAACGCCGCGTCGTATCCGATCATCAGATCGAGCAAACTGTATTCCGTGCCGTTGAACGTCGCTTCTCTGACGGTCGGCACTGCGACTTGTTTGGGCAGAATTTCGACCGCAAATACATCTTTCTTCAACAGATACGATTCGTCCGTCATCTCGATCTTGATCACGTACTTGCCCGCGTCCGTCGGCGCGCCGTCCAGCTTGGTATTCTTGCTCAAATCGGCGACGTCCGTACCCGCATAATACGTGATCGTATAGCCGTTCGCGCCGATCGGCGCGCCGCTGATCGTCACTTCGTCCTGCGTGTAATGCGCGTTGCCGTCATACGTTGCCGTCTCCGGCACTTGCGCTTCCACCGCCGTATAA
>CAJTKI010000018.1 GCA_910576875.1 uncultured Christensenella sp.
CAACGATCCGAACAATCCGAGCGGAAGCGGCAACTTCGGGATCGGCGAATCTTGGTTTAAGATTGCGATTTTGACGATGACGGTCTGCATTGTATTGATTACGTTGATGCTGTTTGCGATCTGGATGGCGGTGTTGAGCATTCGCCGTCTGCGCAAAAACAAATCGCAACAGTCGTAAGATCGGAAGAATCTTTGCAAAGGACGACGCCGCTCCGACAGGAGCGGCGTTTTGCACATACGATCCTTCGATTGCGCGCGTATTCGGTCGAAAGCGCCGAAAACCGCAACGCGAGATCGCGACATGCGGTTTAGATCAGTATGATACTGAACGCAAACAAAACTTGCGCGATAAAATAGAACGGCATGACGACGTAGTTGGTAGCGAGTTTCATCGTCTCTCTTCCGTAGTAATTCATGCACAGCGCGGAATCGGAAATCAAAAACAGCAGACTCGCGATCAGCACCAGCGCGGACAGGCGAGAGCGAGTCGTCAGCGCGAGATTGAGCGTCGCGACCATCGTCATGCACAGGATCGTGCTGTATCCCAGCATGAACGGCGCCAAACGTCCCATTTTGAGCATTTTCATTTTGGTCATGATCAGCATCGTGACGGGAGGCAACGCGAGCAACGGCAACAGCCAAAAATAAAATCGCGGCGCAAGCATGAGAAATCTCGCAGTGTAGACGACGTGTCCGACCGCAAACGCCAGCACGCCCATGACCAAAAAGTAGTCGCTGTCGTTGCCGGCAAAAAACTCCTTGACCATCAGCAGAATATCGCCCACCAATCCGCAGACCAGCGCCGCAAAGATCATCATGCCGTACGATCCGCTGCGCGAGTTGGAAAAGTTGCAGAACAGCGCAATCAGGATAAAACACGCCGATGCAACGAGTTTGGCGGTCGGCGCGATAAAGCGGCGGCGGTTCGTATAGCCGATCGCGGTTGCAATCGACGAGACAAAACACAGTCCGCTCAATACATAGCATGCGGTCAACATATAGGCTTACCTCCTCGGGGATCGGCGCGCGCCGCGTTATTCGGCTTCGGCGACGAATCGTCCGTCGCGCAAGATCGGGATGCGATTGCCGTCGGCGTCGATTCCGTCCGCGTACATATCGTCCGTTCCGATCATGAAGTCGACGTGCGTGTGCGAGCGGTTGAGACCGATTTCGAGCCGTTGCGCTTCCGACATCGATTCGCAGCCCGCTACGGTCGGATAAGATTGTCCGATCGCGAGATGGCAGGCGGCGTTTTCGTCGAACAGCGTATTGTAATACAAGATATTTTGTTTGCGGATCGGCGAGTCCGCGCCGACGAGCGCGACTTCGCCCAAATAGTGCGATCCTTCGTCCGTTTCGATCAGTTGCGCCAGACAGTCGGCGCCTTCGCGCGCGTCGAACGAGCAGATTTTGCCGTCTCGAAATTCGATTCGAAAATCGCGCACGAGCGTGCCGTTGTGACTGAGCGGCATCGACGCGACCGCCACGCCCTGCGTGCCGAGTCGGTGGGGAGACGTGAAGATCTCTTCGGTCGGCATGTTGGGATGGAATGCGACGCCGTTGCGTCCGCGTTCCGCGCCGCCGTCGAAACGGTATCCTTGCGGAAGCGCGACGGTCAGATCGGTGCCCAAGCCGCTGCGCAGATGCAGCGCGGTCAATCGTCGTTCGTTCAAATAATTCGCGCGGTTGCGCAGTCTTTCGCTGTGCGCGTGCCATGCTGCGGCGGGATCGGGCGCGTCCAGACGCATGCATTGCAGGATATACGTCCACAGTTTGCGCTCCGCCTGCGCGGGAGACAGATCGGGGAATACCGCGCGCGCCCACGGACGGGTCGGCACGGCGCACAGACACCAACGTATGATATTGTCGGTCGTCGCGTCGTAATAGCGTTTAAGCGCGACGTGTCTTGCGCGGGCGACGTCGTTGAGCAATGCCGCGTCTACGTCGCAAAACGCGTTGGGATCTTCGCCCAGCAACGCCAGATAGCAGACTTGTCGATCCGCCATTTCGTCATAGCGGGCGATTTGCCATGCCGGCACGCTTGTCAACGCGTCGCGCGTTTGGTAGCGGTAGTGCAGTCTCTGCATCGCTTCGTCTCCGAACAGCAATTCCACGCGCGCCGCGCCGCGGCGGTACGCGTATTCGGTCACGATGCGCGCGAGTTCGAGACCTTCCTGCCCCGCGGAAATCACGAGCGTTTCGCCTTGGCGGAGCGCAAGTCCGGTATCTACGAGCAGGCGCGCGTATTTGCGCAATATCGTTTTGTTCATATCGTTCTCCGTCATCAGTATAGCATCGCCCGATTCGAAAAGCAATATGCATCTGTCCGCGCCGAGCAAATTCTTTGCGAAATGTGACGAAAAGCGCAAGTTTGTTGACATCATAGTATTGCGCCGCGCACGCGATCGTGTTATACTGTGCATAAGATCGCGCGCCGTATGACGGCAGGGGGGTGCGGAATGGAATATTCGATTGCCAACGGCTTATGGACGGTGCGCATGCAGGATGCCGGCGCGACGTTGACGAGCATTCGGGACGCACGCGGCACGGAATTGCTTTGGCAAGGCGACGAGGCGAGTTGGACGGGACGAGACGTCGTGATCTTTCCGTTTGTCGGTCGCATGCTGGACGGTGCGTATACGCACGACGGACGCTTATATCGGATGCCGACGCACGGACTGTGCGCGGAAGCGACGTTTCGGACGCAAATGATTTCGGAGCAGTGCTGTCGGATGCAGTTTTGTTCGGATGCGCGCACCAAGTCGATTTATCCCTTTGATTTTCGTTTTACCGTTACGCGTACGCTGGATGCGGATATCCTGCGTACGCGTTTTCGAGTAGACAATACCGGCGATCGCGAGATGTATTTCGGATTGGGCGGACATCCGGCGTTTGCGCTCGTCGGCGACGAGCGGGCGGACGAGACGGATACGTCCGGCAATTTTTTGGAATTTTGCGGCAACGCGCCGAGTATGTATTATCCGTTGCAGGACGGCAAATTTCTGTTGGACGCTCAGTCCAATCCGTTGCCGTCGCGCGTCGAGTTGACCAAGGATCTGATGCGCCGCTATGCGACCGTGCTGTGGACGGGGAGTATGGTTTCCTGCGTGCGGCTGATTCGGCGGGACGGGATCGAGATCGAGACGGATTACGGCGACGCGCCCGTATTGGGGCTGTGGTCGCATGAGAAACGGGGCGCGTATATGTGCGTGGAACCGTGGTGGGGGACGCCGGACTTTGTCGGCGCGCCGTCGGAATTGAAAGACAAACGCCTGTTGCAGCGCTTGGCGCCGCAGTGCAGTTTCGAGCGCGGATTCGATATTCGGATCGCGCGTCGGTCGGAGTGATTATGGATAGACAAACGGTATTCGGCAACCGGTTCGGAGATGCGAACCATTATCGTATTCCGTCGATCGTGACGACCGCGCGCGGCACGCTCGTCGCGTGCGCGGATGCACGTTATTTCGGCGGCGGGGACAATCCCAACCGCATCGACAAAATCGTGCGTCGCTCCATGGACAACGGCAAGAGCTGGGGCGAGGCGATCTATCCGGTGCGCGAGCAAGGCGCGTCCAAGATGCGCGCGTCGGCGGCGATCGATCCCGTCATGGTATACGACTGCGTACGCGATCGGATCATTTTGATGTATTGTCATACGCCGGCGGGCGTGGGGATCTTGTCCTGTTCCAAAGGCGTTGCGGTATCTCGGAGCGGCGCGATTGCGTTGCGCATGCGCGGCAGACGTTATTGGCGCAATGCGGACGGCAGCGTCACGAATGCGCGGGGTAGAGAGACCGCCTATCGGATCGCCGCGGACGGCGGCGTGTATGACGGCGATGCGCGGATCGGCAACTGTTTGACCGGCGAAGGTCCTTTGCAGGAACAAAACACCGCGTATCTGATGTCGGTATACAGCGACGACGACGGATTGACGTGGAGCGCCCCCAGATGTCTCAACGCGCAGGTCAAAGCGCGCTATATGGGATTCATCGGACCGGGACCGGGCGTCGGCGTCTGCATGCGGGAAGGCAAGCATGCGGGCAGATTGGTCGTTCCGATCTATTACAATTCCGCCGCGGGTTCGATTTTGATGCTGTCGTGCGCGACGATTTACAGCGACGACGGCGGCGAGACATGGCAACGCGGCGTATCGCCCAACGAGACGCGGCGCAGGATCGTGCGCACGGATAAATTCGTACTGCCCAACGAGATGCTGACGGAGAGTCAGTTGATCGAGTTGCCGGGCGGAGCTTTGCGTTTGTTCATGCGCAACCACAGCGGCAAGCGTCTGATTGCGATGGCGGACAGTACGGACGGCGGGCAGAGTTGGCGCGATTATCGCTACAATTCCGACTTGCCGCAGTGCATTTGTCAGTGTTGCGTGCTCAACGTGCAGGACGGCGAGCGTCCGGCGACGCTCTTTCTCAACGCCGCTTCGCAAAAGGAACGCAAAAACGGCGTCTTGCGTCTGTCCTACGATTACGGAGAGACGTTTGCGCATTCGGCGTTGATTAAAGAAGGCGGATTCGTGTACAGTTGTATCGCGGCGACGGCGGACGGCGGCGTCGGCGTGCTGTACGAGACGGATACCGAACATGAAAAAATCGATTTCGTTCGTTTGACGCTGGACGAATTCAAGGAGATGGAACCATGGCGAAACTGAACCGCGGTCTGATCGTATCGTGTCAGGCGGTCGAAGGCGAAGTATTGCACGGACTGGGACTGATGAAATATTTTGCCCGCGCGGCGGTCGCGGGCGGCGCGTGCGGCATCCGCGCGAATACGGCGCAGGATATTCGAGACATTCGCACGGAGACGGATCTGCCGATCATCGGCATCGTCAAGCGCGTCTACGACGACAGCGACGTATACATTACGCCGACGCGCAACGAAGTACGCGAGTTGCTCGATTGCGGTTGCGAGGTGATTGCGTTGGACGCGACGTTGCGCGCGCGTCACGGCGGCGAGACGTTGGAGTCTTTGGTGCAATACATTCGGGACAGCGGCAAGGATGTCGAGATCATGGCGGACTGTTCCGATTTCGAAGAAGCGGAGCATGCATACAAGCTCGGATTCGATTATATCGGCTCGACGTTGCGCGGATATACGCCGTACACGAAGGGCGTGCAGTTGCCCGATTATGCGTTTTTGGAAAAACTCGTGCGGGCGTTCCCCGATCGGCACATCATTGCCGAAGGCGGCATTTGGGAGCGCGAGCAGCTGCGCAAGGTATGCGCGACCGGCGTATACGCGGTCGTGATCGGTAGCAGCATTACACGTCCCAAAGACATTACCCAACGATTTGCGGAGGCGATGCAGTTATGTTGATGATCGGCGTAGACGTAGGCGGAACGGGGATCAAAAGCGCTTTGATCGACGTCACGGATCGGCGTGATCCGACGACGTACAAAATCGTGGACATGTATTCGATGCCGACGCAGGGCAGCGCGGGCGCGCAGGTGATCTGCGACAACATCGAACGCGCGATTCGGCAATTTTACGTCGAATCGGTCGACTATATCGGCGTTGCGAGCGCGGGGACGATCGATTGGGATACCGGCGACGTCGTGTTTGCGACGCAGGCGTTGCGCGGATTTACCGGCTTGCAGTTGGCTAAGGAACTCCAACGCCGCATGGGGCGCAAGGTGTACGTCGTCAACGACGCGGTCGGCGCGCTCGTCGCGGAGGCGTTTATGGGCGTTGCGCGAGAATATCCGGACATCATGATGTTGACGCTGGGTACGGGCTTGGGCGTATCGCAGATGCGATCGCGTACGCTCGACAAAGACACGTTTGTCGATACGCGCATGGGGCATGTCGAATTGCACAAAGACGGCAGACCGTGCGGCTGCGGCAAACTCGGTTGCGCCGAGCAATACGTGTCCGCGACGGCGCTGCGCAAGTCCGCCGAAGAAGACGACTTATGCACGATTTTCGAGTGTAATACCGACAAATGCCGCCGGGCGGTCAACGAATTTTTCGGCGATATGTTGCATGTGATCGACATCGTAATCGAGCGTTGTCATCCGTCGGCAATCGTCATCGGCGGCGGCGTCATCGAATTGCGCGCGCTGTGGTGGGAGCGGTTTTTGGACTTGTATTGCGCGCGTCACAATACGCCGCTGTTGCCCGCTACGCTCGGCAACGGCGCAGGCGTCATGGGCGCCGCGTACAGCGCCGCGAACGGCGTGTTTGCACATCAATAAACGAACAATGGATTGTTCGAGAGAGGATAATTATATGAACGAAAAATTTCACGGAGTATTTCCGGCACTGCTGACGCCGTTTACGGAGCAAGGCAAAGTCAATGACAAAGCGATCGCGGATCTGGTCGCGTTCAACGTCGCCAAAGGCGTCGACGGCTTTTATGTCGGCGGTTCGACCGGCGAAGGATTATTGCTGACTGTCGATGAGCGCAAGCAACTGTTTGCCGCGGCGGCAAAGGCGAATGCGGGACGCACGACGATGATCGCGCACGTCGGCACGATTTGCACCGAACACGCGATCGAATTGGCGCGTTGCGCGCAGGATTTGGGTTACGACGCGATTTCCGCCGTCGCGCCGTACTACTATTCGTTCGGCTACGACGCGGTCAAGGGATATTACAACGACATCGCCGACAGCGTGGATTTGCCGATGATTCTATACAATTTTCCGGCGGCAAACGGCTTCGGACTGACCAAAGAGCGCGCGGAAGACTTTTTCCGCAATCCGAAGTTTATCGGCATCAAGCATACCAACGCCGATTTGTTCATGTTGCAACAGTTTAAGAGCATGGCGTGCGATCCGATCGTCTACAACGGGTTTGACGAAATGTTCGTCGCGGGGCTGAGCATGGGCGCGGACGGCGGCATCGGTTCGACGTACAACTTTATGGCGGAGCGTTTTATCGATATTTACGACAAGTTCCGCGCGGGCGACATTGCCGGCGCGCAAGCGCGGCAGATCGCGGTCAACGAGATCATTTCCGAGTTGATCCGTTACGGCGTGTTTGCGATGGAAAAACAAGTATTGACCGAGATGGGCATCGATATGGGCGTCTGTCGCAAACCGTTCTTGCCGCTTTCGGACGAAGGCAAACAAGCGGCGAAGAATATCGCCCGGACGTTGCGTTGACGCTCGGATTGCGGTGCGCGCTCCGCGGACGGTCGCGCGCTTTCGGATACGGAGCATAGCGACGTCGCATCGCGGGGGGGACGGCATGAATCATCGATACAGACGAATATGGATATGGACGGTCGTCGTGTGCGTTGCGCTTGCGTTGACGGGTTGCGCGTTGCGCGCGGAAGATTGCTATGTGTTCGGCGAAGAAGAATTTGCAGCACTGTATGCCGAAGACGCGTCCCGTGCCGATGCGGATGCGTTGCGGATCATGTCCGCCAACGTGTTGGTGCATATGAAAGATTGGGGCGGCGAGCCGGTCAAACCGCGTGCGCATCGTTTTGCGCAAGCGGTTTTGCATTACCGTCCGGACGTGATCGGCATGCAGGAGATGTGCGGGGACTGGTATCGGTATCTGTTGCCGCAATTGCCCGATTACGCCGTCGTGCAGCCCAAGCGTTCGTGGACGGCGGAGAATCGCACGCCGCTCCTTTACGATACGCAAAAGCTGCGCCTTGTCGACAGCGAACGCATCCCGTACACGCAGGGCGATCGCAACGGCTGTCGCGTCGTCACGGCGGGCGTGTTCGAGCGGATTGCGGACGGCGCGCGTTTTATCGTCACGTCCACGCATCTGGATTTGATCCGCATGCGCGATTACGATAAGGAAAAGCGCATTATGCTCGACCAAGTATCCGAGTTTATGCGCGAGATTTCCGCGTTGGCGCAACGCTATCCCGACTGTCCGATCTTCATGACCGGAGATTACAACTCAATGGAGCGCGAAACGAGCCGCTACGCGGGACAGGAATCGGGCGCGGCGTATGCGCCCGAGCGCGATGCGACGTATTATAAGTGTTACGGTCTGCCGTGCGCGTCGTTTGCGTACGAGACGTTGCGGGACGCGTATACGGACGTCAAGTTTGCCGACGGCGTGCGCGGGATTTGCGACAATACGCGCGGATATTTGTACGACGATCCGACATGGGATCACATTTTCATGACGCAAGCCGCGCAAGCGCGGGTGCTGGCGTTTCGGGTGTTGGCGTCCGATTATTTTCACAACAACGCCGACCGCACGAGTCGCATTTCCGATCATTTGCCGATTTGCGCGGACATCGCGATGACGCGCGCATAGCGCGCGGGACGCAATGGGGAGATTGTTATGCAGTATCGAAACAAGAAAAGCTTGCCTGTTTTGGCATTTATGTTCGTCGCGACGCTTCTGCTGTCGCTGTGCGGTTGCGCGGTCGATATTCCGGACGAGCATTATGCGCAGGCGGACGCGACGTTGATCCATCCCCATCCGTCGCCCGAGGCGTTGCGTCTGATGGCGTTTTTGAAGAGCCAGTACGGGCGCAAAATGATCAGCGGACAATACGTCAACGAGTACGAAGATTTTTCCGCGCCCGCATTCCGCGTCGATCCGTCCGATCCGGACAGCCCGATGACGGTGTTTAAAGCCAACGAACTGCGAGCCGTTCGCAACGTGACCGGGTCGTATCCCGTCGTCGCCGGTTTCGACGTTTCGGTTGTGTTGCTGGACCGTTCCAACTATTCGGTCGAGCAGGCGATCGAGTGGCACGAGGCGGGCGGCATCGTGACGTTCTGCTGGCATTGGCTCGTCGACAATTGCGACGGCAAAGACAGGGCGTTTTATACCGATCAGACCGATTTCGATCTTGCAAGCGCGCTGGCGGACAAGAGCGGCGCGCGCTATCAAGGGTTGATCGCGGACATCGATAAAATTTCGGAATATATGCGCGTGCTCAAAGATCGCGGCGTGCCGGTCTTGTGGCGACCGTTGCACGAAGCGGCGGGAGGCTGGTTTTGGTGGGGCGCTTCGGGCGCGCAGGCGTACGTGGAGTTGTGGGACATCGTCTACGAACGGATGGCGATTCATCACGGATTGAACAATTTGATCTGGGTCGCCAATCCCCAGCATGCCAAATGGTATGTCGGCGACGACAAATGCGACATCGTCGCGGACGATCCGTATTACGATTACAGCGAGCGCAAGGCGTACGAAAAAGATCCGTCCAACCGCAAGCGGTTCGGCAAAACGCATGCGTATGCGTCCGCCAAGATGATCGCAATGAGCGAAAACGACTTTGTTCCGGACATTTCTGCGGCGTTTGAAGACAATGTCAAGTGGCTGTTTTTCGCGACTTGGTGTCGGAAATTCGTCTGCGAATATGTGCCCGACGCGGACGGCAACCGTTTTACGCGTCCCGTTTACAGCGAGATGTGCACGACGAAAGACGAACTGATTTGCGTCTACCGCGACGAACGCGTGTGGACGCTGGACAAACTCAATGCGAGCGGACTGTACGGTCCGTTTGCTTAAAGCGATTTTCGCGGAGCGGCGCGTTTTGCGCGATCCGATCGCGCATATGGGCGGTCAATCTTGACATTTTCTTGCACTCGCGGTATACTATAATATATATCGGTATCGTCGCGTGCGATTGTGTCGGCGGTACAGGGAGAAACGATCTATGAATGCTACGACATTGGCGCTTACGTTTTGGGAAGAATTTTCGCTCTTGTTTACCGAGATCGGATGGGTTCCCGCAATTTGCTTGATTCTCGGACTGATCTTCGTGATCGTCGAGATTTTCCAACCCGGATTCGGATTCTTCGGGATCTCGGGTACGATTTTGATTGTGATCGGCATTGCGGTGCGCATGTTTTACAGCGGCGCGGGCAATCCGATCATACAGATGATCCTATTGATCGGGATCGTCGCGCTCGTATTGAGCATCGCGTTTATCGTCATGGTTTGGTCGCTCAAAAAGGGCTGGCTGTCGCGCACGTCGTTCGTATCGCGCGGCAAGGCGGTTCCGAGCGAGCAGACTTCCGGCACGGGAGACTTTCGCGGTTTGGTCGGCAAGCAGGGCGTTGCGACTTGCGCGTTGCGCCCGAGCGGCAACATCGAGATCGACGGTACGATCTACGACGTCGTCGCGCAGACGGATTTTATCGATCGCGGGACGCAAGTCGTCGTGACGCAGGTGGAAGGCGTACGCATCGTCGTGCGCGCAATCGGATGACCGGACGCGCTTTTGCGGCGCGTCGGCAAAATATTTAGTCAACGAAGGAGGTAATTATGCTGACTATCTTAGCAATGGAGACAGGCGCAATCATCGGGATTGTCGTGGCTGTCGCCGTACTTTTAATCGTAATTGCGTTATTGTTCGCAATTTTGCCGATCCGGATTTGGTTCCGGGCGCTCGTATCGGGCGTGCACATTTCCATGGCGCGTCTGATCGGTATGAAATGGCGCGGCATCCGCGTCGTCGCGATCGTAGACGCGTACATCAGCGCGACCAAAGCGGGATTGAATCTTTCGATTGACGAATTGGAAAGCCACGTGCTTGCCAAGGGCGACGTAACCAAGGTCGTCAACGCGTTGATCAGCGCGCACAGCGCGAACATCGTGCTCGAAGCCGAGACCGCCCGCGCGATCGACCTGGCAGGACGCGATGTGCTCAACGCCGTCCGAGTGTCCGTCAACCCCAAAGTCATCGAGACGCCCGCGATTGCGGCGATTGCAAAAGACGGTATCGAACTGCGCGTAAAAGCGCGCGTTACGGTACGCGCCAACATCACGCGCTTGATCGGCGGCGCAGGCGAAGACACGATCATCGCCCGTATCGGCGAAGGCATCGTTACGACGGTCGGTTCTGCCGGAAGTCACAAGGACGTGTTGGAAAATCCCGATATGATCTCCAAGACCGTTTTGGGCAAGGGACTGGACAGCGGCACCGCGTTTGAGATTCTTTCGATCGATATCGCGGACATCGACGTCGGTCGCAACATCGGCGCCCAATTGCAGATGGATCAAGCGGAAGCGGATAAGCGTATCGCAGAAGCAAAAGCCGAAGAGCGTCGCGCGATGGCAGTCGCGTTGGAACAGGAAATGCGCGCCAAGACGCAAGAGATGAAAGCGCTCGTCGTCGAAGCGGAAGCCGAAGTCCCCAAGGCGATGGCAAACGCGCTGCGCGAAGGCAAACTCGGCGTCATGGACTACTACAACATGCAAAACGTACAGGCGGATACCGCGATGCGCAATGCGATCGGCGGTGCGGATAAATCCGGCGACAACAACGCCTAACGTCTGACAGAGGGTTTATGCCTTTCATCATCGTTATCATTACCGTGTTCGTGATCGTCGCCGTGATTGTATCGGCACAAGCGTCGCGAGCCAAAAAAGAGAAAGAAGAGCAAGCCAGACGGGCTGCGGCGCAACGCCGCAGCCAACAGGCTTCTCGCACGCAGAGCGCGGCGACGGTTTCGTCGCCTGCGCCTGCCAAGCCGAGCGTAACGCCCGCGTCGACGACACGACCCGGGGAGCGCGCGGTATCGGTGACTCCGACGCAGCCCCGCGCCGCATCCGCGCCCGTGCAGGCGACGCGTCCGGGCGAGCGTACCGTGTCGGTTGCCGATGCGATCAAGACCGCCCGCGCGCCGCAAGCGCCCGCAGCGTCGCAGTTGCGTCCGTCCGTGCAGACGGATCGCGTCGTCGCGCCGCGCGTCGAACTTTCGGTCGGATCGCGTATGACGGTGCAAGCCGTCGGACACCACGATCGCGACCGTTGCACGGTCGAGCATCGGGACAAAGACACGTATCGCGTGGAGACCGAAATTCCGGTGACCAACAGCATCGGCGGCAAGTCGGAAGAAGGTTGTCCGTCGCATGCTTCGGTTCGTTTGGTCAAACTCCATGACGTCGAGCCCGTCATGCCCAAGATCGAGCGCAGAGAATTGCTCTCCGCGTTGGTATTGGGCGATGCGCTCAACGAATTGCCGAGTCGTCGCGGCGGCGGAATGCGCGGCGGGGTGAGACGCAGATGCAGATGACCGGCTGGCTGATCGTCAATGCGTTTTACGTCAACCAGCGCCTGCTCGAGCAGTATGATCTGCTCGAGTGGGCTTTTGCGATGCGCGGCGTTCATTTGGAGCGGCATACCAACGCGAGCTTGCGTTTCGGCATAGGCGAATATCCGCGCGATCTTCCGGATTTCGTGATCGCGTGGGACAAGGACGTGTTGTTGATCCGGCAGTTGGAGCAGTTCGGCGTGCGGGTGTTCAACGGCGCGCGCGCGACGGCCGTTGCCGACGACAAGGCGCATATGTATCTCGCATTCGCGGATGCGCGTCTTCCGATCCCGCGTACGTATTTTGCGCCGATGACGTATTCCAATATCGGTTATCCGGAAGAAGCGCTTGCGTTTGTGGATAAGATCGCGGAGCGGATCGGCTATCCGATCGTGATCAAGGAAGCATGCTCGTCATACGGCATGGGCGTGCATTTGGCGTGCGATCGCGATCAGGCGATCGGATTGTTGCCCAAGTTGTACGGCAACATCGTGTTCCAACAGTTTATCGCCGAGTCCGCCGGCACCGACGTGCGCATATACGTCGTCGGCGATCGGTGCGTATGCAGCGCGTTGCGCCGCAATACGCGTGATTTTCGATCCAATATCGTTGCGGGAGGCACGATGACGGCTTACAACGCGTCCGAGCAGATGCAGCAAATCGCAGTCGCCGCCGCTCGATCGATCGGCGCGGATTTTGCGGGCGTGGACTTGCTGTTGGGACGCAAGGGACCTTTGGTGTGCGAAGTCAATACCTGCGCGCATTTCGGCACGTTGTATCACGTGCTCGGCGTCAACGTCGCCGATGAGATCGTAGATTACGTCATGAAGAACGTCTATGAGTTGTGAGTTGTGTCCGCGCGGGTGCGCGATTGATCGCGACAAACAGATCGGCGTCTGCGGCGTATCGGATCGGGCGCGGATCGGCAAGATCATGTTGCATCGATGGGAAGAACCCTGTATCAGCGGGACGCGCGGTAGCGGCGCGATTTTTTTTGCCGGTTGCGGGTTGGGATGCGTCTATTGTCAGAATTACGAACTTTCGCGCGGACGGATCGGGACGCCGACGGACGCGCGCCGATTGGCGGATTGCATGCGCGCATTGCAGGAGCGCGGCGCGCACAATATCAATTTGGTTACCGCGACCCAGAGCATTCCGACGATCGAACGCGCTTTGGGCTACTTTCGACCGTCCGTTCCGATCGTCTACAATTGCGGCGGCTATGAGCGCGTCGAGACGTTGCGTCGCATTGCCGATTGGGTCGACGTCTGGTTGCCGGATTGGAAATACGCGAGCCGCGATTTGGCTGCGGCGTACAGTCGCGCGCCCGATTATCCGGACGTCGCCGCGCGTGCGATCGCGTATATGCGCGCGCTTGCGCCGGACGATGTTTACGATGCCGACGGTTTGATGCTGAAAGGCATGATCGTGCGGCACCTGGTCTTGCCGGGCGCGTTGTCCGATACGCGCGCGGTGCTGGATGCGATCGCGCGTACGGTGGGTACGCGGACGAGACTTTCGCTGATGGGGCAGTATACGCCGATCGCCCGTACGCTTCCCGCGCCGCTGGATCGAAAACTCAAACCTTTGGAATACAAAGCCGCGATCTCCTATGCGTTGCGTTTGGGATTCGACGACGCGTTGGTGCAGGAGGAGGATTGCGCCGACGCGCAATACATTCCCGAGTTCGACGGGACGCTGACGGTATGACGGCGCGGATCGGAACGGGCGGGGTTGCCGCCTATTTTTTTATTTTCTGTATGTTTTCGGATGCTTTCGATTGATTTTGCAATACCGACGGATATTGCTGTTGTAGCGACGATCGACGTACCGATCGGTTTGACGGTTACAAAAAAGTACATAGAATAATACATTCTATGTACTTTTGCACTTATATTTTAATTCCGATCGTTTGGATTGTCAACAGCTCAATCGGTTTTCCCTTATGCGATCGAATAAATTTAGCAAAATTTTGTTTTTTATAAGTCCGATATGACTGAAAAAGTTCATGGAATGTATTATTCCATGAACTTTTTCAATCGCTGTTCGGGACACGGAATCGAGAGAGAAATACGGGTAGGGAAGCATATGGACAATACAAGGATACAACGACATCGCATATGGCTTGCGTTTGCGGCGATCGTCGCGTGCATGATTGCGGCGACCTGCTGTGCAAGCATATGGCGCGGCATGCCGACCGCAGTTTATGCAATGGATACGTCTTCGGCGTTGACGGTAGGGGAATTGCTGTCCAATCATTATGAGAATCGCACAGACGGCAAAGCGTTCGACCGCAGGGCGTTGGACGATCTGCTTGCGGCATTGGGCGGCGCGGATGCGAGTTTGGAGACCGTGAGTGGATTGGGCAACCGAGACGCATCGTACTTTTACGGTCAAAACGGGGATCGCGATATCGTCTTGACGTTCGGCGGATATCAATGGACGGTAACGTATTTGACGCAAGACCGCGAGAGCGGCAACGTCGTCGTGTCTTTGTGGATGACGAGTGCGCCGACGCAATCGGTATGGAACGAATGGTCGAGCGAAACTTACTCGGATGCGTTTCCGAGCAACATGTACGGTACCAGTCTGATTCGCTCCAAGGAATTCAACAGCGGCAGCGGATATGCTGCGTCCGCCGCGGACGCAGCGCAGGGCACGGCGCGATTGACGCCGTGTCCGCAAAGCGCGGAGCACCGCTACGCGCCGTTTACGATGTCGCCCGATACCGAGATCGGCAAAGCGTCTTTGACCGAGTATCTCGTCCGGCCGCGCAAGATCGCCTATCAGGAATCGGAGTGTATGCACGTATTTGCAAGCAGTTGGAGCACCGCGCCCAATGAGGCGTACGGCACGCCGTCTTATGAGAGTTATTATTACGAAAGCATGGATTATTCCGACAAACCACAATATAACGACTGGGCGGACGATTATCTGTGGTTGCCGAGTTTGGCGGAGACGGGTTACGGGGGATATTACGGCGGTGTAGCGGGCATCTGGAATCTGTCTTTGAATCAACGCTCGAACAATGAGGTGATTTGGTCGCGTACCGGCGGATATTCGGTTCCGTACGGCGCGTGCTATATCGATACGGGGGGAAGCTTCGGCGGCAATTCGGTATCGGTGACGACGACGTACGGCGTGCGACCGGCGTTGCATCTCGATTTGACCAAAGCGGTTGCCGCTGCGACCGATCCTTTGGACGCGCCGACGTGGGGGCAGGACGCGAGCATACCCTATAACGGACAGCTCCAAACGATCGTGCCCGGACAATTCGATGCGACCAACATGCAGGCGACGGCGGTCGGCGTAGATGCCGACGGCAACCCGATCGCCGCCGCGGATATTGCGGTAGACGAGACGACGGGGACGGTGCGCGCGTCTCGCGTCGGAACATACACGATTACGGTCACGATGCGCGACCCGTCGCGATGGCATTGGACGGATAAGACGGGCGGCAACGGCGCGCGCACATTGCAATTTCGGATCACGCCCAAAGCGCTGGAAGCGACTTGGACGAATACGCTGGACAAATGGGAATGGCGTTACGGTCAACAACAGACGGCGACGCTGACGGTATCGGGCATCGTATCCGGCGACAGCGTGTCGTTGACGGCGAGTTATGCGACTGCGGGCGCCGTCAAGCAGGAGATTGCGGCGGAGCAAAACGGAACGCAGACGATCGCGCAGATGGATTTATCCCGTGCGGCGGTCGGCGCGCATACGTTGACGGCGGCGCTCGATCCGATTGCCGCGGACAACGACAACGGCAATTACACGCTTGCGCGCGGCGACGTGACCAAGGCGTTTACGGTGCTGGCGCAGGGCGTCGATCCGAGCCAGGTCGGCTGGACGTATACGGCGTTCGGTCCGAGCGGCAATCCGATTCCGGACGGCGCGGATCATACGCAGATTGCGGACGGACAAAAGCTTGCGTACGCGTTGTTCGGGACGCGACAGAGTTTCGGAGCGGTCAGATACCGATTGGAGATTGATCCGAGCACGCTGCCCAAGGACGGCTCGGGCAATGCGATCGCGGCGGTGGACGAACAGACGCAGGAGTACAACGGCACGACGTACAGCGGCGGATACAGCGTACGCGAAGGCGATCGGGTCGGTACGTATACGACCAAAGTGCTGTTGAAGATTTTGGGAGACGCCTATTTGTTCCCCAACAACGCCAAGTCGTACGAACTTTCGCTGCGCTGGGAGATCGGCAAGGGGACGTTCGATCTGTCGGGCGTACAATGGAAGTACAAATACACGACGGATTCCGGCACGGTGTCCGACGTATACGCCCCCGCTGTAACCGAATTGGAATATAACGACGGCAAAGTCATTCGCGTCGAGATCGACCCGACGACGATGCCGCTCGGACTGAACGCGCCCGGCGGGATCTTCGACTATCAAAATGCAAGCGGCATTCAAGTCAAAAAATACAAAGCGACGGTCGCGGGCGATACGTTGGAGTACGATGACGCGTGTTTCGAGCCGCCGGCGGACTTGGTGTTGAACTGGGAGATCTTAGGCAAAGGCATCGTTGTCAAATGGAAATCCGTACCGAGCGGCACCTACTATCTCAAAGAACTCAACTGCGATCCCAAATACACGACGGGCGAGAGCAAGATCGTGCATTACAAGTATTTTGCGCCGGACGGCAGTCTGTTGGGGATCGACGAAGCGGGACGGCAGGCGCTTGCAGACAAAGTGATCGCGGACGGCATCGGACCGGAGAACCCGCAGACGTTTACGATCCAAGCGTATCTGGACGGCAACAACAGCGGCAATTATCGCCTGTTGACCGATCCGGCGCGTACGACGGTATCGATCGGCAACGATCCGTTCACGGCGGTGCAGGCGCAGGTGCCCGCGACGATAACGTATGACGGCAACGCGCGCTACACGCACGACGATCTCCGATTTACGGGCGCGTCGATCGGCGCAAACGATTATACGATCGCATATTATGCGGGTACGGACGTAGACGATTTGAGCAAGAACGATCGGCTGGACGGCGCGCCGACCGATGCGGGCAAATACGTGATCGCGATCGCGATGCTTGACGATTCGTATCAGTTGGAGCAAGGCGTGTTTGCGGTCGAGATCTTGCCCAAACGCGTTGCCGTGCCGACGGTTCGGACGGCGACGTTCAACGGTACGGCATATAATGTAGTCGACTTGCTGACGGGATACGACGCGCAGATCATGACGTTGGACGGCGAATCGGTCGCGACGAATGCGGGTACGTATCGCGCGACGGTAGCGTTGACCGACGGCAATTACGCGTGGGAGAGCGACGGCGACGCACGGGCGGCGGAGCAACCGCTTGTGTGGACGATCGCCAAGGCGCAGATCCGAGAATCTTGGAGCAACGCGGGCGGCAAGCCGACGTTTGTCATACCGACCGAATACGCGTCGTATGTACAGGTGACGTACGCATACGCGGACATGTACGGCAACGTCGTCGCGGAATCCGACTTGGTTAGCGGGCAGCAATACAAGATTGTAGCCAAGTTGAGCGGCGCGGGCGTGGACAACTTCGAGATTACGGACGGCGCGGGCAACGTGTTGCAGCTGCCCACGCAGAGCAGCTCCGCGCCGTTTACGTATGTCGATCCGGACGGTTCGGATGCGCCGCCGCAGTCGGACGGTCAAACGACGGGCGGCTTGCATCCGGAGACGGAACGCCTGTTCGTGCGGTGGATGTATGCCGTTGCGGGCATGATGGGCGCGATGACGTTGCTGTTGCTGGGGATCTGGATCACGGTATGCGGCATTCGCAATCTCCGCAGGCGCGGCGATCGTCGCTGATTGCGGATCGACAAAGTCGCGCGTTCGTTTCGCGACGGCACAAAAAAGCGCAACCGTCGGTTGCGCTTTTGTCTTGCATTAGATGCGGCTCAGTACATGTCGCCGCCCATTCCGCCGCCTTGCGGCATCGCGGGTGCGGGCTCCGGAATATCGGTGACGAGCACTTCGGTCGTCAGCAACGTGCCTGCGACGCTCGCGGCGTTTTGCAGCGCGGTACGCGTGACTTTGGTCGGATCCAAGATGCCGGCTTTGATCATATCGCAGTATTCGTTGCTCAACGCGTTGTATCCGTACGAGTAGCCCTTCTTGGCGGTCAAGATGTTGTTGATGATGACGCCGCCGTCGATTCCCGCATTGTTCGCGATTTGCTTGATCGGCGATTCGAGCGCTTTGATGACGCACATCGCGCCCGTCTTTTCGTCGCCTTCCAACTGGTCCGCGATCGGCTGCACCTTTGCGATCGTGCTCAGCAGCGCGACGCCGCCGCCCGGGATTACGCCTTCTTCGACCGCCGCGCGGGTTGCCGCCAGCGCGTCTTCGATGCGCAGTTTCTTTTCTTTCATTTCGACTTCGGTCGCCGCGCCGACATTGATGACCGCTACGCCGCCCGCGATTTTGGCAAGGCGTTCTTGCAGTTTTTCTTTGTCGTATTCGGACGTGGTTTCCGCAATTTGCGATTTGATCGCGACGATGCGATTCTGGATCGCGTTTTCGTCGCCTGCGCCGCCGACGATCGTCGTATTTTCTTTATCGACTTTGATCTGCTTGGCGCGTCCCAATTGTCCCAGACCGGTATCTTTGAGTTCGTAGCCCAGCTCGCTGCTGATGACGGTGCTGCCCGTGACGATCGCGATGTCTTCGAGCATCGCTTTGCGACGGTCGCCGAAGCCCGGGGCTTTGACCGCGACGCAGTTCAGGATGCCTTTGAGTTTGTTGAGCACGATTGCGGTCAGCGCGTCGCCTTCGATGTCTTCGCAGATGATCAGCAGTTTGAGACCGTTCTGCACGACCAGTTCGAGGATCGGCATGATTTCTTTGCTGGAAGAGATCTTTTTGTCGGTGACCAGGATATATGCGTCTTCGAGCACGGCTTCCATCTTTTCGGTATTGGTTACCATGTAGGCGGACACGTATCCGCGATCGAACTGCATGCCTTCCACCGTCGTCAGATGCGTTTTCATCGACTTGGACTCGTCTACCGAGATCACGCCGTCTTTGCCGACTTTTTCCATCGCTTGGGAGATGTATTCGCCGATTTCCTCGTCGCCGGCAGAGATGCTTGCGACTTGACTGATCGCCGTCTTGCTGTCGATCGGTTTGGAGATCAGACGCAGTTCTTCGACGACCGCGTCCGTGACTTTGGCGATGCCTTTTTTCAGGATGATCGGATTTGCGCCCGCCGCGACGTTTTTCAAACCTTCGCGGATGATCGCCTGCGCCAATACGCAAGCGGTCGTCGTGCCGTCGCCTGCGACGTCGTTGGTCTTAATCGATACTTCTTTGACGAGTTGCGCGCCCATGTTTTCGAACGCGTCTTCCAACTCCACTTCCTTGGCGATCGTTACGCCGTCGTTCGTGATGAGCGGGGAACCGTATTTTTTATCGAGCACGACGTTGCGACCTTTCGGTCCGATCGTGATTTTTACCGCGTCCGCAACCGCGTTGACGCCTGCTTCCAGACTGCGTCTGGCTTCTTCGCCGTATTTGAATTTCTTCGCCATAACTATCTGCACACTCCTTATTTTTCTACGATAGCGAGCACGTCGCTTTGCTTCAAGATCGTTACTTCGTCGCCGTCGAGCTTAAAGTCGCTTCCGGCATATTTATTGTACAGGATCACATCGCCGACTTTGATCTGCATGTCCACTTGTTTGCCGTCGATCAAGCCGCCGGGACCGACTGCGAGCACGCGCGCCATTTGCGGCTTTTCCTGCGCGCTGCCGGGGAGCAAAATCCCGCTGGCGGTCTTTTCCTGCGTTTCCACAGCTTCGATTACGATTCTGTCAAATAATGGTTTGATGGTCATTTCCATATCCTCCTTGGGTTTTAGCAGTCGAACAGTCTAACTGCTAACAGGGTTTATTATAGCACGCCGCTATCGGGTTGTAAATATTTTTGTGACAGATTTTTCCAATTATTTTTTTTCGTTGCCGCAAGTAATATTTTTGTCCTGCGGGTGTCGGAGACGCGGCTTTTGCATATAGATTTTGCCGCGTCGATCGAAGCGGTAAAAGCAAGAGACGCGGGCGATGTTTATACGGACGGGCGAGACGGGCTTGTTTGCGATCTGTCCGCGCGGGGCGGCGCATGGCTCGGCGCGTATCGATGCGCGGCCCGCGGCGCAGCGCGCGTTCGCATTCGGGATTCGGCAAGGATTGCGCGGTTGCAGCATCGCGATAGTGCTTGCCTGATCGGCGCGGATTATGCTATGATAGAGATACCGATTATAAGGGCGGCGGCGCTTGCGCGGTTGCAAAGGAGATACGGATGGACAAATGGGACGCTCGTTTTATGGAGATGGCGGATTTGGTGGCGAGCTGGTCGAGTTGTTACAAACCCGATCGTCACGTCGGCGCGGTGATCGTCAAGGATAAGCGCATTTTGACGACGGGATACAACGGCGCGAGCAGCGGTATTACCAGTTGCGTCGAGCGCGGCGAATGCATGCGCGTGCGTTTGGGCATCGCTTCGGGGACGCGGCACGAGTTGTGCTATGCCGTCCATGCGGAACAGAACGCGATCATTCAGGCGGCAAAACTCGGGATTTCCGTGCAAGGCGCGACGTTGTACTGCACGCATCAGCCTTGCGTGATCTGTTGCAAGATGATCATCAATTCCGGCATTGCGCGCGTCGTCTATCGCGAAGGATATCCGGACGATTTCAGTTTGCAATTGTTTGCGGAATCGGGCGTTCGCGTCGAGCGTTTCGCGACGGAACAACAGGCGTAAAGTCTTCGCGCACAAGACGCTTTCGGCGCGATGCGCAAGCGCCGTCGGGCTGCGACGACAACGATGCAACATATCATGCGAGCAATCGGGCGACCGATTGCTTTTTTGTCGCATGCGGGATATATTGTAGCGTCGGATCGGTGCAGGCGTAGCGGATATGCGACGGCAGAATTTCGACAGAAGCGGCGTCCAATCGTATACGCAGTCGTTTGCGCGCCGAGACATAGGGCAAATGTACGGCGTATCGTGCAACCGATTTCGATTGGCGTCGGTAGCGAATAAAATTTGCGCGCCGCAATGCAAAAAAGCATATAAAAAGCATCGAATTTCCGTCCGAAAAGCAATAAAAAAAGTACATGGAATACGGTATTCCATGTGCTTTTCGTACTTGTATTTTAATCCTATGCGGCATATCTGTCAAGGCGTAACGCGGTTTTGATCGGTTTTTCGGAATTTTTGCAGACGATTTGCCCGATAAAATTCTTATTGTACTTAAAAAGTTCATAGAATACCGTATTCCATGAACTTTTTCGATCGTTGTTTTGGGACGGAATCGAGAGGAAATCGGGTAGGAAACCAGTATGATGCACAGCGAAAAATTACGATATCGGATGCGTTTTGCGTGGATCGTCGGCATGATTTTGTTGACGGTTTGCGCGGCGTTTGCAGGGATTTCGGTTTCGACGGATCGCGCGTATGCGTTTACCGAAAACAATTTGGATGCCGCCAATACCCTGTCGATCGGCGAATTGTTGCTCGGCAATTACGATACGTCCAAAAGCGGCGGCAAGGTATTTGACGGCGTGCGGTTTGGGAAACTGATCGACGCGTTGCGCGGCGACGGAGAAGACAAAACCGCGGTTGCCGATCTGTCCGACAAAGACGCGCAGGCGATCCGAGACGCCAACGACGGCAAAGACATTATTGTCGAAATCGACGACAAATTGTGGACGGTTACGGACCTGCGCAAGCTGGACGACGGACGCGTGATTGCGACGATGTGGCTGGCAACGAGCGCGGAGACATCGCAGTGGAATACATGGTATGCGGATTCGCCTGCGGATACATATCCCGGCAATATGTATAGCACGAGCTATATCCGCGCCAACGCGCTCAACAGCGGCGGATGCGGATACGCGGCGGCGCAAGGCGTAACGACGTTGACCCCGATCGCGCAAAGCGCGGGACACCAATATGCGAAGTTTACGATGGATAAAGTTCAGACGGACGCGTCGAGTCCGTCGCGCAATCTGTCGTTGACGAATTATATCGTGCAGCCCAAAGACGTCGCGTATCAGGAGACGGAAACGATTCGGACCTACAACAGCACGTTCAAAACGTGTCCCAACGAAGCTTGGGGTACTCCGGATTTGGAAGATTATAATGCAAACGTAAATTATAGCAAAAAAGACCATTATACAGAGTGGTCGAGCGATTATCTGTGGCTACCTAGCCTGGCGGAAACCGGACACAAAGGCATTACCGGCATCTGGAATCTGTCGGACAATCAACGCAGCAACGAAGTCAATACATGGTTGCGTTCCGGTTACTATTTTGCGTTCTCCGCGTATTTTCTGGATCCGTCCGGAAACGGTTATACGTTCTATACCGAGGATACTTACGTAGTGCGTCCGGCATTCCACTTGGATTTGACGCAAGCGGCGGCGGACGCAACCGAGCCGGTTGCCGCGCCGACGTTGGGGACGAGCGCGGCGGATAAGACGAAGGATTATACAGGAGCGGACCTGACGTTTGCATTCCAAAACTTCGATTCCCAAAAAGTCAATGCCAAAATCACCGCCAAAGATCCGAGCGGCGTAGCAATGGATGCTTCGGCATTTTCGTTTGATGCGACGACCGGAAAGGTGAAGGCAAAGCATGCGGGGACGTATACGGCGGAATTTACGTTTATCCAACCGGGCAACTGTTATTGGACGGACGAGACGGGCGGCAGCGGCAAGCGAACGATTACGTTTACGATCAAGCCGAAACAGTTGACGGTATCGTTGACGAATACCGTGCCCTCCAACGCATGGAGTTGGACGGTCGGCGACGATTACGACGCGACGTTGACGGTGTCGGGGATCGCGTCGGGCGACACGGTCAAGTTGACGGCGACGTATACGTCGGACAAAGCGGGCGGCGCCAAGCAAGATATCGCGGCGGTACAGAACGGCGCGCAGACGGTCGCAACGATCGATCTATCTGCAATACCGGTCGGCTCGTACGAGTTGACGGCGGCATTAGATAAGTCCGCGGCAGACAACGACAATATCAACTATTCGATCTCCAACGGCTTGACGACGGCAAATATCCCAAAGAAGTTTACCGTCGCGGCAAAGAGCGTAACGGAAGACGATTTGAAAACATTGAGTTGGCTGTATACCGCCAAGGATCAGGAAGGCAACAAGATCGCGGGCGGCGCGGATGACAGCGCATTGCC
>CAJTKI010000019.1 GCA_910576875.1 uncultured Christensenella sp.
CGTTGCGAAGTTGAGCGCGTCGAGCGCGGCGAATTTCGAATTGGCGGACGTCAACGGCGACGTATCGGATACGCCGAACGAAAGCGCGCCCAAACAGTTTGTATACGGCAACGATCCGAATAACCCGAGCGGATCGGGCAATAACGACGGCAATGCGACGGGCGGCAACATGTCCGCGCAGAACGTGAATTGGTTCAAGCGGATGTTTGTGATCATGACGGCGGTGCAGTGTACGATGGCGTTGTTGTTGGCAGTGATCTGTATGCAGGTTGCTGGAATGAAACGGTTGCGCGAAAAGAAGCGCTCGGATCGATAAAATCCATCCACAGCGGCGGACGAATCGATCGGACGGAGATCGTATCTTTGTCCGATCGGAGTCGGTGCGACGAAGATCGAATTTTGAAATGCGCGCCAATCGTTTGACAACGACGCGAAGAAATGCTATATTGATTTTGCTAGGGGTACTGCGCAAGCAGTTGAGAGAGTCCCTTTGAACTTGGTCGAGTTAATACTCGCGGAAGGAAGCAAAATCTGCAATGTTTCCCGAAAGTTCTCCTTAGCAAAGGAGCTTTTTTTATGTTCTGCTTTTTTGTGCAGCAAGCGGCGTCTTGGACGAATTATTTTCAAGTTCAAACGTTTATCGGCAGAGCGCTGATTTCGACGATCGTCTGGATCTGCGCGTGTGCGGCGGTTGCAACGGCGGTGTTTTTCGCGCGTCGCGAACGCTTTGCGTTGACGGGCAAAATCCTGTTTGCATTGAGCGGCGTATGGGCGTTGGGCATCATCGTCGCCGCGATCGTACAGGAATTTCGAGACGAGAGTTTTGCCGAGCAATATCAGATGTGGATTTTGATCGGCTTTCTGACGATCGTGATCGGGGCGTTCGTATTGGCGGCGTTGGTCGATCGACGCAAGGTGACAGGGCGCGCGCATACGATGGAGATCGTCTATGCGGCGATCTGTATCGCGATCTCGTTTGCGCTGAGTTACGTGCGCATGTTTAAGGCGCCGTACGGCGGATCGATCACGCTCGCGCAACTGGCGCCGTTGGCGATCTACGCGTATATGTTCGGATGGAAAAAAGGAGTGCTGTGCGGACTCGTGTTCGGGCTGTTGCAGTCGATCACCGATCCGTGGGTCGTGCATCCGATCCAGTATCTGTTGGATTATCCGCTTGCGTTTGCGTTGATCGGACTGTCGGGCGTGCTGCGCAATACCAAACTCAATCGGTATCCGGCGCTGGCGGTCGCGATGGGGTTGTTGATCGGCGTATGCGGCAGATTTGCGTGTCATCTGCTGTCGGGAGCGATCTATTTCGGATCGTACGGCGCGGAGTACGGCTTTGCCAGTCCGTGGGTGTACAGCCTGACGTATAATTCGTTGTACGTTTGGCCGGACGGCGCGATTGCGATCGCGGCAAGCGCGTTGGCGTTGTCGTCTAAGGCGTTCCGCCGCCGGATCGAATTAGTCGTCGCGCGATACCGCGGCGCGGATGCCGCCGCGCAACGCGACGCGTCCGGATCGGCGCAGGATGCGCCGTCTGAGTAAAATCGGATTGCGTAGGGGATTGTAACCGTGCTTTGCAAGCGTCCGCAAGCCTGTTTGCCGGACGATCGGACAAGGATCAAGGGACGTCGACGGCGTCCCTTTTTGCAAGATTCGCTTGTCAATCCGCGCTGCGGACGATATAATAGGCATATGGGACGAGACGACGTCGGGGCGAACGCTCGGGATACGGATACGACGCGCGGCAGCGCGATCCGTCTGCAAGACGCGGCGATGCGTTATGCAGGCGGTTACGATGCGGTGCGATGCGTGACGACGACGTTGGATGCGGGCGGACGGTATCTGTGGCTCGGACGGTCGGGCAGCGGCAAAACGGCGCTGTGCAAGACGATCTGCGGGATCGAAACCTTGACCTGCGGCAGCATCTGCGTGGACGGCACGGATATGCGACGCATTCGGCAAAGGGATCGGAACATGGCGATGACGTTCGGGGACGAGTCGTTTGCCGCGCGCGTGAGCGTGCGCAAGCAATGGCAGCGCGTGTTGCGTCTGCACGGCGCGGACGCAACGCAGATCGAGCAACGGATCGATCGGATCGCGCAAGCCTTCGATCTGACGGGCGCGATCGATACGCCGTACGGAAAATTGAACGCAATGCAACGCGCGTGCGCGCGAGTCGGACGATGTTGTCTGCGGGACGTCGGCGCGCGCTTGTTGGACGATCCGTTTGCGACGTTGGACGATGCGCAGCGTACGGACGCATACGCGATGACGGCGGCGTTCGGGGCGACGGATCGCGCGACTTGGATAGTCGCGACCCGATGCGCGGCGGACGCGGATGCGATGCGATGGGATCGCATCGGAATCTTGGAGCGCGGCGTGCTGGTTCAGCAGGCGGAGACCTTGGACGAGATGTTGCGCGCGCCGCGGCATATCGGCGTATATCTGGCGACGGGCGACGTCGAGGACGCTGCAATCTTGCGGCGGGACGCGCAGGGATGGTATATGGAGACGGACGACGGCGCGCGGATTCCCGCGGTTGCGCCGATCGACGAAATATATCTCGGCGCGACGGTCGCGCTGGCATGCGATACAAAGACAAAACAATTCAGACCGCATTATTTCGATGCGGCGAGCGGATACCGGATCGGTGCGCCGCAAAAGGAGAATACGATATGAGCAAAGCATTGGATATGCACAGACAGTGGGCGGGTAAGATCGAGGTCGTGCCGCGCGTGCCGGTCAACAACGCGGAAGATTTGTCGCTCGCATACACGCCGGGCGTCGCGCAGCCGTGCTTGGAGATCGCAAAAGACGCGTCGCTCAGCTACGTCTATACGAGACGGCACAATACGGTCGCGGTCGTCAGCGACGGCAGCGCGGTACTCGGACTGGGCAATATCGGCGGCGTCGCCGGCATGCCGGTCATGGAAGGCAAATGCGTGCTGTTCCATCGTTTCGGCGGCGTGGACGCGGTGCCGATCGTGCTTTCCACGCAGGATACCCAACAGATCATCGATACGTGCGTCGCGATCGCGCCGTCGTTCGGCGGGATCAATCTGGAAGATATTTCCGCGCCGCGCTGTTTCGTCATCGAGCAGGCGCTCAAAGAAAAACTGGATATTCCGGTATTCCATGACGACCAGCACGGTACCGCGATCGTCGTGCTCGCCGCGATGACCAACGCGTTGAAACTCGTCGGCAAACGCATGCAGGACATTACGGTGACGATCCTCGGCACGGGCGCCGCGGGCGCGGCGATTGCAAAACTTTTGCTTGCAAGCGGCGTCGGCGATATTATAATGGCGGACCGAACGGGCATACTCTATCCCGGACGGGAACGCATGGATTTTTCCAAGCAGGAACTTGCGCGGTTGACCAATCGCAACCGTCGTACGGGCGGGATCGCCGAAGCGTTGCGCGGCAGCGACGCGTTGGTCGGCGTCAGCGGTCCAGGCACGGTGACCGCGCAGATGGTGTCGTCGATGGCGCCGCATGCGATGGTCTTCGCGATGTCCAATCCCGATCCGGAGATTTTCCCCGATCAGGCGAAACTGGGCGGCGCCGCGGTGATCGGCACGGGACGGTCGGATTATCCCAATCAGATCAACAACGTGCTTGCGTTCCCGGGCATATTCCGCGGCGCGTTAGACGCGCGTGCGAGCAGTATTACCGAAAACATGAAACGCGCCGCCGCGCAGGCGATCGCGGATCTCGTATCGGAGCAGGAGCTGACTGCGGATTATATCCTGCCCAAAGCGTTCGATCCCCGCGTCGGCGAAGCGGTCGCCAAAGCGGTGCGCGAACAAGCGTATGCCGATAAAGTCAACCGCATCTGACGCGGTCGCATAGAAGGAGTCATTGGTTATGGGTATTTTAGACGACGATTTGTTCGAACAGCAAAACGAGTCCGGCGCGTCGCGCGAACCGGATTACCGTCCGTCGCAGGATTACGCGCCGCGCAAACGCCGCATTTGGCCGATCGTTGTGCTGTTGGTCGTCGCGATCGTGCTGTCGTCTCTGATCGGGTACTGGGTCGGACAGAGCAACGGTATCAACGGCGACATGCCGTTGTTGGTCGAGGCGTACGAACTGCTCAAACAGTATTACATCGAAGATATTTCGTTTGAAGAATTCCAGCTGTACGCGACGGCGGGCATGCTGGGACAGGTGGATCGATTTACCGGCGTTTACGACCTAACCCCGCTCAACGAAGAGCGCGCCGTATACGGGTTGTCGTTCCAGCAAGCCGTCGTGCGCGCCAATCCTTTGACGTACGGCATGTTTATCAGCGAAGTGCGCGAGGGCACGTCCGCCGCGTCGGTGGGCGCCAATCGGATGTTCCGATCGGACGGCAGCGTGTATTACAACGTTTCGGACGTTCGGATGCAACGCGGCGATCGGATCGCGTATATGAGCCCGACGAAAGTGACGAGCCCCAATCCGTTCTTTGCATCGTCGCAATTGATCGACATGACCAACGTCAGCGTCGCGCAGTTGTCCGACTATGTCGATACCGCGGATCGGTATATCACCGTATATGTTCAGGCGCAGGCGGAGATCGACGGCACGGCGGAAACGGTGCTTTACGAGTTTATCATTCCCAAACGCGTCGCCAAGGAGCGCGCGGCGTTCTACTATTCGCCGTCCGAGATCGGATCGACGGATACGGCGATGATCCGTTTTACGGAATTCACCGAACAGGGCTTGCAGGATTATATGGAATGTCTGGAAAGCTTTGTAGAGGATCCGGCTTCGCCGAGCAAACTCATTCTCGATCTGCGGGATAACGGCGGCGGCAACGTGCTTGTCTGCGGCGCGGTCGTCGGGAGCTTGTTGCAGGACAGCGCGCCCAAGCAAGTCATGCGACTCAATTCCAATGCCGGTTACGGCAAGATGGAAGAATATTATGTGGATTCCGACCGAGACGTAGAGCTGGGAAGCCGCGAAACGCCCAAGATGTATTCGTTGCCGCATATGGCGAGCAAGGTGCCGGGCTTCCGCGTTGCGATTCTTTGCAACGGCAACAGCGCGTCGGCATCCGAAGCGACGATCGGCGCTTTGACGCATTACGACAACGTGCCGCTGATCGGTACCAAGACGTTCGGCAAGGGCGTGTCGCAGATTACGTTTACGTTCGAGTTCAATCGGACGATGTACGAAATGTATATTACGAACGGATATTTCTACGTCCCGGGCTACGACGAGAGCGGCAATACCGTCTTTACGCGCAATCTGCACGGCAACGGGTTCGAGCCGACGGGCGACAATCTCATCCGCGATACGTCGGTCAGACCGTACGATCGCGATCCGTACGTCGTGCGCGCGTTGCAGACGCTGGCATAACGCTTGACATTGCGCGCCCGTGCGCGTACAATAACTGTATCCGAATCCCCGGCACGCGTTGCGTCCCCGGGATCCGGTATGACAACGATACCGAATGAACGACGCGCTCGGACAGGAAGGAAGTACGACAACATACGACGGTTGCCCGATTTGCCTTGCGCGGATCGGGCATTTTTGACGGGGGAAACATGGAGACACAACGCATCGCAGTCATCGGCATCGTATTGCGCGACAATCCGGCGCAAGCGATCAAGGTACAACAGATTTTGTCGCAGTTTGCGCGCATCATCGTCGGACGCATGGGCGTGCCCGATCGCGCAAGCGGGATCAATACGATCGGCGTCATCGTCAAAGCGAGCGCGCAGGACATTTCCGCGCTTGCGGGCAAGCTCGGCAGATTGGACGAAGTGTACGTCAAATCCGCCGTCACGAGCATCGAGATATAGGAGCGGACATATGAAAAAACGCATTTGGATCTACATCGCATGCGTCGCGTGCATGATCGCGGCGACGACGTGTTTTGCGGGATGCGCGCCGGACGATTCCGGTGCGCTGACGATGATCGCGCCGGACGGCGCGACGGCGTTGGCGGCGGCGCAGACGGCGCATGTCGGATCGATCGGCGGCAAAGCGGTCGACGTGTCGATCGTGCCCGCGGATCAGGTCGCGGCGCGCGCAAAGGACGCGGATATGGCGATTTTGCCCGCCAACGAGGCGGCGACGCTGATCGGCGCGGGATTGCCGTATGCAGTCGCGGGCATCGTGACGTCCGGCAATCTGTATATGATCGGGACGGACGATTCGGTGCGCGAGCCGGGCGAGCTGGTCGGCAAACAAGTCGTAAGCATCGGACAGGGCAAGTTGCCCGAATTTATATTTCGCGCGCTGTTGCTGGCGGAAGGCATCGCGACCAATGCGTCCGCGGGCGGCGTAACGCTCGAATACGCGAATGAAGGCTCCGCGGTGATCGCCCGTTTGATGCAGGCGCGCGCGCAAGGCAAATCGATGTACGGGATCGTCGGCGAACCCGCCGTAAGCGCCGCGGTCGGCAAGGGGTTGGTCGAAGTGCTGGATCTGCAAAGCTTATGGCAGTCGCATACCGATTCCGCACATGTCGGCTATGCGCAGGCGGTGTTGATCGTCCGCAACGAGTTGTTGGCGGATCGGGACTGGGCGGCGGCTTTGGACGCTTGGATGCAAACCAACGCGGACTATCTGTCGCAACACGCGGACGAGGCGATCGGCGCCGTGCGCGCGATCTATCCGCAGACGTCGTTGCCGCAGACGTTGCCTGCGCGCGTTATCGAGCGTTGCAACGTCGGATATGCGGAGATGCCCGCGTCGCGCGCAATCTTGGAGTCGACGTTGCGCGCCGTCTACGAACTGCAACCCGCCGCCGTCGGCGGAAAGATGCCCGAAGATGCGTTCTACCGTGCCTAAGTCGGATCGGAAGGCGCGACGCAATCGTTGGATTGCTACAGTATTGTATCCGCTGATCGCGCTGGGCGCGGCGATTGCGATCTGGGCGATCGTTGCCGCTGCGATCGGCGTGGATTTGATCGTGCCGAGCGTCGGCGCGACGATGCGCGCGCTGGGAAAGCTGTTGGCGCAGGGATCGTTCTATGCCGCCGTCGGCGGGACGATATTGCGCAGCGCGGCTGCGTACGCGATTTGTTTTGTCGCCGCGATCTGTACAGCGGCGGCCGCCGCGCGGTGCAAGCCGATTGCGCGTTTGCTTGCGCCGATCGTCGCGATTTCGCGCGTCGTGCCGACGATGTCGATTATTCTGTTGGCGGTGCTTTGGTTTGCGCCGCAGGTTGCGCCGATTCCGGTTGCGTGCGTCGTGATTTATCCGATGTTGCACACCTCGTTGCATGCGGCGATCGTCGGCGTCGATCCGCAACTGTGCGAAATGGCGCGCGCGTACCGCGTGCCGATGCGTACGCAGATTCGGCGTTTGTATTTGCCCGAAATGTTGCCGTCCGTATGGACTGCGGTACGGTCGACGCTGGGACTGACGTTAAAATTGATTATTGCGGCGGAAGTGCTTGCGCAGACGCGCGCCGGCATGGGATTGCATATGCAGTTGAGCAAAGTTTATTTGGATACGGCGCAGTTGTTTGCTTGGACGCTGGTCGCCGTTGCGCTCGGAGCGGCGTTGGAAGGCATCGCGGCGCTGTGTTTGCGCGCGACGCAAAGGAGACGGTATGCGGATTGAACGATTGAACATCGCATACGGCGATCGTGCGGTATATCGCGATTGGCAGGCGGAATTTCCGGATAACGGCGTGACTTGTCTGATGGGCGCGTCCGGCGTGGGTAAAACGACGCTGTTGCATGCGCTTGCAGGACAGTTGCCGTATTGCGGACAGATCGAAATGCCGTCCGACGGCGCGGCGTACGTCTATCAGCAACCGCGTTTGATCGGCGGGATTTGCGTGCGCGAGAATTTGCGGTTCGTGCTGTCCGGACTCCCGCGCGAACAGGCGGACAAACGCATCGAACGCTATTGCGCGTGTCTGCATATATCGCATCTGCTCGATCGGATGCCGTTGACGCTCAGCGGCGGCGAACAAGGGCGCGTCGCGTTGGCGCGCGCGTTTTGCCACGGCGGCAATCCGTTGTTGATGGACGAGCCGTTCCGCGGGCTCGATATCGGCTTGAAAAGCGAAATTCTTGCGTCGTTGATCGAGTTGTTGCAAGATTCGCCGCGTACCGTCGTTTGGGCGACGCACGATCCGGAAGAAGCGCTGATGTTGTCCGATCGGATCTTTGTGCTTGCGGGATCGCCCGTGCGCGCAGCGTATCGGTGCGACATCGTGACGCCGCGTTCCGAACGCAGTCTTGCGGACGTATCGCTCGCGCAGTTGCGGCGCAAATTATACGCGGCGCTGAGCGCGCCGCGACAGCGGGAAATATCGGATACCGTTTGATCGCGCAAACCGCGCGCGGATTGCGATCGGAGCGTTCAGACGCTCGGGATTTCTTCTTCGTCCGGATAGAGTCGATGCAGTGCAAAGTTGATTTGCGTGTCGTCCGCGGGCGATTTGTTTTCGCCTTGTACGGGCGCTTGCGGCTGTTGCGGTTGGACGTTGCGCTGCTGCATCTGCATCAGCTGGGGCAGCAATGCCGCGATCGGATTGGATCCCGCCATTGCCGCAAACGGATTGGCGCCGTCCGCGGACGCGCCGCCGTTGCCGTTCATTGCCTGTATCATTGCCATCATTTGATCCGGTGTCATAAGCTACCTCCGTAATACACATTTCACGATATGCCTGCATACAGTATTGTGTGACGCTGCATGCGTCGGCAGGAGTCGTTTATGAAGAAACAGTCTTTTTATTCTCAACCTACGTCCGAGCGTTCCGATCGGACGCGTATCCCGCACGTCGATCCGACGGCGCAACAGGAAGATTTGACCCGTCAGCTCAACGGCTATATGGGGATGAGCGACGATCAGTTGCGCGATCGACTCTTTCAGGTTGCCGCGCAGTCCCGCGCGCAAGGGACGTTGGACAACGATGCGCTCGATCGGTTTTATCAGTCGGCGTCCGGCATGCTCGATCCGCAGGCGCGTGCCCGTCTCGCGCAGTTGATTGCGATGCTTAAACAATAGTACGAACAAGCGATCGCTTGTATCATATAGAGATGCGAAAGCCGTGGAAAAGGGCGAATTTGGGTTGTTTTCGTCTTAAATCGGCTTTTTTCGTCGATTTTCTTGCAACAAAATACGAGCGAGCGCAAGTTTGTATCTTATTGGGACGCATTGGAACGGATTTGCGCGATCGTATGCAACAACTGACGTACCTGATCGATATTGTTGTTGTATCCGATGCTGACGCGCACCGTGCCGCGCTGTTCGGTTTGCAGATGCTTGTGGATCAACGGCGCGCAATGCAGTCCGCAACGCACCGCAAAACCGCGCGCGTTGAGCAAATCTCCCGTGTCGGCGGAAGACAGTTCGCCCAAATTGAACGATACGACGCCGCTGTTGGATTGAGTATAGAGCGTGAGATCGGGGATTTGTTTGAGTCCGTACAACAGCTCTCCGGTCAGATAGCGCGTATGCAAATTGATTTGGCTCAGATGCTCGTGCGTCCATTGGGCGGCCGCGGCGAGTCCGCAGATACCGACCGCGTTGAGCGTTCCGCATTCGTATCCTTCCGGAATATCGGTCGGCTGGTCGAGCATGTCGCTTTGGGTGCCGGTTCCGCCGAATTTGAGCGGCGTCAACGGGTATTGCGGATTGACGATCAACAGTCCCGTTCCCTGACTGCCGTGCAGTCCTTTGTGTCCCGCGCACGCGACGAAGTCCGCGCCCCATGCTTTGACGTTCATCGGCAGATGTCCGGCGGATTGGGCGGTATCGACGAGATACGCGATGCCGCGCGCGCGGCACAGTCTGCCGATTTCTTCGACGTCGGAGATTGCGCCGGTCACGTTGGAGATATGGTTGACGCAGACCAGACGGGTCTGCGGCGTGAGCGCCTGCGCGATTTCGTTGGCGCCGATTCCGCCGTCTTTGCGCGGCGCGGCGATGCTGACGCGCACGTCTTTTTCGAATACCGCGCGATGCAGCGGACGCAAGACGGAATTGTGTTCGTTGACGGTGGTGACGACGTGGATCGGACCGTCGTCGAGCGCGCGCAGATAGCCGAGTATCGCCAGATTGAGCGCTTCGGTGCAGTTGGATGTAAAGACGACGCCGTATTCTTCGGGCGCGCCGAAGATTTCCTTGATCGTCGCGCGCGCTTCTTGGACGGCGATCGCCGCGTCGATCGCGTCGTCGTGTCCGCCGCGTCCGGGGTTGGCGGAATGATTGAGTCTGCGGAACATCGCGTCGAACAATACGCGCGGTTTGAATCTCGAAGTGGCTGCGTTGTCAAAATATATCATACGACCCCCTTATGCGTTGCCGACACGGACCGTCGTTTTTCGGCGATTGACACGTTTTGCCGACGGCAACAGTATATTGTATTAGGAGCGGGTTACATTTTATACCCGGAGGATTGTCATGCAGTACATTCTGATCGTTTTCCGCTCCCGCAGCGACGCGCTCGCATGCCGCAGTCATTTGTTGTCGCGCGGCGTCGACGCGGTCGTTGTCAACACGCCGCAACAACTCACGCATTCGTGCGGGTTGTCCGTCAAAACATACACGCCCCGACCCGTGCTCGCAAGCGCGCTCGGTATTTGGGGAAGTCGAAGCGTCGGGATTTACGCGGCGCGCGGCAACGGCGCCGCCGTCTCGTATACTCGCGTGTAGGCGTCGCCGCCGCATGCGTGTGCGGCGGCGATTTTGCGTTGTTTTCGTGTAAATTTCGACGGTTTGCAGGCGCACGCGACGAGATTTCCGTCACAATTTGCTTTACATATACGCCCGCATGATATATAATATATAAAATTCATCAAGGAGGTTGCACGCAAAGCGCAACTATGGAGATTCCTTTACTATCTATTGCAATCGTGATCTGTATCCTGTTTTCGGGATTCTTTTCGGCGACGGAAACCGCGTTTTCTTCTCTGAATAAAATCCGCCTGAAAAATATGGCGGAGAACAAGGACAAGCGTTCCCGTCTCGTCGTGCGTTTGAGCGACAATTACGACGGTCTGATTTCCACGATCCTGATCGGCAACAACCTGGTCAATATTCTGGCGACGACGCTGGCGACCATTTTGTTTGCAAAACTGATCGAGGACGCAAGCGTGTCCAATACCGTTTCGACGGCGGTCATGACGGTTGCGGTCTTGATCTTCGGCGAAATTACGCCCAAGACGATCGCCAAGCGTTCTCCGGAATATTTCGCCAAGCTCGTCGCGCCGATGGTTTTGGGCATTTACTATTTGCTGTATCCGCTCAACTGCCTGTTCAAACTGTGGCAGATTTTGGTCGGCAAAATTTTCAAGAAACGCGACGATTCCAACATTACCGACGAAGAGCTGATCACGATCGTGGACGAAGCGCAGACCGAGGGCGGTTTGGACGCGTACGAAGGGGAATTGATCCGTTCCGCGATCGAATTCGACGATCTGACCGTGACGGACGTGCTGACGCCGCGCGTGGACGTGGAGGCGATCGAGATTTCCGCCAAGATGCAGGACGTGCTCAAAGTGTTCGTCGAGAGCGGTTTTTCGCGTTTGCCGGTGTATAAGGACAGCATCGATACGATCGTCGGCGTCATCAACGAAAAGGATTTCTATAAAGCCTACATGGACGGCGCGAAGTCGATGAACAAGCTCATCTGCAAAAACGTCGTCTACGCGACGCCGTTGATGAAGATTTCCATTTTGTTGCGGCGCTTGCAGAAAGCCAAGACGCATCTGGCGATCGTCGTGGACGAATTCGGCGGGACGATGGGCATCGTGACGCTCGAAGACATTTTGGAAGAATTGGTCGGCGAGATCTGGGACGAACACGACGAAGTCGTCGAAGAGTTCGTCAAACTCACGGACGACAAATACGTCGTGCAAGGCGATGCGAATCTGGAAGAATTCTTTGAGTTTTTCCAAGCCAACGCCGACGAGTACGAATACGAACCGGTCACCGTCAGCGGTTTCGTCGTCATGCTGCTGGGCAGAGTGCCGGCGGTGGGCGACGTCGTCGATTTCGAAAATCTGACGTTGACGGTCAAGCGTACCGAGTACCACAAGGTCACGCAGGTCGAAGTCGTGCGCTCCGAGCCGCAACAGGAAGAGCCGGAGCAGGAATGACGTCCCGATTCGGCGCGATCCGATGCGCCGTCGGACAAGCCCCGCGTCGGCGGGCATACGCGAAGATAGCAAACGCAAGCACCTATTCGGAGGTTTTGATGTATAACAAAGTGGATTCCGGCATGAACTTTTGTGCCAGAGAACGGGAAATTTTGGAGTTTTGGAAACAAAACCGCATTTTCGAAAAGAGCATCGACAAGAATGCCGACGGCGAAGAATTTACGTTTTACGACGGTCCGCCCACTGCAAACGGCAAACCGCATATCGGACATATTTTGACGCGCGTCATCAAGGATTTGATTCCGCGTTACAAGACGATGAAAGGATATCACGTTTTGCGCAAAGCGGGATGGGATACGCACGGTCTCCCCGTGGAGTTGGAAGTGGAAAAACTGCTCGGCATCGACGGCAAGCAGGAGATCGAAAAATACGGCATCGAGCCGTTCATCGCCAAGTGTAAAGAGAGCGTTTGGAAATATAAAGGCGAGTGGGAAAAAATGTCCGACCGCGTCGGCTATTGGGTCGATATGGACAATCCGTACATCACGTACGACGACAATTACATCGAGTCGGTCTGGTGGGCGCTGAAAAAGATCGCGGATCAGGGATTGCTGTACAAGGGACATAAAATCGTGCCGTACTGTCCGCGGTGCGGGACGGCGCTGTCTTCGCACGAAGTCGCCCAAGGATACAAAGACGTCAAGGAAAAGTCGGTATTCGTCAAATTCAAGCGCAAAGAGCGCGAAGGATATTTCCTGGCCTGGACGACGACGCCGTGGACGTTGCCGAGCAACGTCGCGCTTTGTATGAACGGAGACGAAGAATACGTGACCGTGCGCAAGGACGGCGAAGTGCTCGTGCTTGCCGCCGCGCTCGCGCCGTCGTTGCTGGGCGAGTACGAAGTACTGGAAACCAAGCTCGGCAAGGAATACGAATACGAAGCGTACGAGCCGTTGTTCGATTGTTACGACGGCAAAGACAAGGCGTATTACGTGACTTGCGACGGATACGTGACGCTGACCGACGGCAGCGGCATCGTACACATCGCGCCCGCGTTCGGCGAAGACGACGCCAATGTCGGACGTCGTTACGGGTTGCCGTTCTTGCAGATGGTGGACGATCGCGGACATTTCGTCGCGGGCACCGGAGAAAAAGAAGGTCTGCATTTGCAGGGCATTTTCGTCAAAGACGGAGACCGCTTGGTGATCGACAGTCTGCGCGAGCGCGGATTGCTGTTTAAGGAACTGATGTTCGAGCACAGCTACCCGTTCTGTTGGCGGTGCGATACGCCGTTGCTGTACTATGCGCGCAGCAGTTGGTTTATCAAGATGACCGCCGTGCGCGACAAGTTGCTCGCCAACAACGCGACCGTCAACTGGATGCCGGCGACGATCGGTACGGGTCGCATGGGCAATTTCTTGGAGAACGTCATCGACTGGGGCATTTCGCGCGAACGTTATTGGGGCACGCCGTTGCCGATCTGGGTCTGTCCCGATTGCGGAGAAATCCGCGTGATCGGTTCCAGACAAGAGCTGCGCGAAGCCGCCGGATTGGATCACGACGTCGAGTTGCACAAACCGTATCTCGATCCGATCGCGATTCCGTGTTCCAAATGCGGCGCGCAAATGCGGCGCACGCCCGAAGTATTGGATTGTTGGTTCGACAGCGGCAGCATGCCGTTTGCGCAGCTGCATTATCCGTTCGAGAACAAGGAACTGTTCGAGCAGGATTTCCCCGCAGACTTTATCAGCGAAGCGGTCGATCAGACGCGCGGCTGGTTCTATACGTTGCTTGCGATCTCGACGTTGCTGTTCGATCGCGCGCCGTTCAAGAACTGCATCGTGCTCGGACACGTCAACGACAAGGACGGCATCAAGATGTCCAAACACAAGGGCAACGTCGTGGATCCGTGGTCGGTGCTCGACGCGCAGGGCGCGGACGCGGTGCGTTGGTACTTCTATTCGTCTTCCGCGCCATGGCTTCCCACGCGGTTCAGCGCGGACAACGTCAGCGAATGCCAGCGCAAGTTTATGGGGACGTTGTGGAACGCGTATTCGTTCTTCGTCCTGTACGCCAATATCGACGGATACGATCCCAAGCAGTATGCGCTCGACAAATGCGCGTTGACGCATATGGATCGTTGGATTTTGTCCCACCTGAATACGTTGATTGCGACCGTGGATCAGAATTTGGAACACTACCGCATCACCGAGAGCGCCCGCGCGATCGAAGAGTTTACCGATCATTTGTCCAATTGGTACATCCGTCGCGGCAGAGAGCGGTATTGGGGCAAGGAGATGAGCGCGGACAAAGCCGCCGCATATACGACGCTCTATCACGTGCTCGTGCAGATGAGCAAACTGATTGCGCCGTTCGTGCCGTTTATGGCGGAGAGCATGTATCGCAATCTGGTCGTGACCCAATATCCCGACGCGCCGCAGAGCGTGCATCTGTGCGCGTATCCGCAGGCGGATTTGACGCGCATAGACAAGGACTTGGAAGACGACATGCGCGTCGTGCTCAAAGCCGTCGTCGTCGGACGCGCCGGACGCAGCAAAGCCAATTTGAAGATTCGTCAGCCGCTCGAATCGATGTACGTGTTGACGGATGCGGAACTGCACGATCCGGACATGCGCAATTTGATCGCGGACGAGCTGAACGTCAAATCCTGCGCGTTCGAGAAAGACAAGACGCGTTTCTTGGGATACGAACTCAAACCCAATCTCAAAACGCTCGGTCCCAAATACGGCAAGCAGTTGCAGGCGATTCGCGCGTATCTCGCGACGTGTCCGGATGCGACGGCGATCGTCGAGACGGTGCAGGCGGGCGGACGTTGTTCGCTTGCCGTGGACGGCGGCGCGGTCGAGGTCGGCGAAGAAGATTTGTTGATCACGCCGGTCAACAAGGCGGGATTCGCCTTTGAACAGGAAGGCAATATGACCGTCGTGCTCGACACGACGCTTACGCCCGCGTTGATCGACGAAGGCATTGCGCGCGAGATCGTTTCCAAAGTGCAGACGATGCGCAAGGAAGCGGGCTTCGAAGTGACCGATCATATCGTCGTAGGGTACTGCGGAGACGAAGAAGTCGCGCGCGTCGTATCGGCGCAGAGTTGGATCGCACCGAGCGTGCTGGCGGACGCGATGGAACAGCGCGTCGCCGACGACATGTATGCCAAAGATTGGGATATCAACGGACACAGCGTCCGCATCGGCGTGCGCAAAATATGATTCGCGCGGCAAAAGACTGGACGGATTACGAGATCCTTGCCACCGGCGACGGACAGAAGTTGGAGCGGTGGGGCAAGCTGGTGCTGTTGCGTCCCGATCCGCAAGTGATCTGGCACGCGCGGCAGGATCTGGACGCGTATCCGGGGCTGAACGCGCGGTATCTGCGCAGCAGCAGCGGCGGCGGACGGTGGGAGCTGCGGCGCGGACAGGTAGACGAATTCGACGTGTCGCGCAAGGGACTTACGTTTCGGCTCAAACTGATGGGATTCAAGCATACCGGACTGTTTCCCGAACAAGCCGTCAACTGGGACGCGATGCAGCACTTGATCGCATCGGCGGGACGACCGATCCGCGTGCTCAATCTGTTTGCGTATACGGGCGGCGCGACGGTGGCGTGCGCCAAGGTCGGCGCGCAGGTCACGCATGTAGACGCCGCCAAAGCCATGGTCGAACGCGCCAAGCTCAACGCTTCGCTCAGCGCGGTGCCCAACGATCGGATTCGGTATATCGTCGACGACTGCGCCAAATTCATCGCGCGCGAAATCCGTCGCGGCAATCGCTATGACGCGATCGTCATGGATCCGCCGTCGTACGGCAGGGGCGCGGGCAAAGAGGTCTGGAAACTGGAAGAGAATCTGTGCGATTTGGTGCAGGCGTGCACGCAGGTGCTCAGCGAAAAGCCGTTGTTCTTTTTGATCAATTCCTATACGACGGGTTTGCAGCCGACCGTAATCGAAAACATCTTGACGATCGCATTGCAACGCTTCGGCGGCTCTTGCGAATCGTACGAGATCGGACTACCGACAAAGGAGAATATCGTCTTGCCGTGCGGATGCAGCGGACTGTGGCAGGCGAAATAAGGATACTATGTACAATTTCGATTATCATGATTTGGCGGTATTGCACGAGGACAATCATATTCTCGTCGTCGTGAAACCGCAGAATATCCCGACGCAGGCGGACAGCTCGCAGGACTACGACATGTTGCGCGCGGTCAAAGACTATCTGATCGACAAATACGGCAAGCAGGGCGAGGCGTACGCTGGACTCGTACATCGACTCGACCGACCGACGGGCGGGGTCATGGTATTTGCCAAGACGTCCAAAGCCGCCAAACGTCTGTGCGAGCAGATACAGGACGGCACGTTCGAGAAAAAGTACTTGTGCGTCGTCTGCGGTACGCCCAAACAGCGTCAGGGCAATCTCGTGCATTATCTCAAAAAAGACGAAGCTCGCAACGTCGTGCGCATCGTTCCGCAGTTGACGGACGGCGCCAAGCGCGCGGAGCTCGATTATGCCGTGCTCGATACGGTACAGAATTATTCGCTCGTCAAGGTCATGTTGCATACGGGGCGTTCGCATCAGATCCGCGTCCAGATGGCGTCGATCGGGTGTCCGCTGTTCGGCGACGCGAAGTACGGCGCGGATCCCAAGACTTGCCGCAATCCGCTTGCGCTATGGGCGTACGAAATCCGTTTTGCGCATCCGGTTACGCAGGAAAAGATGTCTTTTATCGTCTATCCGCCCAAGGAAGAAGCGCCTTGGAGAGCGTACGAAATCGGCAGATTTCTCAACGTCGGCATTGCCGTCAGCCCGTACGAGCGCAACGTCGCCAACTTGCGCATCGACGAGAGCCGTCCGAGCGCGAACAAGCGTTAAACGCAAACCGTCTAGACAATAACGCCCGATCGATCCGAAAGCGATTCGTCGCGACAGACACGCCGTACGGCGTGTTTTTTATTGCGCGGCGCGTCGGTTGGCGTCGGATCGAGAGGCAAACAAATGGCGCGAGCGATATTTTATATGAAACGCGCGCGTAAAATATAAAAAATACAATAGGAATTTCGCAAAAGGTATGGAAATTTCGATACGGATATATTAGAATAGAAAGCAGAAGCGGCGATGCGCGGCGGCGCGAAGTCCGAAAACCGAGAAGAAAGGAGTATGCAATGAAACCGACGATAGGAATCAGACCGATTATTGACGGCAGATGGGGCGGTATCCGCGAAGGATTGGAGGCGCAGACGCGCAGAATGGCGCAATGCGCAAAAGAGTTGATCGAGAAGAATCTGTTCTATACGGACGGCGAACCGGTCCAAGCGGTCGTCTTCGACGGGACGATCGGCGGCGGCGCGGAAGCGGCGAAATGCAAGGAGTTCTTCGATACGCAAAACGTCGTCGGTACTTTGAGCGTGACGCCGTGCTGGTGCTACGGATCGGAGACGATCGATCTGGATCCGTATACGGTCAAAGCCGTATGGGGACTCAACGCGACCGAACGTCCCGGCGCGGTGTATTTGGCGGCGGCGATGGCGATCCATGCGCAGAGAGGCTTGCCGGCATTCGCGATTTACGGCAAAGACGTGCAGGACAAAGACGATGAGACGATTCCGGACGACGTGGCGGAGAAGATTTTGCGATTTGCAAAAGCCGCGATCGCGGTCGGTTCGATGCGCAACAAGGCGTACGTCGGCTTGGGCAGCGTATCGATGGGCATCGGCGGATCTTTCCTGGACGGCAATCTGATGCAGAAGTATTTCGGCATCCGCGCGGAATGGGTGGATATGTCCGAGATTCACCGTCGCATTACGCTCGGCATCTACGACGAAGCGGAATACCGCAAGGAACTCGCCTGGATCCGAGCCAACTGCAAAGAAGGCAAAGATCCCAACGTCGACCAAAAGACGCGCGCGGAGAAAGACGCGCAGTGGGAGTTCATCGCCAAGATGACGCTCGCGATCCGCGACATCATGCTCGGCAATCCCCGACTCGACGCGATCGGCAGACACGAAGAAGCCTTGGGACGTAACGCGATTCTCGGCGGTTTCCAGGGACAGCGGATGTGGACGGACTGGTTGCCCAACGGCGATTTCAGCGAAGCGATTCTCAATTCGTCGTTCGATTGGAACGGCAAAAAAGAGCCGCTCGTATTGGCGACCGAAAACGATACGCTCAACGGCATGTCGATGCTGTTTGAAAAACTGTTGAGCTATACCGCGAGCGTGTTTGCGGACGTGCGGACGTATTGGTCGCCGCAGGCGATCGAGCGCGTGACGGGATGGAAACCGACCGGCAGAGCCAAAGACGGATTCATGCATCTGATTAACAGCGGCGCGGCGGCGCTGGACGGCACCGCGATGGCGCGCAACGCCGCCGGCGAACCCGTCATCAAGCCGTGGTGGCAGATGACCCAAAAGGATATCGACGGCTGTCTGTCCAAGACGGATTGGTGTCAAGCCAATCTCGGGTATTTCCGCGGCGGCGGTTTCAGTTCGCATTTTAAGACGGAAGCGGAGATTCCGGTCACGATGATGCGCATGAATATGGTGGACGGACTCGGTCCGGTCATTCAGATCGCCGAAGGTTACACGGTCACCGTGCCGGACGACGTGCAGAACACGCTGTGGGATCGCACCGATCCGACATGGCCGAGCACGTGGTTTGCGCCGCGATTGACCGGCAAGGGCGCGTTTGCGGACGTGTACAGCGTCATGGCAAACTGGGGCGCCAATCACGGCGCGTTTACGTACGGACACATCGGCGCGGATATCATCACGCTCGCTTCGATGCTGCGCATTCCCGTCAGCATGCACAATGTGGACGAGAGCAAGATTTTCCGTCCGCACGCCTGGACGGCGTTCGGGACGCAGGATCCCGAAAGCGCGGATTACAGAGCGTGCGCCAATTACGGCGCGCTGTACCGCTGAGCCAAATAGGAGATATTTATGAATATCGGCAAACTGACGGTCAAAGAACAGGTGCTGGAAGCGATGCGGCGCGTTTATTCCAACGCGTTGACGACGACTTCGGGCGGCAATATTTCGGCGATCGACGAAAGGGGACATATCTTCATTACGCCTAGCGGCATCGATAAAGGGACGCTGACGATCGACGACATCGTCGAAGTGTTGCCGGACGGCACGCGGATCGGACGGCATGCGCCGTCGATGGAATTGCCGTTCCATTCCAACATTTACCGCACGTGCAAAGACGTCAAGGCGATCGTGCACGCGCATGCGCCGGCGGCTGTGGCATATGCCTGTATCGGGATCGTACCCGACGCGGGATGCGCGCGCGTGTATACCGACGCGCTCGGACGGATCGCCGGATCGCGTTATGCGTTGCCGGGCAGTCTCAAATTGGGCGATATCGTTCAAGAGCGCTTTGTCGAAGGGTACCGTACGGTCATGATGGACAATCACGGCGCAACGGTCGGCGCGGGCGATATGCGCGGCGCGTTGGCAATGTACGAGACGTTGGACTATCTGTGCAGGACGTTGTTCCATGCGCAGACGCTGGGCGGCGCGCAGCGCGTGACGGAGCGGATCGAGTTGCAACGCACGGAGTATGCCGTCGGGCAAATCGGCGCGGGCGACGGAGCCAAACGCGCGGAAATGGTCGCGTTTTTGCAGCGCGCGTATCGCGGACAGTTGGTCGGCAGCGGCTGGGGCACGCTTGCCGTACGCGACGGGGACGGCGTATTGTTTAACGCCGACTGCGACGCGCCCGCCGATCTGTGCGAACAAGATATCGTCCGCTACGAGCGCGGACAAGTGTCCGCGTCCAAACCGTGTCGTTATCTCGATCTGATTTTGCGCATTTTGGAGCGCACGCCCGAAGCGGGCGCGGTATTCGTATCGATGCCGGCGGCGATCATGGGATTTGCGACGGCGAACGTACGCTTCGACGCACGGCTGATTCCCGAAAGCTATCTGATGCTCAAAGACGTCGCGCGCGTTCCGTATGCGGCGTTGCGCGATTATGATGCGATCGCGAGGACATTGAAGACGACCGCTCCGGTCGCGATCGTCGATAACGAGTGCATCGTGACGATCGGCAAGAACGTGACCAAGGCGTTCGATCGTCTGGAAGTCGCGGATTATTCCGCGCGGTCGGTGTTGATGGCGCGCGCGGTTGCGGACATCCGTCCGATTCAGGCGGAAGAAGTCAAAGAGATCGACGACACGTTCAACGGTTGGTAGCGAATGGGAAAATTTGCGAGAGTTTTGGCGATCGATTTGGGCGCGAGTTCGGGACGCGGCATCGTATTCGAGTGCGACGGCGAGCGGATTCGCGAACAAACGGTGCATCGTTTTGCCAACGGCGCAATCGAGTGCGACGGCAGATTGTATTGGGATCTGGACGCGTTGCTGCGGGAAACCGTGCAGGCGATCCGCCTTGCCGACCGTACGTGCGGCAAGTTGGATTCGGTCGGGATCGATACCTGGGGCGTAGACTTCGGGTTGATCGGACGCGACGGCATGCCGATCGGGAATCCGCGCCATTATCGGGACAAAGCCCACGCGAGCACGCGCGCCCGATTGCAGGATCGCGCGGCGGAACTGTTCCGCATCGCGGGCATATGCGACAACGATTTCAATACGACGTATCAATTGATCGCGCGCAAGCGGGAAGGGACGGACTTTACCGCCGTGCGGCATCTGTTGTTTATGCCGCAATTGCTGGGCTATCTGTTGACGGGCAAGGCGGCGACCGAGCCGACGATCGCGTCTACGAGCGGATTGTATACGCGCGCGGGCGGATTCGACGAAACGTTTTGCGCGGCGCTGGGCATTCCGACGCATATCTTTCCCGAGACGGTCGAGACGTCGTCTGCGATCGGATGCGTCAAGCCGGAGATTGCGGCGCAGATCGGGATCGCGTACGATCTTCCCGTGATCGCGACCGCGGGGCACGATACCGCATGCGCGGTGCTCGGCACGCCGTCGTCGGACGCATATCCGCTCTTTTTGAGCAGCGGCACGTGGTCGCTGTTCGGCGCAATCGAAGAGCGCGCGATCTTGCGCGACGAGGCGCGCGATGCGCGCTATACCAACGAATTGGCGTTTGACGGCAAAGTGCGTTTTTTGCGCAATATCATGGGCATGTGGATCATACAGGAGTGCCGCCGTCAGTGGAACGCGCAGGGCATGGATCTGGATTATCCGCAGATCGCCGATATGGCAAGACAGGCGCGGGATTGCGGCGCGCGCATCGATCCGGACGATCCCGCGTTTGCGTTTCCGTGCGAGATGGCGGATGCGGTATCCGAATACGTGCTTGCGCATCAGGGGATCGCGTTGCAAGGCATCGGCGCGATCGCGCGATGCGTATATGAGTCGCTTGCGGACGCGTACGGACGCGCGTATCTGGAACTGTGCCGTCTGACGGGCAGGACGTACGATCGTTTGTACATCGTCGGCGGCGGATCCAACAACGACGACCTCAACGCGCGCATCGCGGACTGTTTGCGCATTCCCGTATCCGCCGGACCTGCGGAGGCGAGCGCGCTGGGCAACGCGTTGGGACAACTCGTCGGGTTGGGGAGGATCGAGCGGTCGCAGATCAAGCGTTTGGTCACGCAGAATTACGAAGTCAAAGTCTTTTTGCCGCGCGAGCATTGCGATTGACGATTGGCGAAAATCCGTTCGCTTGCGCAAAGTCGCATGTCGCGCATTTCGTATAAAAGACGTACGCCGCCTGTCAAATAACGGTTGATAGGAAAACGACGCGCAAACGATTTTTCGTTTGCGCGTTTGTATATCGTTTATCGGACGGATTTGCGTCGTACGGCAGCCTGCAAAAACAAAAGCGTCCGAATTCGGACGCTTGATCGGGATCAGAATATTTTCGGTTTGACGCCTTCGATCTTTTCGATGTCTTCGAGCAATTTTCGTCGCAGTTCGCGACGGATTGCTTTATGCGCTTTGGAGCGGATCAAATTGCGATGTTGGGCGGGGTCGGCTTGATTGTCGTAGAGCAGATCTTCTTTGTAGAATTTTCCTTTGGCTTTCAGCACGCCCAGCGACAGCGGTACTTTGACGCTGTACGTGTAGCGGTCGGTAATGATCGCCCGTCCCAGTTGGGATTCGCTGATCTGCATGAAGATATGGTCGCGCCCTTTGTCCGCGCGCAGCATTTGCAACACGCTTTCGCTTTGGTAAGATTCGGGAATTTCCGCGCCGGCGATGTCGAGTATCGTAGACGTCAGATCCAGCAGACTGACAAATCCGCCGAAGCGTTTGCCGACGTATCGGCTGGCGTCTTGCAATTTTTTCAGACCGCCGCCCGTCATGACAAACGGGATATGCGTGCTCGCGTCGTGCGCGCTGCGTTTGTATTCGAAGTTTCTGGTCTTAAAATGGCATCCGTGGTCGGACGTGTAGATGACGACGGTATCGTCCCAGATGCCTTTTTGCTTGATTTTTTCGATCATGTCGGCAAAGTTTTGATCCAGTCGTTTGCAACACGCGAGATAATGCGCGTATTCGGCAGCGTAGTCGCCTTTGAGTCCGACGCAGTCCTGCGGGTAAGGGAAGTCCTCGAATTCCTTTTCGTCGCCTTCCGCGCACTGGAACGTATGCGCTTGATTCTGATGGTGCGGTTCCAGTTGCGAAATCATCAAAAAAAACGGTTTTTGCTGCGAATAACGATCTACGTAATCGATTGCAAAATCATTGATGCAGTCGCTGCGAATGCCGCGAAACTCGATCTTTTCGCCGTCTCCGTCAAACAAATATCCGCCGTGTACGTCCGACGTGAATTCCAGACAGTCCGCGGCGAGCCAATAGTCGTTGTATCCGCCGCGCAACGCTTGCTGGATCTCTTTCGTCTGCACGTCGTTTCGGGGTTTGAAGCCCATCACGTCGGACGCCAGATGCCATTTG